>JBCBGY010000114.1:0-13581 GCA_038526275.1 Pseudomonadota bacterium | reverse complement strand
GCAGTTTCATTTCTGAACGGCGGTTCCCTGACCACATCTTGTCAGACACTTGGGACGGGCGGTCGCGCATCTTCAACCTGAGGAAGGATGTCGGCATGGCCGTTGCCTTGGCAGAGGAGCTGGGCAGCCCGATGCGCCTTGGCCACCAGACCTTGGCTTGGCTTCAGGCCGCGGTAGATGCGGGTATGGAGGAAGAGGATTTCACCCGCTTGTATCCCGCACTGGGCAAATTGGCAGATGTTTGATCCGCAGGAGAATATCGACCCATGGCACAGGTAGGTCTCGTCGGTTTGGGCATCATGGGTTCGGCTTATGCCAAGAACCTGATTGCCGGCGGTATTGCAGTCGCTGGTGTCGACCCCGACCTATCGGCCCGCGAAAGGCTGGCAGAACTCGGTGGCACCGCGCATGAAACCCTGGGAGACTGGATTGCCGAATGTGATCTGGTCATCCTGTCGCTGCTGTCGCCCACGATCATGCAAGAGGTTTGCACGCAACTGGCCGATCTGTTGCCCCCCGGCACAGTCGTCCTGGAAACAGGCACCTTTGCGCTGGCAGACAAGGGAGCGGCGCATGATATCCTGGCGGCCAACGGCATCCATCTATTGGACTGCCCGGTCAGCGGGACCGGGGCGCAGGCGCGCGACGCAGACATTTTGATGATGGCTTCGGGCGACGCAGAAGCCATTGCCCACGCGCGCCCCTTCATGGCGCATTTCACCAAAGGCGTGATCGAGGCAGGCGCGTTCGGCATGGGAAGCCGGCTGAAATACGTCGCCAACCATGCGGTTGCGCTCCACAACGCCGCCGCCGCAGAAACTTTGGCTTATTCCGACGCGCTGGGGCTGGACCGGCAGACCACGTATGAGATGTTAAGTACCGGCGGTGGTCAATCGAAGATGTCGGACCTTCGCATGCCCTTGATGATAACAGGCGACTACGAGCCGCCGACCGCCACGCTGCATATGTTCCAGAAAGACCTTTCGATCATTGGCGACGACCTGCGCCGGCTCGGCCTGACAGCACCCTTATTCGATGTGGCTGACGCGCTTTATTCGACGGCCTCAAACACTTTGCCAGAGACCCATGACACCGCGGCGGTTTTCGAGGTTTATCGGCAAGACAAGCAGTGATCACAAACCCAGAAAGTCGGAAATCGCCTGGTTGAACGCCTCTGGTCGGTTGATGTTTGCGACATGCGCTGCATTCGGCACTTCTAGGTACGTGCCGCCCGGTGTTGCCGCTGCCATCGCGCCCATGGTTTCTGGCGACGCGCCCTTGTCCTCGCTCCCACCGACATAAAGGATCGGGATCTTAACCCCGCCCAGATGGCGCAGATAATCCAGATCTTTCAAAGCAAGGCAGCAGGCGATATAGCCCGCCGGATCATTGCCCAGAACCATCGACCGGATCTTCGCCAGATCATCGGGATTGGCCGCGTGCCAATCTGCCGTCAGCCAGGAAGCAAGTGTCCCATCGACGATCCCCGCCAAGCCGTTTTCTTCAACGGCAGCCATGCGTTGATCCCACATGGCCCGAAACGGATCTGGCGCATCTGCACGCCCATCTGCACAAACCACCCGCGACACCCGATCAGCATGGTGCAAGGCCAAGCCAAGGCCCGTCATCCCGCCCATGGAGAGCCCCATGAAGGCAGCATTTTCGATCTCGTGTGCGTCCATCAAAGCGATAACGTCGCCGACCAGATCGGTGAAGCTATAGGGTCCGGCGGGCGCATCACTGCCCCCATGCCCGCGCGTGTCATAGCGCAGAACGCGGTACTTCGTTGTCAGCAAATCCATTTGCGGATCCCACATGGACAGGTTCGCACCAAGCGAGTTCGACAGTATGATCCAAGGGTTGCCCGCAGCGCCGTCAACGGCAGTGTTCAGTTTCAGACCGGAGGATAGAGAGACAGAGTTCATTCTGCGGCTTTCGATTTCGACGCTTCGGCGCTATTGACGCTTGGCTTGACCTGCTCCGCCAACAGGACCATCGACCGCCGGGCAAGATCCGGATCAGCCCAGTCCTTACCGGCATAGAGAAGCGTTCCGAAATCGCCGGTTTCGGCACGCAGCGCCAGAAGTTCATCGGTCACTTTGTCTGGCGTGCCCCAAATGATCAGGCGGTCGCAGACATGTTCCAGCGTGACCTCTTCATCTGGCTGGTCCCGGTGCTCCTTAAACAGGTTAATCCGGCCATGTTTCTTCAGCTTGGTATAGAGCTGCTTGTAGTAGAAAACGTAGGGACTGTCTGGGTCGGTCGCATAGTGCCGCGCCGTATCCAGATCGTCGGCGACAAAGACAGACTTCGCAACACGCCAATTGGCGGGATCGGCGGGTCGCCCCGCCCGTTCGCAGCCTTCGACATATTTCGGCCAATGGGACGCAACCCATTGCGGCATAAGGAAGTTGGCACTGATCGGATCCCACCCGCGCGCCGCCGCTTCAGTCACACCCTTGGAGAACGGCGCAACCGCCGTGACGACGATGGGCGGGTGAGGTTCCTGCAGAGGCTTCGGCATGATGCCTTGGCCAATTTCGGGCATCTGGGCCTGTTCCGTCGTGATCCGCCCGAAATGCGTTGTGTCGATCGCGTAGGGAACCTCGCTTTCCCAGATTTTCAGGACGGTATTGATACATTCCAGGAACATCGCATTCCGGTCCGCCTCCAGGTTGCCGAACACTTCGGCATCGGTGGCGAGCCCTCCCGGAGAAATCCCGAAATTGAACTTTCCGTCCAGCATGTGATCAAGCATCGCGATATCGGCGGCGATCTTGGCGGGATGCAGGTTGGGCATGTTCACGGTGCCCGTACCAAGACGGATGTTTTTGACAGCCGAAGCCAGCGACGCGATAAACATCATGCAGTTGGTGATGTTTTCCGCCTTATCGGTCACGTGCTCGCCAACATAGGCTTCGACAAAACCCAATTCGTCGGCAAGCAGGAAGGCTTCCCGATCCTCGGCAAGACAAAGCCGCCAGTCCTTGTCCAGCGGGTGAATGGGCATTGTGAAGAAGCCAAGTTCCATGTCGTGTCTCCTCGTTTGAGGCGAAAATAGCGCGGACTGGTCAGTTTCCAGCATCATAATTCAAGACGGTTTCCATTAGGAATGTTGATGCCCTTTTGGTCTGCTGAGGGTTGCGACAGGTCAGGCAGCCAAGTCCTAAGCATGTATCTGAGCCCTTACACGGCACAGGCCTCATGATGCCTTTGAACCATGTCAGCGACGAAGCGACCTGTTCGGTCTTTGCAAATACCGCCCCTTCGCCTCTGGCTGGACCGTGGACACCAACCCACTTGCACAACCGCCGATTTCTGTTAGCGCGCCTCTGACCAGATCCCCCGAACAGACGGCGCATGCAGGCACTTTTTGAAATCATCGTTCCCGTCTTTGTGGTCATTGGCTTTGGCTACATTGTCGCGTGGAAGGGATTGATGAGCGAAAGCACCGTGGATGGTCTAGTCGCCTTTACCCAAAATTTCGCCATTCCATGCTTGCTGTTCCGCGCCATTTCCGACATCTCGCTGGATGCCGTCACCAACATACCGCTCGTACTAAGCTATTATATCGGCGCGCTGGCGAGTTTCGCCTTGGGCTTTGCGGGGGCACGAACCTTCTTTGGCCGAAATGGATCTGACGCCATAGCGATCGGGTTTTGCTGTTTTTTTTCCAATACAGTTCTCCTTGGCCTGCCCATCACAGAACGGGCCTACGGCGCGGAGGCGCTGGTCGGGAACTTTGCGATCATCGTGTTTCACGCCCCCGTTTTGTATTTTGTCGGCGTCACCGCGATGGAAGTGTCACGCAACAAAGGGGGCGGCCTTGCCACGATGGCAAAGAGCGTAGGGCAAGCCATGTTCCGTAACCCGTTCGTCATTGCGATTGCACTGGGCCTGACCGCGAACATCACATCACTTCCGATCCCCGGATCCTTCAACCAGGGCCTTGACCTGATCGCAGACGCAGCTCTGCCGGCAGCGCTGTTCGCGCTTGGCGGCATTTTGGTGCGATACCGACCCGAAGGTGACCTGAAGACCATCCTGATGGTTTGCGCGATATCGCTGATCATGCATCCCGCGATCGTCTTTGCCGCCGGGTCCATATTGGCGCTGGATCCACCCGCCATGCGATCCGCCGTGCTGACCGCCGCAATGGCGCCCGGCGTCAACACTTACGTCTTTGCCAACCTTTACGGAGCCGCGCGACGTGTTGCTGCGACCTCCGTCCTGGTCGCAACAGCCGGGTCAATTGTTTCGGTGTGGTTCTGGCTTCTGATCCTGCCTTAGCAGCGTTCCGATTTTCATAGGCCAGTCCAACGCCATCCTCGCTTCGCATAATAACATGAAACCCGCCGGTTTTCCGGCTTGCAGCATCTGCTACCCGCTGTGATCCATCAGTTCTTTGCCGTTATGGAGTAGGCGTGACCGCCAAGGGATCGGGTTGCGCAGCGCGAAATGCGCCATGCAGGCATCCTCTGCCTCGATCATCAGATCTCGGATCCGGTCTTCCGGCTCATCGCTTTCGATGATGACGTGGGTTTCGATATGTTCGGTCCGCCCCTCGGTCGTGTGGCCAAGCTGGCGCATGTTGGACAGGTTGGTGTTGAACCCGACCCGTTGTTCCAACTTCATGGATTTGATGTTGATCTTTCGGGCCGTGTAGATGTCCGTCAGGTGGGTCATCAGACAAAATCCGATTCCGGCACACATATAGGCCAGCGGTGGCGGAGCCGTATCATCGCCTACGGGAATATCTTCGTCACAGAAAAACCGGACCGGAGAAAAGCCAGGGATGTTGACCTGAACCGTGCCGGTTTTGCGCTGTTTTTCCGTGGCCTCGGCCGTCAAGACAACTTCGAAGCTCAGCGGTTCCGGCGGGCGCCCCTTTTGAAACGGCTTGGGCTCAAACTGGGTTGGAGCGGGTTGCGTATCGCTCAATTCTCCGACGCGGTAAGTTTTCTCGGTCATCTGGGGTCCTTCATGGAGTTCGCCGATAAAGAGTAACGGGCCCGACCCGGCGAGACGAGCAAATCCGCGTGAAGGCCCCATGGATTATTTCCGCAGGGGTCTGACAAGTCAGACCGCCTAACGCGAGAGGATCATTAGTTGACGGCCCATATTCGGGGTGATCCGTTAATTGGCCGATTTGGCTGACGCCCATCAAAACGGGTTCGAGGGAAATCAGGCCGGGTCCCAGACAACGCGAAATCCCTGATGGGGTGTGGTGCTGTCAGGTGAATTCCCGATCCGAGCGGCAATTCGGTAGCGAAAGCAGTAACTTCGATGACAGAGGAATGAGCCACCTTTCAGTAACTTGTAGCCCCGCAGGCCTTCCATCTTACGAACGGCGTTCTTCTTGAGCGACTTTACACGGTAGGGCTCAGCAGTCCATTCCCAGACATTGCCGACCATGTTGTAGAGCCCGTAACCGTTCGGTTCGAAGGACTTGGCGGGCGCAGTTCGGGCAAAGCCGTCCGCGGCACTGTTGTATGTCGGAAAGCGACCCTGCCAAATATTGCATGGCGTAAAGCTGGTATCATTCGGTTCCGCCTGCCCCCAAGGGAACGGTTCATCGCCGAGACCCCCGCGCGCGGCATGTTCCCATTCGGCCTCTGACGGGAGGCGTCCACCGCACCAACTCGCAAAAACCTTTGCGTCGTTCCACGACACTTGCACAACCGGATGATCTGGGCCCGCATGATCCGTGCCCGGACCGTTGGGCGCCGACCAGGACGCCCCGTCAACCTTGCGCCACCATTCCAACCCCACGACGCCTTGGGTTTCGGGCAACGTCGCGGGAACATCCGAGTGAAAGACAAACGACCATCCGATGCGTTCTGCTTCTGTCTGATAGCCCGTGTCCGCGACGAACTGCGCAAACGCCTCATTGGTTATGGTCGTTGCGCTGATCTGAAAGGGCTTGATCTTTTTGCGGCGCAGCGGCCCTTCACCATCTTCGGAAAAGACAGGGGTTGAAGTTCCGATAATGGCGGATCCACCAGGAACTGTAATCGTCTGTACAGGATGGAAAGGACGAGCAGGCCGGGCGACCATTCTGTTACGATTGGCAGTTTCTGATCTTGCCGGCGCGCAGCAGCCCTTTGCTTCTTCACCCATAGCCATTTTTTTCGCGATGTTCCTGCGCAAACATACAGGTTGTTGCGTCAGAAGCGAGACTGACTTTGCCCGGGCTCCAGCCCGATGAGCTCTGCTCCAATTTCGGCAACCGGTCGCGCCATCGCTCCCACATGGGCGGCATCTGGACTAGCCGAAATGCCATCCAGATCGCGTTTCATGACGCCTTGGCAGATCGCGGAAAAACGAAAAAAGGCAAAAACCTTGGCAAAATGCCAATTGTTGATGGAGGATAGCCCGCGTCGCGACATGTAGGCGTCGACATAGGCCTCTTCAGAGGGAATACCCAACGCTTCAACGTCCAGCCCGGCCAACCCGCGGAGATGCCAGTCCCGGCCCAAAGACCGGTGCATGACCTGATAGGCCAAATCCGCCAGGGGATGGCCGATCGTTGACAGTTCCCAGTCAAAGACCGCCTTAATCTGGAGACTATTGGGGTCAAACATCAGGTTATCGATGCGGTAATCTCCGTGGACAAGCGACACGGCACCATCGTCTTCCGGCAAATTTCGTTCAAGCCAATCGATCAGCCTGTCCATCGCTGGAATGGTCTCTGTCTGGCTACTTCGATACTGCGCCGTCCATCGTTTGAGTTGACGTTCAAAGTAACCGTCTGGACGTCCGTAGTCATCGAGCCCAAGCGCTTCAACATTCTGAGAATGGATGCTTGCCAGGACCCGGTTCATTTCGTCGTAGACCTTAGTCCGTTCCGAAGGGGTTAAATCGGGGAGCGCCGGATCCCAGAAAATGCACCCGTCGACATGTTCCATCACGTAGAAGATTGTGCCCAGAATTGACTCGTCCCAGCACAAGTGCAGAACCCGCGCGACCGGTACGTCTGTATCAACAAGCGCGCGCTGCACCTTGTATTCTCGATCAACTGCATGCGCCGATTTGAGAAGTGCGCCGGGAGGTTTCTTGCGCAGGACATACCTGGCGTTGGGTGTCGTCAGCAAATAGGTCGGGTTTGACTGGCCCGCCGCGAACGCGTTTGCCTCCAGCGGACCAGCATATCCCGGCACGTGGCGGGCCAGATACCGATCCAGACGATCCCAGTTCAGCGATTCAGACATCCCAGGACCAGTAGTCCAAGCCTTCTTTCAGGCAGAAACGGGCCAAGACCATCTTATGGACTTCGTCGGCGCCATCGACCAAACGCGCCTGACGCGCATACCTATAGATCCATTCCAGAACCGTATCCTTAGAATAACCGCGGGCGCCATTGAGTTGGATGGCTGTATCGACGGCGCGGTGCAACGCATTTGCGACATGGATCTTGGCGGATGAGATTTCCTTCCGTGCGAAGTCCCCGGTATCGAGTTTCCAAGCCGCATGCATGACCAGAAGTCGCCCGATCTGAATATCGTGCGCGATCTCTCCGAGCTTGATCTGAACCGACTCTCGGTCGGCCAGTTTGATGCCAAATCCCTCTCGCTCGGACACATAGGCCGCGGCGATCTCCATGGATCGCTTGGCCAGTCCAAGCCAGCGCATACAATGTGTCAGACGGGCAGGCCCCAACCGGATCTGGGTCGCCTTCAGGCCGTCGCCCACCTCCATCAGACGGTTTTCATCGGAGATTTCGAGCCCATCGAACTCCAGTTCACAGTGCCCGCCATGCTCTTCCGGGCCCATGATCCCAATACGCCGAACAATTCGCCATCTCGGTTGATCCCGATGGAAAAGGAAAGCCGTGAGCCCTTTCCGGGCGTCATCTGACGTTTTCGCCATCACAAGGAAGTGGCTCGCATCGCCCGCTCCGGTGATAAACCACTTCCGGCCATGAATGCGCCAGTTGGCCCCATCCCGAGTAGCGGTCGTCCGGATCATCGACGGGTCCGAGCCACCGCCGGGATGCGGCTCGGTCATGGCAAAGGCCGAACGCACCTCGCCCTTGATCAGCGGGTCAAGCCACCAGGCCTTCTGCGCTTCCGTGCCTACTTGAGACAGCAGACGAATGTTGCCATCATCGGGGGCCGCGCAGTTCAGAGCCACTGGGCCGAAGATAGATCGATTGGCCTCCTCATAGAGAGGAGCGCAAGCGACCATTGGCAATCCCATCCCACCCCGATCTTGAGGGGCTTGCAGTGCCCAGAGGCCCCTGGCCTTGGCCTTGGCCCGAACATCATTCAAAAGATCCAGCCGGATGTTTTCGTGCGCATCAAAAGTCGAAGGGTCACCTTCGAGCGGCAGCACTTCGTTTTCGACGAATTCTCTGACCCTGATGCGAAGCGCGTCAATATCTGGCGGGAGCGAAAAGTCCATAAAGGCTATCCCTTGGAGGCTGCGGACGAACCGAACTGGTTCGCGCCATCAAAGAGCGCAGTCTTGTAAGAAGCAAGAACTGGTATCTTCGGGACCACGGAGACCTAAGTCCAAGAGGTCTTGGGTGCCTTCGTTGCGGCGAAGAGTTTTCGCGTACAACAATCCCGGATTTTTCCCCATTCTCAAAGGTGACCGGGCACCTACATCAGATGCGATGGATTGGTTCAGTAGTTACCCAACTGTATAGGCAATTGAACGAATAGTACGGGTAGATATCTGGTTGCATTTTACAAATGAGATTCCCGCATAAAGAGAATTTCATTCAGGTGAGCGCAATCGATAGGGTTGCGGTAACGCCAGGGAGTAAGAAGATGACGAACCTTGATCGCCCGACGACACATCGCTCGAAGCGTGTGTCTCCCAAATGGACAATCGTTGTTGTGTCATGGACGGTCTGCTCCTTGATCGGAGCCATCTTTGGATCATTGGTGGGTCTTGTTATCGCTGGCGAGGCAGGGGGAATGGCTATTTTTGCCCTTCTTTTCATGATTATAGCCCTGTTTCTCTACCCAGAAAGCGAAGCGGCAGTCCAATTTCTCAATAAGACCACAAAGGTCAAACGATAGTCGACATTTTTACCGCCCATCGAAGCGGTATTCTCAAATCGTCGAAGAACACACGCAGCATGCCCCCCTAGTTGCCTTTCCAAGGGATATTAATGGGCCTGAAAATACCTCTCCAACAATTCAAAAAAAGACGGAAGCTACCAATGCAGCTTCCGCCTCCTGAGGGTGCCTCCCGAGGGAGTTGGGTACAGGCAAGTTAACGCTTTCAGTCAATTGTTAACAAATAGTTAACAGACGAAGTTTCGGCCTAAAATCAAATAACTGACACTCATTTCCATGTCAGTTGATCTTGCCAAGCAAAGCTCAGATCTGGACGTGTTCCCAAGTTCGGTGCTGACCCGATTTCCGCCGCCTCAATCTAATCACCTAGCGGCCACAATACCGTTGACCGACCGCTCCAATTGGTTAATTTTCTCCAAAAGTTTACGCGCGTAAATATTAATTTCCGATAAAAAAGTGTCTGGGAGGCATTATGGAACTAGAATTGAGTGGCGCCGTGGTATCGGTGGAACCAACCGTTTTGTCCGGCGATTTTACCATCACTGCCTGGGCCAGTTTGGACGGTACCATCAGCAACATGCAATCGCTTGGTGGCAGCGCAAACCAGAACCTCAATTTTCACAATGGCCAGTTCAGAATGTTTGTGGGTCGGCCACAGCGCGACGTCATCATTGCTGAAACGGCGACGGAAACGGATGATTGGACGCACTACACGATTGTACGTGAAGGCAATGAGATGCGCCTTTACATCAATGGTGAACTGGACGCGATTTCGACCACCACATGGACGGGCAACTACGTTTACAACACGATTGGCGGAGCCGGACCCCATGGCGCGACGCTGGACGGTCGGATCGACGAAATTGGCCTTTTCAACAGTGCTTTATCGGCAAATGAGATTTCAAGCGTCATTCAGAACGGCGTAAACGGAAGCGACGCACCCGCAAGCCGGGTGAACTTCTACGACTTTGACAGCACCGAAGGCACGCCAGATCTTCCCGCCGGGGCGACGCTAACTTCGACTCGAGTTGTGGCCGATGAAACGATCCCTCGTGTTTTGGATCTCGGCAGTCAGGCGGTCGCCGTAGAGCCCGTCACATTGTCTGGCGACTTCACGATATCCGCCTGGGTTTATCTTCAAAACGGTATCAGCAATGGAGATGCGCTGCTGGGCAGCGGAAGTGACGCCATCACCGGCCAGAATCTCAACTTCCACGCGGGTCAGTTTCGTCTGTATGCCGGGCGAAACGAAGGCCGCGATGTTGTGGTTGCTGATACCGCCGCCGCAGCGGGCGTTTGGACACATTACTCCGTCGTCCGGGAAGGCGACCAAACCTCCATCTACATCAACGGCGAACTGGACGCGTCAAGCACCGGGTGGACGGGAGATTTCGCCATCGACCAACTCGGCGCAGGTGCAAATTCTCTGTCGCGGGGCGGGACGGATGCCCTAATCGATGACGTCCAGATCTGGACAGAGGCCCGGACTGCGGATGAACTTACCACCGACATGATGGGAGGGGTCGGAGAGTCTACCGCGCTTCTCCGTCGCTACACCTTCGATGCCAGTGGCGATGCGATCATTGATGATCAAGGCGGCAGTTCCACGGCGGTGCCAAATGGGGCCAGCCTCATTCCGGGCGCTCCAGACTTGCCGGACCTGGAAGACCGCGTTCTGGACCTAAGCACTGCCTCGATTGCAATCGAACCTCTGACGCTATCCGGTGATTTCACCATTGCAGCCTTTGTGCGGATTGATGGTCAGGTCAGCAACGCGGATGCGCTGATTGGCAGTGATCTGTACAACCTGAACTTTCATCGCGGTCAGTTCCGCTTGCACGATCATACCGAAGGCAGGGGTTTGGCGGGTGACATGGTCGTCGCGAACACCGCCGTGGCACCAGATGTCTGGACCCATGTCGCCGTCTCGCGAAACGGTGACGCTTTGTCGGTTTTCATCGACGGCGAATTGGTCGGTTTTGAAACCGGATGGACCGGCGACTTTGTGGTCGACAAGATCGGCGGTGGTGTGAATGCGGCAGGTTTTGACGGCCAGATCGACGATCTCAAGATCTGGGACGTGGCGCAATCCGAACCCGAAATCCTACAGGAAATCGCGGGCACAACCTCATCCCGCGATGGGCTGATCCGGGAATACACGTTCGACGGAACAGCTGACGCGGTCCAGGACTTCACGGGCAACAGCCCCGCCACGCCACTCACCGCAGGCGCCGCTCTTGTTGTGCAAGACGTTCCGGTTGGCCCTCCCGCACCCACCGAAGCAACCAATGCCCTTCAGTTGGATGATCAGCGCATCGACATTGAAGATGTGGTCCTGAGCGAGGACTTTACGATCCAGGGCTGGTTCTACTTCGACGAAAACGCCACGATCAACAATCACGATGGGGTGGTGTCGGGAGACGCGACCAGCATCAATTTCTTCGACCAGCGTTTGCGAATATTCATCCAAGAGTTGGGCGGTGATGTACTGATCGCCAACACCGAAGTTGAGGCGGGCGAATGGGCCCACATTTCTATCGTTCGCGAAGACGGAATCGCGCGGCTCTACATTAACGGCAACCTTGATGTGACGTCGACGTCAGAGGGGTTCTGGGCCAATTCCCGGACCACGTGGGACACCGATTTCGTCATCTCGGACCTTTTTGGCGGCATCCCGGGCGGAACCACCGGTCTGGAAGGCCAAGTGGACGATTTCCAGATTTGGGATGTCGCCCGCAGCCAAGCTGAGATCGCCATCGATCTGCAGGGCGATTTAGAAGACACGACCGGGCTGCTGCACCGTTACACTTTCAGCGACGACACGGGTCAGATCGTCGATGATACGGGGAATGCGGCACCCGTTACCACACCTGTGGGCGCTTCATTCGTGCCCTCTACCGCACCTTTCGCACCGCCCGTGAATGTGAACGATTTCACAGACACGCAAGTGGCAGGCGGTTTCTTTTTGCCGGTCGACATGACCTTCCTGCCCGATGGCCGCATGCTGGTGATCGAGAAAGGGGGCATTGTTCATATTGTTGAGGATCCAACAGCGCCCGGCAGTGAGACCAGCATCGTTCTGGATATCAGTGCGATCACCTTGAACAATGCAGAACGCGGGCTTCTGGCGGTCGAGGTCGACCCGAACTTCGAAGAGAACGGGTATGTCTATTTCTATCACACGATGTTCGAAGATGTGAACGGAACGCAGCGCGGCAAAACCACCGTTTCCCGATACACGTTCATCGAAGGCGATGGTGGCACCGACAGCTTCATAGATCCCGATTCTCAACAAGTGCTGTGGCAGGAATGGGATTACAGCCGCAACACCACGCATCAGGGTGGCGGTTTGGCCATTGCTTACGAGCCGATCGACGAAAACGATCCGAGCCCCTACAAGATTTACATCACAACATCGGATGATGGCAGCCCGACTTGGACGGACGATCTGAACCGGGACGAAGGCAAGGTCCACCGGATCAACTTAACCGATGGGTCGATCCCCACCGACAACCCCTATTACGAGGCTGCGGCAGCGGCGGACTACACACCCGAAATCGACACGTCGTCTGCCTTTAACTCCGCCAACCAGATCATGACGATCCATTCCTTCGGGCTCCGCAATGCCTGGCGGGCCAGTTACGACCAGGACTCCGAGACATTGTTCATCGGTGAGGTTGGGGCCGGACGTGGATCGTTTGAAGACATCCACATCGCGGACGACCTGTCAAAAGGGGTAAGCTACGGTTTTCCACAAACGACCGGATTTCTGAACGATCCGGATTCAACCGGCAATCCGTTCATTTCGTATGGTCGGAATGTTGACGGACAGACTGCGGGCAATGCGTCCGTCACGGGTGGTGTGGTCTATCGCGGCGAGATCTTCCCTGAAGAATACCAAGGCTCCTACTTCTACGGTGACTGGGCCAATAACTGGATCCGTTATGCCACGGTCGATTATTCCGGCGACCGGCCTGTCGTGATCGAAGATAACTTCTTCAAGGACACAACCGGACGGGTGCTGGCGTTTGAAGAAGGGCCAGATGGAGCACTTTATTATCTGACGGGGTTTCAAACCGGCGCTGTTTTCAGCTTTGAGGGCGCGGTCAATCGACTGGATTTCGACACCGAAAACAGCGCCCCGATTGGCACGGGGATCCAGCTTGATCCGGCGGATCTCTTCTCCTCCACCGCGCCGCATACTGTGCAGTTCAGCGCCGATGTCTCTGATCCCGATGGTGATGCGCTAACCTATTTCTGGTCGTTCGGCGACGGGATCGACATTGATGGGGATGGGTTCGGAGACACGGCCGTGTCGAGCGACATTGCTCCGACCTATACTTACGACAGTCTCGGGCAGTACCGCGTCGATCTGACGGTGGTCGATGAAAACGGTACTTCGATAGTATTCGACCCAGAATTCATCACTGTGGGGAACGCACCGACCCCGGTGATCACCGGTGACGTCGTCGCAGGCGGCACATGGCGGGCGGGCGAGACTTTCACCGTGGGCGGCTTTGCCACGGATCTTGAAGACGGGCCGCTGGACAAC
>JBCBGY010000113.1:0-13815 GCA_038526275.1 Pseudomonadota bacterium | reverse complement strand
GTGCCTTGGATCGCATATGCGGGTTTCGCGACGCTGGGGCTCGGGATATCTGTCGTCGCCCCCACAGCCCTTGCCCTGACCGGACGCCGGATTCCTCCGCATGATCGAACCTTTGCGATATCCAGAGTCGCCGTCATCGGCTTTGCGGGATTCTTTATTGGCCCCCCGGCGATGGGGATAATTTCAGAGTTTGGCAGCTTGCGTATCAGCTATGTGATCGTGGCCTTGGCAGCGTTGCTGGTTATCCCGCTCACACGGCTTCTTCGACCAAGTTAAAGAGAAGATTGCACTTTTTCTGACCGCTTCACGACTTGCGCCGACCGCCAGCACCGTCAAGTCAACTCTTATATTTTGGTATCACATTTTTCTGATTTCACGGTTCATCAATTCATGACACTGTTCTGTCAATAGAAATAGACAAGTTCGCAGTGTCGATCGGGAGGAAGATGCATGCAATCGCTCTCTTATGTCTCGGAGTCCCGTATCCCTAAGGGTAATCGTGACACGGAACTGTCTCGTCTCGTTGAACGATCCGGTCTGTACAATCGCACGGTTGGACTGACCGGGGTTCTTATCCTTCGGGGGGACCTGTTCTTTCAAACGTTGGAGGGACCAAACGATACTATCCAAGCCATGCTGAGGAAAATAAGGCAGGATCGTCGGCATGACTGTGTCTATGTCATCGCCAACGAGCCGATCAGTGAACGCCAATTCTCGGAATGGACCATGGAAGGGTTTCATGATCCTACATATGGCCACGACTATCAGGACACACTTCATCAACTTGGCCAATTTTTTTGCCATAGGACAGATTTTGGCCCGACGGGCCTTGCTGTTTACGCTAGACAAATCATTGGCCGTCTGACGGCAAACCGGCCTTACGTCGGCAAACAATCTTACCTTGGGCTCACAAACTGAAGTAATTTGCGTAACATTGCTGCGCGAACCGCGTTCGGCGTGAGGTCAGTCAGCAGGGAAGTGTCTAGTTCTCTTTCCAGCGGCCTTCGAAATCTTCGGGAATGAGCAAAATGTCGTGGTCGAGATCGTCCACATGTCTGCGCCCGCAGAGCGCCATAGTGACATCAAGCTCTTTGCGGATGGTTTCAAGCGCCGTTGTGACACCGCTTTGACCCATGGCACCCAGGCCATAGACATAGGCGCGACCGATCATCGTACCCTTCGCGCCAAGAGCGAGCGCCTTCAGCACATCCTGCCCTGACCTGATGCCACTATCTAGCAACACTTCAACCTGGTCCCCGACAGCATCCATGATCGCGGGCAGCGCCCGGATGGAACTGATCGCACCGTCAAGTTGTCGCCCACCATGGTTCGACACGACGATGGCATCAGCCCCGAGCTTGGCCGCCATTCGGGCATCTTCGGCGTCCAAAATCCCCTTTAGAATGACCTTGCCATCCCATTGCTCCATGAGCTTTGCGACTTTGGACCAATCGAGGGCAGGATCGAATTGTTCCGCCGTCCAGGCATGCAGCGATGAGGGGTCTTTGATATTGTCGACATGGCCGATGATGTTGCCGAAGAACCGCCGCTTGGTGCCCAGCATTTCCAGCCCCCAACCCCATTTGGTGGCCAAATCAGCCAGTACGGGCAGTGTGAATTTGGGCGGCGCGCTCAGCCCGTTCTTCAGGTCCTTATGCCGTTGGCCCAGGATTTGCAGGTCGAGCGTAATCACCAAAGCTGAACAGCCCGCATCCTTGGCGCGCTGGATCAGGCGGCTGGTATAGTCTTCGTCCTTCATGGTGTAGAGTTGAAACCAGAAGGGCCGGGAGGTTTTCGCGGCCACATCCTCGATCGAACAAATCGACATGGTGGACAGTGTGAAGGGCACGCCAAACTTCTCGGCCGCGCGCGCTGCCAAGATTTCTCCATCGGCATGTTGCATGCCGGTCAGACCGACCGGGGCCAGGGCCACTGGCATTGATACCTCTTCGCCCACCATGGTCGTGGCCGTTGAGCGGTTGGTCATATCCACCGCCACGCGCTGCCGCAGCCGGATCTTCTCAAAGTCCGACACGTTTTCGCGAAAGGTCTGCTCGGTCCAAGAGCCGCTCTCGCAATAGTCGAAGAACATCTTCGGGACCCGCCGTTTGTGCAGACGTTTCAGGTCATCGATGGTCGTAATGACGGGCATGTTCAGCGCTTTCCCGAATATTGGTTAGTTTCTTTTACCAATATCAAAGATTCGGGGGGTTCACCAGCCAGTCTCTGGAGGATCAGCGTTTGGGGCTACGCGCTGTGCGCGCCGTCAGCTAGGGTTTTCACAAAAGCCAGGACTTCCGAGACTGGTTTGCCGCCACCAATCTCTGAAACAATCGCAGATCCAACGACACATCCGTCGGCCACACCGGCAATGTCCGCTGCATTTTCGGGCGTTCGAATGCCGAAACCGACCACCACCGGCAGATCTGTCGCGGCCTTAATGCGCGCCACATCGGGCGCGACATCTGTGGCCTGGGCCGCGGCAGCCCCGGTGATCCCGGTGATCGACACGTAGTAAACGAACCCCGATGTGTTCTGTAATACCGTCGGCAGGCGTTGACCGTCGGTTGTAGGTGTGGCGAGCCGGATGAAGTTCAGGCCTGCTGCTTGGGCGGGCACACACAGTTCGTCATCTTCTTCCGGCGGCAGATCAACGATGATTAATCCGTCAATTCCTGCCGACTTTGCTTCCGCCAGAAACGTTTCCACACCGCGCGAAAAGATTGGATTATAGTAACCCATCAACACAATCGGCGTGGTCCGATCCTCTGCCCGAAAGGCACGGGCAAGATCAAGCGTGCGGTCCAGGGTCATCCCACCTTCAAGGGCGCGCTGGCCTGCAAGTTGAATGGTTGGGCCATCGGCCATGGGGTCAGTAAAGGGGAGACCCAGTTCAATGACATCGACCCCAGCGCCGGGAAGCCCTTTGACCAGTTCAAGGGAGGTTTCAAAATCCGGATCACCGGCCATAACATATGCCACAAAAGCCTTTTTGCGGTCCGCCTTGAGATTGGCAAACGTATCATCGATCCGTGTCATAGGTCCTCCTATCGGGGCGCAGGCATGCGACAATTGCAAAAGGAGTGCAAGAGATGTCAGCCAAGAGCTATGAGGGACGCTGTCACTGCGGCGCCGTCGGTTGGCGTTACGAGGCAGAGCCAGAGCGCGCCACGGTTTGCAGTTGCACTGTCTGCCGGAAAACCGGGACCATGTGGATCTACGGCACCAAAGACGAGACCGTTTTCGTTGACGGACCAACACAAAGCTACACCCGCGCTGATTCCGGAGATCTGGAGTTTCACTTCTGCCCGACCTGCGGGAACCTTCAGTCTTGGCAGCCGACCGAGAAACCCGCGGAAACAGGTTACCGGTTGGCAGTCAATTTACGGTTGGCGGAGCCTCAATTGGTCGCGCACATACCAATTCACCGGTTCGACGGGCTTGAGACTTGGAAAAGCGTGGATAGCCAAAACCGTACGGTTGCCGATTACTGGTTCTAACCGACCTTAGCAGGCGGCTCGTGGGTACCAACCATCCAGCGAATGCCAAACTTGTCGGTCAGGGTGCCAAAGCCCCCGCTCCAAAAGGTCGGTGCAAATGCCATGGTCACTTCGCCACCATCGACCAGCTTTTCGAACAGGTCTTTCGCTTCCGCTGCGGTCGGTAGGTCCATCTGAACTGCGCATCCAGTCATTGCGTCGGAGGTGCCCATGACATTGTCAGACCCCATTAGCAGGCCGTTGCCGACCTTAAGGGAGCCATGCATGATCCAGGCTTTGCGGTCCTCGGGCACATCGAATTCCGGCGGCAGTCCATCGGCGGTCAGAAGGTCGGGCTCAGTGCCAAATATCTGGCCATAGAAGTTTAGGGCGTCACGGCAGGTTCCGTTGAAAAATAGATAGGGCACGGGTGTCATTGGATACTCCGTTTTAAGCGGGTTGCGGCGGTGGATAGAGGCTCTTAGAAGGGCGCATCAAAATCAAGGGGGCCGGAAATGGGCTTTAAAACCGGGATTGTTGGTCTGCCGAATGTTGGCAAATCGACCTTGTTCAATGCCCTTACCCGGACAGCGGCGGCGCAGGCGGCAAACTTTCCGTTTTGCACGATCGAGCCCAATGTCGGCGAAGTGGCGGTGCCAGACAAGCGTTTGGACATATTGGCTGGCATCGCGGAGTCGAAACAGGTGATCCCGGCGCGCATGACCTTTGTGGACATTGCCGGTCTGGTCAAAGGTGCCAGCAAAGGCGAAGGCCTGGGCAACCAGTTTCTGGCCAATATCCGGGAATGCGACGCTATCGCCCACGTTGTGCGTTGTTTCGAAGATGGCGACGTGACCCATGTGGATGGGCGGGTCGACCCCGTTGCAGATGCCCAGACGATTGAGACCGAATTGATGCTGGCCGATATCGAGAGCATCGAGAAACGCCTGCAGACAATTGTTCGCAAGGTCCGGGGTGGAGACAAAGAAGCAGTGCAGCAGGAGCGTCTCCTAAATGCCGCCCAGGCGGTGCTGGACGAAGGGCAACCGGCCCGGACCGTCGAAGTGGCTGAAGATGACCAAAAAGCCTGGGACATGCTGCAACTTCTGACGACAAAGCCAGTGCTTTACGTTTGCAATGTCGGCGAAAGCGAAGCCTCCGAAGGCAACGGCCATTCCGCCGCCATAGCCCAAATGGCAACCGAACAGGGCGCGGCGCACGTGATTGTGTCAGCGCAGATCGAGGAAGAAATCAGTCAACTGGACCCTGGTGAGGCGACTGAATTCTTGGCGGAGATCGGGCTAGAAGAAGCCGGGCTCGACCGGGTGATCCGCGCTGGTTACGATCTGTTGGGGTTGCAAACCTATTTCACCGCTGGTCCGAAGGAGGCGCGCGCCTGGACCATCCCTGTCGGCACTCTGGCCCCGAAGGCCGCTGGAGTGATCCACGGCGATTTCGAGAAAGGCTTCATCCGCGCCGAAACCATCGCTTTCGATGATTATGTCGCACTAGATGGCGAACAAGGTGCAAAAGAGGCGGGAAAAATGCGCGTGGAGGGCAAGGGGTACACTGTTCAAGATGGCGATGTTCTGCATTTCCTCTTTAACACCTGAAGCGTCTTGCAATAACTCTGCCCCTCAACGCTCAACGCCATACAATGTTTCGTCACACACGCTATAGCGCCTTCGAACGTCGTAGCGTTGCTCTGGAAATGGTCGGCAACAATTAAGTCCGTTTCCGCAGAAATGGCCTTGAGGTAATCCGCGAAGCTCGCCTGAAAGGCATTTTTCCGAATTTTTGTCAGCCGGTTTTCGCTGATTTGGCGAATTACTGCCTCTGAATGAAATTCGTAATGGTTGCGGAGTTTCCAGTTTGTTAACAATCCCGCGTCACCATGCTGATCGGTGGTTAATGCCGTCGGATAAGCGTGCCACCTGCTGGTTTGTACCGATTTCCCAATTGTACCTCATTAGAGTAACCCATTGGCTCAAAACGTCTTTTTCGGCGTCTTGAAGTCAGCCCTAAGGAGCGAAATTATGGCTGAAACAACATTCGAAGATGATTTCGATCTGTTCCGCGGCTCCGACTGGCAGATTTCTACCTGGGCCATTTCTGGAGGATGGAATAACACCGCCTGGTCGGCCGACAATTTCGTTCTGCAAAACAGCCAGGTCACCTTGGAACTGGAAGAACAAGCAGACCGGGGGAAAGATTATACCGGTGCGGAATTCCAATCCCGCGATTTTTACGGCTACGGCATATATGAAGTCACGATGAAGGCCTCTGGCGAAAGCGGCGTAAATTCGTCCTTCTTTACCTACACGGGCCCCGTCCACGGGAACCAGAAAAACGAGATAGACTTTGAGTTTCTGGGCAAAGACCCAACAAAAGTGCACCTAGCCTATCATTCGAAAGATACCGACTCGGTCCAAGGCGCAAATTCGCGATATGTCGATCTTGGGTTCGATGCGTCGGTTGGGTTTCACACCTATCGTTTTGAATGGCAGGAGAACTCCATCAAATGGTTTGCCGATGATCGCCTCCTGTGGTCAGTCAGTGGCAACGATATTGGCATCCCCAACACCCCTGGCAAAATGTTCATGAGCATTTGGAGCGGGGTGCCCGCTTGGCTGGGAGATGCGGACTTTGACACAACCAAAGCTGTTTACCGAGATGTGAGCTATACTTCCTGGGACGATTACGTGGCCAATCCAGATCCAGATCCCATAGTTGAGGATGAGCCCGCCACAGCACCAATCTATGAATTGAGCGAAGCAAACTTTAGTGGAAGCCCAAAAAGCATAAACAAAATCACCCTTTCGGGAGATTTTACCATCATGGGCACAATCGAGTTTAAAGAAGATAGACCAGTTGATAACCATGATTCCCTTGTCGGTGGCGGCAATTACTGGAATGGCAATGACCTGAATTTTCACAATGGAAAATTCCGGCTTTACAGCGCAGATGCAAATCCACGCGATGTCGTCGTTGCAGAAACCAAGGCCATCGAGGGCAGTGAGGCGCACTACGCCATTGTCCGGAAGGACGGCATTACCAAACTCTTTGTAAATGGCCAGTTGGAGGACAAGGCGACAAACGTCTGGAATGCGAATTTCGAGATCACAGATATCGGGGGCGGCGTCCAGACCGGCGGCCTGGGTGGAACGATCCGCGATCTTAAGATCTTCGATGAAGCCTTGACCAATGCAGACGTCGCTACCGCGGCCACCGACGGCACGTCGTCAAACAACCAAGAATCTGACAATCCTGCCCCAACCACCGGTTTGGTGGATATGTCGAGCGCCGTCTTTTCGATGCTCGGCCAGACCGAAATCAGCGGCAACAATTCGATTGTGAAGGTCGCCCCATCTGGCGCCCTTACGGTCGACGAGGCGACAATTGCGATGTTCTTTGAAGCCGACAGCGTTTCGGGCATCAAGTCGCTTTTTACCAGAGATGCAACGGGTTACGCGGATGGCGACCATCTGCGGGCGCGGATCGAAAATGGTGAACTGGTCGTGCGATTTCAGAATGAAGACGGCGATGTCGTTAAGATCAATGCCGGGCAGATTGCGGCCAATGAACTTTATCACTTGGCCATTACGTTCGGAGATTGGGGCGCACGGGTTTTCCTGGACGGTGAACGGGTCGGGCTCAACAAAGAGTTCGACATGGATTGGTTGGATAACGAACAATATCTGCATATCGGCGGCGACGGGTCAGCACAGGCTTCTGGCAGTCGGAAGGCGATTAACCCGTTCGACGGCACGATCTCTGATTTCATGATCTTTGACGACCAGTTTGGTGCGGCAAAGATCGCTGAAGTGATCGAAGCCGGATTGGCCTGAGCGGTCACCGTCCCGCCAGCATCAGACCCGAGCGGCCGAGGCCCGAGCGCTGGCCGCCAAATTTTTCTTGCAAGACGACCGACGTGTCAGCTAGTTTTTCTAGAGAGCAAGACATCATTTTTCTAAATTAATTATACCACTCACTTGCTCTAATTGACGAACAAATAGGGGAAGAGATTTATGCGAAACATAATCTCAAGCATCAGCGGAACTTATGTCGATTCCGTTTTCAGCATGAACGATGTGGCCAATAGCGGTCGGAACGCAAGTCTGACGCTCAAAATAAAAGTTAAGCTCGTCAAAATTAATCCGCCGGATGGCGCGGATACAGGTGTCGTTCATCATGGGTTAGAACGAAATTTACCGATCCAGCGATGGACCAATTCGGAATGGAGCAATTTCATTCGCAGCTTTCGGAGCAAATGTATCAATTCGTGGAGCAACAAGCTCTGGTTGACACCGACACATGATCGACTGGTCCGAACTGTCGGCGCAGCGAGAGACATGACCGTGCGGCCCAATATTGCCTGTTTGCTGGATGTTCGGATCGTTACCAGTGGAAGCCAACTAACCTGTAGAGTTGTCAGACCATCCGTTGATTTTTCCCGGTCGAGCATGAACCGCAGACGGCAACTCGGTCATCTCGACATATACGATGTTAAGCCCAAACCGTCCGGTCAGATTCCCGTTGCCCATGAATTGGGGCATTACCTTGGTTACGACCATGTCGGCGGGAGAGGGAACGGAGACGACAACTATTGTACCTCTGCCACCAACCCGTCCGTGGTCTGCAACCCTCATTCGGCAGGCGACATTATGGGAAGCGGCATGCGTGTGGAGGAATGGCATGCCCGCGCCTGGCAAAATCGCGTTGCCCGACATCTAGGGGACGTATCGCACAGCACAGAAGACTGGAACGTTCCGCAATCTGCCCGGGATCGATATGTCGCGTCTCGCCATAGACGGGCGCCGATTGTCTCCTCTCCGGCGACGGCAAATATGGCATAAACTGCTGCCTATCGGGCAGTCTGTGTCAAAGTGGAGTACGACCCTTGATTGCATATGTCAGCGTTGGGGCCGATGACATTGCGCGGGCAAAACGGTTCTATACCGCCTTTTTGCCCGCCCTTGGCTATGATCTGGAGGAAGGACCCGAAGGGCTCAGTTTCGCGCTGCCCGTGCAGCCTGGTCAATCGCCCCTGCCTGAGTTTTACGTCAAACCCCCTTTTGATGAACGCCCGGCTCTTGCTGGCAATGGTTGCATGGTCGCTTTTGAGGCGCGGAATCAAAAGCAGGTTCGTGAGCTTCATTCGGCAGCGCTTGACGCAGGCGGATCAGACGAAGGCTCACCCGGTTTCCGTGCCTCCTATGGGCCGCACTTCTACGTTGCCTACCTTCGCGACCCTCAGGGCAACAAAATCGCCCTCTTCTCTAGCGATCCGACGGAACAGGGACGAGACGGGTAAGACCTCAATCAAATGGCGAAAGACTGGTATGAGCGACCAGGTTGGCCGCCACGACGCCTAGCCGTAATGGTGGACGGGCGTGCCAGCAAGAGCGCTCATATTGAATAGGCCGCGCGCAGTGATCGATGGTGTGACCACATGGGCGCGATTGCCCATGCCCATCAGAATTGGCCCAACTTCTAAACCATCGGCCTTCATCTTGAGGATGTTCCGCACACCAGAGGCCGCGTCGGTCGAACTGAAGACCAACACATTGGCCGGGCCTTCGAAACGACTGTCGGGCAGCAGGCGACTGCGGATCCTGGGGTCGAGCGCGCTGTCCACGTGCATTTCGCCCTCGTAGCAGAAGTCACGCTCTTCCGCGTCAAGCAGCGCCAAAGCCTCGCGCATCGTTTGACCAGAGCGGGACGAAAGGTTGCCGAACTGCGAGTGCGAACACAGAGCGATGCGGGGCTCTAGCCCAAACCGACGCACATGCCGGGCTGCGCCAACCGCGGTTTCGGCGATCTGTTCCGGTGTGGGCTCGGCATGGACATATGTGTCGGCGATGAACAGGGGACCATCGGGCAAGATAACGAGGCTAAGCGCCCCCACAGGCGACAAACCATCAGTCGCCAGTACCTGGGTCACATAGTTCAAATGCCATAAATACTGGCCAAACGTACCGCAGATGACGCTATCCGCTTCCTTGCGGTGGACCATAACGGCGCCAATCGCTGTGGTGTTGGTGCGCATGATGGCCCGGGCCAAGTCCGGTGTAACGCCCTTTCGCGCCATCAAACCATGATATGTGCCCCAGTATTCCCGGTATCTGGGGTCATTTTCCGGGTTCACCAATTCGAAGTGGGTGTCGGGACGGATCGTCAAACCCAGTTCGATACAACGATCTTTCACTACATGCGGGCGGCCAATGAGGATGGGCAAGTCGGTACTATCATCAAGCAGCGACTGCGCGGCGCGAAGAACCCGCTCATCCTCGCCCTCTGCAAACACGATCTTGCGTTCCGCACTAGCGGCGGCTTCGAACACGGGCCGCATCAGAAGGGCGCTCTTGAAGACGGATCGATCAAGCTTGGCCTTATAGGCCTGAATGTCAGTGATCGGCTGCGACGCCACACCGCTTTCCATCGCCGCTTTGGCCACAGCGCTCGCCACCACGCCGACCAAACGGGGATCGAACGGTTTAGGGATCAAGTAATCCGGGCCAAAGGTCATTTGCTCGCCCTGATAGGCCGCTGCAGCTTCGGCCGACGTGGTCGCGCGCGCCAAGGCGGCAATGCCTTCGATACAGCCAAGCTTCATTGCATCGTTGATTTCGGTCGCACCCACATCAAGAGCGCCCCGGAAGATGAACGGAAAGCACAGAACGTTGTTGACCTGATTGGGATAGTCGCTTCGCCCCGTCGCGATAATGGCATCTGGCGCCACCTCCCGCACTTCGCTGGGCAAAATCTCCGGCGTTGGGTTGGCCAACGCAAAGACAATCGGGCGATCCGCCATCTTGCGGACCATGTCCTGCGTCAAAACCCGTGGACCGGATAGACCGAGGAACAGATCCGCTCCATCAATCACTTCATCCAGACTGCGCAAATCGGAGGCCTGGGCATACTCTTCCTTCTGCGGGGTCATGTCTTCTTCGCGCCCCTGATAGACCAAACCCCTAATGTCGCAGAGCCAGACATTCTCACGCCTGACGCCAAGTTTGAGCAACATGTTCAGGCAAGCGATACCCGCCGCACCGCCTCCGGTCGAAACGACCTTGACGTCCTCAAATGATTTTCCCGCCACGCGCAACGCATTCGTCGCGGCTGCCCCCACAACAATGGCCGTGCCATGCTGATCATCATGGAAGACAGGGATATTCATCCGCTCCCGGCAAATCCGTTCGACGATAAAACAATCGGGGGCTTTGATGTCTTCAAGATTGATGGCCCCGAAGGTGGGTTCCAAAGCACAAACAATGTCGGCGAGCTTTTCAGGGTCGGTCTCGTTCAACTCAATGTCGAAACAGTCGATATTGGCAAATTTCTTGAAGAGAACCGCCTTGCCTTCCATCACTGGTTTAGAGGCAAGCGCCCCGATATTGCCAAGGCCCAGCACCGCCGTTCCGTTGCTGACCACCGCAACAAGATTGCCTCGACCGGTGTAACGCGTGGCGTCGGCAGGAGTGTGCGAGATCTGCACGCACGCCTCGGCAACCCCAGGTGAGTAGGCCAGCGCCAGATCCAGACCATTGGCCAAAGGCTTTGTCGCGCGGACCTCCAGCTTTCCAGGGCGCGGATAGGCGTGGTAATCCAGCGCCGGCGTGCTTTTGGTCTCGTTGGTTGCGTCCGTCATATCGTCCCCTCCCCGGGTTTTTGGCCCTTGCCCGGATAGGACGTGTCGGCTCCCTTGCCGTTTCCTCGCAGATGCTTGCCCCAAAGACAATCGGGCTCGCGGAACGGTGTTTTCACATGGCAAACAGGCCACCGTGGGAAACCACCGAAAAACAATTCGCACTGGGGCATATTGAGGTAAGACCAACTAGGAGGAGTCCCATGGCTACACTGCGCGCAATGCCTGTATTGCAAGTCACCGACATCCAGCGTTCGGTGCCATTCTATGAAAAACTCGGTTTCGAAAGTCACGGCATGTGGGACGACCCTCCCGCCTTTTGCATCCTCCAACGCGGGGATGTGACGCTGGCATTGGACCGAGGGAAGGGTCCCCCGCCTCTGAACCATTGGTGGGCGGCCTACATTTACGTCGAAGATGCTGAAGCCTTGCGCACGGAACTGGAAACCCATGGCGTCGAGGTAACCGAGATGCACAGGCCAACCCACTATGGTTGTATCGACTTCGACGTGGTGGATCCCGATGGCCATCGCCTTGCGTTCGGCCAAGCGCTCAACCCGGAACCGGGGCCGGGTATGGGCCACGAACGCGGGCGCGGTTAGGGCGCTTCGAACAGCATTCCAATTGTGCTCCCCGGCCAGCCATGTCACGAGGCGGCATGGCCGTTTCAGCACATATCAAACTGGCGCCTTGGGTTGGCATTTCCGGTGCTCTGGCCATCGGCGTCGTCAGCGGTCTGATTGCCGCTTGGATTGGGTTGCCCCTGCCCTGGATGCTCGGGCCAATGATCGGCAATACCATTGCCGCGCTCATGCAAATCCCACTGACCGCGCCCGGCAAGCTTCGGACCTTTGTCATTCCAATTATCGGGGTTATGTTGGGGGCGGGCTTTTCGCCCGAAATGCTGGGCCAGGTCACGCAATGGAGCCTGACCTTCCTGATGCTCCTGCCCTACATCGTCTGCGCGGCCCTGGCCTCCTACAGCATTTACCGCAGATTGGGTCATTACGACCCGGTAACCGCGTTCTTCTCCGCCATGCCCGGGGGACTGAACGAAATGCTGATCCAGGGGGAAGAAGCCGGAGGGGACGCCCGCAAGATCGCCCTGGCTCATGCAGCCCGCATCCTGATCGTGATCAGTTGCGTCGCACTGTTCTTTGGCCTCGTCCTTGGGGTCAGCGGTCAGGATGCCTCGGCGGCCTATGTGCAGTTTGCCGACCTGACAATCCTGGATGCGGCAATTCTGATCGCGGCAGGGATCGCCGGGGTCTGGTTGGGTAAGCGCCTTCAGCTACCAGCAGCGATGATGCTGGGGCCGATGATCGTCAGCGCCATTGTCCACCTGATCCCACTCGTCCATGTCCCGCCGCCAACGTTGCTGGTGATCACGGCCCAAATCGTACTGGGCACCGTCATCGGCTGCCGTTTCCAGGGCACCACTTTGCGAGAAATCTGGGCCGACCTCCGCCTGAGCGGGCTCACTTCTGCTGCCATGATCGCCGTCGCCGTTGCATTCGCCATCCTGATCGCCACATGGTCCGACACGGACCTGAGCCAGGCGTTCCTCGCCTTCTCCCCGGGTGGCCTGACCGAAATGAGCCTGCTGGCCTTCGCCATGGGCCAGGACGTGGCCTATGTGGCTGTCGCCCATGTGGCCCGAATTGCGATTGTTATCTTCTCAACACCGGTGATCTTCCGGTTCGCCCGAAAGGCGCTGTCATAGGTCGCCGTTCCAGACCATGTATCCGATGATCAAACCCGCAATGAGCAGAATATTGAAGGCAATCACAGCCAGAACTGACAATATCCGCCCCTTGACGACATAGGCACGGTCGATCTGAAGCAGGTGCCGTTCCACCCCCCGATAGGCCAGTTTGATCCGTCTATCATCTACCTGGCGCGCCAACTTGGGATGCCCAAGTAACGGCAGGCTCTCGACCAATATCTGCGCATCCCGCCGCACATGGCGCGGCAACAGCCGTCCGGCAATCCGGACCTTATCGGCAAAATTCTCGCCCCGCCGGATCCCAAGCCGTTCATGCATCAGTTTGGCCAGTTTGGCCGCCATCTCTTCAACAGTCTGCTCCACCATACGGATCCCTTAACCCGCGACAGGACGAGGGAAAAGCATGCTCTGGCCTGTCAGGAAAACGCGGTCTAAGAGGGGGCAATGTTGGCACATGTGACATACGGCCCCGAGAGCGGCACGCCGATCCTGATCGTCCATGGGCTCTACGGATCGGCCCGCAATTGGAACGTGATCGCCAAACGCCTGGGCCAAAGTCGCCGGGTCATCGCGGTCGACATGCGTAACCACGGCGACAGCCCCCACCTACCAACTCACAGCTATGCCGACATGGCGGGCGATCTGGCGGAGCTGATCGCGACGCTCGACCAACCGGTAGATATCGTGGGCCATTCCATGGGTGGCAAAGCGGCGATGGTCCTGGCGCTCACCCGCCCTGATCTGCTCCGCCACATGGTGGTGGCCGATATCGCACCGGTCGCCTACAGCCATTCCCAGATCCAGTATGTCAAAGCGATGCAGGCCCTGACCCTCCACGGCCTGACCTCGCGCGGCGACGCGGACACCGCCCTCCAAACAACGGTCGAGGATCCCGGCATCCGCGCCTTTCTGCTCCAATCTCTCGACCTGAAGACGCAGCCGCCCCGCTGGAAACTCAACCT
>JBCBGY010000112.1:0-13865 GCA_038526275.1 Pseudomonadota bacterium | reverse complement strand
TCTTCCGGCATTGCTTTGAACAACTGATCGTTGGTCGCCAGCTTGATTGTCGGGGCAGGCTTGGAACCAAAGGCAGAACCGCGCCCGGTTGTGAACACCACGATCTGTGCGCCACCCGCAATCTGGCCCGTGACCGAGACCGGGTCGTATCCGGGCGTATCCATAAAAACCAACCCTTTGGCCTTGGGCTCCGCACCGTAGGGCACAACCTCGTTCAGCGGCGTTGAGCCACCTTTCGCCACCGCGCCCAAGGATTTTTCCAGGATCGTGGTCAACCCGCCCGCCTTGTTCCCGGGCGAGGGATTATTGTCCATCGAGCCGCCATTGATCCGGGTATAGTCTTCCCACCACGCGATGCGGTCGCGAAGGGCCTGGGCCACATCTCCATCAGCCGTCCGTTCCAACAGCAACTGCTCGGCGCCGTAGATTTCAGGCGTCTCTGACAAAATCACGGTGCCACCGTGCCCCACCAGATAATCGCTTGCCATGCCAAGCGCCGGATTGGCCGTGACGCCGGAATGACCGTCCGAGCCGCCGCACTGGAGCGCTACGGTCAAGTCAGAGAGTGGCCGGTTTTCGCGCTGAACCGCATTAACCTCGGACAGCAGGTCTTTCACTTTGCCCACGATCTTCTCGGTGGTTTCGCGGGTGCCGCCTGTCTCCTGAATGGTGAGGCCGTAGAAGCGTTCCTGACCATTGGCCTCGAACCTTTGCTTCATCCGGGCGATCTGCATGACCTCGCAGCCCAGACCAACAAACACCGCCGCCCCGACGTTCGGGTGCGTGGCGTACCCCCACAGGACACGCATCAGGTTATCCCAACCCGGCCCGTCAGAGGCCATGCCGCAGCCCGTGCCGTGGGAAAAGGCGATGACCCCGTCGACATTCGGAAAGTCATCCAAAATGCCCGATTGGTTGATCTGGTCAGCCGCCCGGCGGATCACCGTGGCTGAGCAATTCACAGTCGCGATCAGCGCGATCATGTTCCGCGTGGCCACTTGCCCGTTGCTGCGCACATATCCGTGGAAGCTGCGTGGCGCCAAGGCAGGGATCGCCGCCCGGGCTTGGGAAAGTTGCGCGCCGTGACCCTCAGCCTTGCCGTGTGCGCCAAAGGCGCAATTGTGCGTGTGAACGTGGCTTCCCGACGCGATGGGTTCCGCCGCGAAGCCAATGACCTGACCATATTTGAAGATCGGCGCGCCTTCAGGGATATCAGCGCACGCAATCTTGTGGCCGGGAGGTACAGAGGCGCTCAGAGGCTGCCCTGCCCCCAGGGGCTGATCCCCTGCAGCCGCACGCGCGGTTAGGATCGCAACATTGTCGCTGCTGTTTAGCTGGAGTGTGACTGACATTATCCTCGCGCGGCGACCGCCGCACGGGCGCCGTCCCTCTCTAACTCGCCATATACGTCCACCAGCATGTCGCGAAATGCCCGGTCTTTTGCAAGATCCGGTTCAAACACGTCTCGGACAGCTAGCAGCGCGTCCACCTTGCCTGCCGCGCTGGTAGCGCTGGACGCAATGGCTTTCAACTCATCCGCCAAGGGATCGCGTACATCGATCCTTTGGCCCGCCTCATCGACCCCGCCGACATAGCGCATCCATCCGGCGACGGCCAAACATAGCCCGACCGGAACGGAGCCCGTTGCCAACCGGTCGCCGATCGTGCCGAGCAACCGTTGCGGCAGTTTCTGACTGCCGTCCATCGCAATCTGCCAGGTCCGGTGCCGTATCGCTGGGTTACGGTAGCGCGCGAGCAACCCGTCGCAGTAGCGCACCAGATCTTCGCCTTCGGGCGTTGGCACGGTTGGCAGAATTTCCTCCCGCCACAGGGTTTGGCAGTAGCTGGCGAACGTTGGGTCGGCGACGGTTTCGGCAATGGTGTCATAGCCTGCAAGGTAACCCAGATAGGCCAAGGCAGAGTGGGTCCCGTTCAGGCAGCGCAGCTTCATATGTTCGTGGGCGGCCACATCTTGCACGAACTGCGCGCCCACCACATCCCAGTCGGGCCGCCCGGTGGCGAACCGGTCTTCGATCACCCATTGGCGAAAGGGTTCATGGACCACGCAGCCCGGATCGACATAGCCCGCGCTCTCGGACAGGCGCTCGATATCTGCCTGCATTGTGGCCGGGGTGATCCGGTCGACCATGGTCGCGGGGAAGGGCACATGGATCTCGATCCACTCTGCAAGGGTCGGGTCAACCTTGCGGGCAAAGTCGATCACGATGCCTTTGGTCAGCGCGCCATTGGCAGGCAGGTTGTCGCAGGACAGAACAGTGAAGGGGCCGATCCCGGCTGCCCGCCTTTGGGCCAGCGCCGCCACGATAAGGCCGGGCGCTGAGCGTGGCGCGCCCCTATTGCCAAGGTCATGTACAACATCCGGGTGGTCCGGGTTCAACAGCCCGGTCGCCGGATTGTGGCAATATCCTTTCTCGGTCACGGTCAGGGACACGATCCGAATGGCCGGGTCGGCCATAGCGACGACAACGGCCACCGGATCCTCCGGCGCGACCATAACCCGAACAACGGACTCAATGACCTGATGGGAAGAGCCTTCTGGCCCGAGCGTGACAGAGGTGAAAGCCCCGCCCTGGGGTTGCAACTGATCCCGCGCTGTCGGGCTGCGCAGGCTGACCGCGGTGATCCCCCAATCGCCGCCTGCCGCCGCCATGGCGTCATGCGTGTAAGCGGCGTTGAAAGCGCGGAAGAAGGCACCGGGGCCAAGATGCACGATCCCGGCTGTCGCGGGCGTGCCGGAGCGGGCAAGGCGAGGTTCAGCGCGCAAGCCATCCCCCATCGACGTTCAAGACGGCACCGGTGACGTAACCGGCGGCGGGTGTGCACAGAAAGGTGACAGCGCCCGCAATATCTGCGGGATCGCCCCATCGCCCGGCTGGAATCCGGCCCAGTATTTCAGCGGATCGTTTGGGATCTTCGCGCAGTGCCGTGGTGTTGTTAGTGGCGATATAGCCCGGCGCAACCGCATTCACGTTGATGCCTTTCGCGGCCCATTCGTTGGCCAAAATCTTGGTCAGGCCGGCGACGCCATGTTTGGAGGCCGTATAGGCCGGGACCCTGATGCCGCCTTGGAAGCTGAGCAGCGATGCGATGTTCACGATCCGCCCGCCCGTGCCGCGGGCGATGGCGGCCTTGGCAAAGGCCTGGCAGAGCAGAAACACGGCCTTCAGATTCACATCCATCACATCATCCCAGTCGGCCTCCGCGTAGTCGACCGAATCTTCCCGCCGGATGATCCCCGCATTGTTGACCAGGATGTCCAGTTCGCCCAGATCCTTCAGCTTGGCCGCTCCTGCCGCCGGATCGGCGAGATCCAAGGTAACGGCTTCCGCGTTGCCTCCGGCCTTGGTCACTATGGCAACAGTTTCGTCACAGGGCGAACGGCCGGCGGCCAGCACATGGGCTCCGGCTTCCGCCAGACCTGCTGCGATGGCTTGGCCAATGCCGGTATTGGCGCCAGTGACCAACGCGCGTTGGCCGTGAAGGCTGAAGGCCTTGCTCAATTTGGGTCCACCCTATGGGTCATCGCATATCTCGCTACAGTTTGTAGGCCGACTTGGCCAAGGTGTAGGTCAGATCCGTGGCCAGTTCGAATGCGTCCCGCTCCCGCAGGCGTCCAGTCTGCACCAGCCCGGCAAGGTAGGCGCAGTCGCAGCGCCGCGAAACGTCATGGCGGGCCGGGATGGAACAGAAGGCGCGGGTGTCATCGTTAAACCCGGCAGTGTTGTAGAAGCCGCAGGTCTCGGTCACACTTTCGCGGAACCGTTTGATCCCTTCATAACTGTCGTGGAACCACCAGGGCGGCCCGAGCTTCAGCGACGGATAGGCCCCGGCCAGCGGCGCAAGTTCCCGGCTGTAGGCTGTTTCGTCCAAGGTAAACAGGATGATGGACAGGCCCGGTTCCATTCCCACCGCATCGAGCATGGGTTGCAGCGCTGCGACATAGCCGGTGGGGCCGGGGATATCGAACCCTTTATCGCGCCCATGGGTGCGGAACACCTGCGCACTATGGTTCCGGCGAGAACCGGGATGGATCTGCAGAACCATCCCATCTTCAAGGCTCATCCGCGCCATCTCCGTCAGCATCTGGCCCCGGAAAATGTCAGCCTCTTCCGGACTGCACGCGCCGTTGAGAGCCTTTTGCAGTAAAGCTTCCGCGTCGCTCGGGGATAGATTTGCGGTTCGGGCTGATGGGTGACCATGATCAGATGCCGTTGCGCCGAACTCGCGGAAATAGGCCCGCCGCGCCCGATGGGCATTAAGGTATCCCGCCCAGGTCGACGTATCCTCGCCCGTCAGGCTACCAAAGGTTTCGACATTCTGCGCGAAGCCTTCAAAGTCCGGGTCAACCACCGCGTCGGGCCGGTACGTCGTGATGACCCGGCCATCCCATTCGCTGCTCTGGATATCCCGATGCCAGCGCAGATCATCCAACGCCCCCTCTGTCGTCGCCAGAACTTCCAGATTGAACCGTTTGAACAACGCCCTGGGCCGGTAGCTTTCGTGGGCCAGCTTGGCCTCAATCGCGTCGTAATAGTGCGCCGCCGTCTCCGTCGATAGCGGCACATCCAGACCGAACACATGCTCAAAGGAATGGTCGAGCCACAAGGCGGACGGCGTTCCCCGAAAGAGGTGAAAGTTGTCCGCAAAAAGCTGCCATATCGCCCTTGGATCCGTTTGCACCGGCCCGCCATCCATGCGTGGCACGCCTAGATCCGCCATGGCCACGCCCTGGCTGACCAACATGCGAAACACATAATGGTCCGGGACGACGAATAGCTGCGCGGGGTCGGGAAAGCGCTGATCTTCGGCAAACCACTGCGGGTCGCAATGGCCGTGTGGGCTGATGATTGGCAAATCTTTGACGCTGTCATAGAGCGCGCGCGCCACTGAACGCGTCGGGCCGTCGACCGGGAACAGTCGGTCGGGATCGGTGAGGCTCATGTCATTCCTGCCTGCCGAAAGTGTCGCCTGCCAAAATGCTGGGAGCCCAGTCGTACCAAAGTCCGGCCCGGTGTAAAGCGCTTTGCAGGTTGCAGTGCTTGTGCGATCCACACGGCTGCGCAAGATGGGCGGAAATGGGAGGACGAGATGGGTTTGATCGATTGGACGGGATCCTGCGCCGTGGTCACCGGGGCGGCCTCCGGTCTTGGCGGCGCCACAGCAGAGCGGTTGGCGCAAGCGGGCCTCAAGATTGGTCTGTTTGACCTGAACGCAGAACTTGGGCAGGCGCAGGCGGAGCGCATTGGCGGCACGTTTCACCAGGTCGATGTCGCGGATCCGGCTTCTGTGACCAGCGGATTAGATGCGGTCGAAGCGGCACATGGACCAGTGCGAATCATGGTGAACTGCGCGGGCATTGTCGATGGGGCCAAGACCGTGTCGCGTGGCGTGCCGCACGATCCCCACGTCTTTCAGAAGGTCATCGCTGTGAACCTGATCGGGACCTTTAATTGCGCGAGCCAGGCCGCGGCGCGCATGGTGGCAACCGACGGCACTGGGTCAGACGGTGCCCGCGGCGTTATTGTGAACACAGCTTCGGTCGCCGCCTATGAAGGTCAGGTTGGGCAAGTCGCCTATTCTGCATCCAAGGCAGGTGTCGCCGGTTTGACCCTGCCGATGGCCCGGGATCTGGCGGATAAGGGCGTCCGCGTCTGTGCCATCGCGCCGGGTTTGTTTCTGACCCCGATGCTGCAATCCTTGCCAGACGAGGTGCAGGCCTCGCTGGGCGCCCAGGTGCCCTTTCCGTCTCGTCTGGGCGCACCGGAAGAATTTGCCGAGATGGTCTTCCACATTGCCAGCAACCCAATGCTGAATGGCGAGGTCATCCGGCTGGACGGCGCGATCCGAATGTCACCGCGATAGAAAGGCGGCTAGTACCCTAAGGCGCAACCGTCTTTGCGGGGGTCGGACGCGCCGTAGAGCACACCGAGTTCGTGGTCGATCCGAATAGTCTGTGCCCCACCAATTCCCGTCTCCGGCGTTACAATCCGGTGGCCCTTTACAGCTAGGGCTTGGCGGATCTCGGCGCCATAGCCACGCTCTAGCTGCAGATCCCCGTCAATCGCAAAGGCCCGGGGCGCATCCAGGGCCGCTTGGATCTCCATCCCGTAGTCGGCGATATTGCTCGCAAAACGCGCATGCCCTGCCGCCTGATACTGACCGCCCATTACACCGAACGGTGCAATGATCTTGCCACCTTGGCGCAGCATTCCGGGGATGATCGTGTGCATTGGGCGTTTGCCCGGTGCGGCTTCGTTTGGGTGGCCCGGGGCCAGCGAAAAGCCCGCGCCGCGGTTGTGGAACAGGATGCCAAACTTGTCCGACGCGATGCCGGAGCCAAAACTGTGAAAGATCGAATAGATCAACGATACGGCCATCCGATCCTTGTCGACGACAGTGATGTAGATCGTGTCTTTGTGAACCGCTTCTGTGATTGTCGTTGTCGCTGAATTGGCTTGGTCTGGATCGATCAGAGCAGCCAGTTTCTCGGCCAGACCAGCCCGTTGCAACCGCGCCGGATCAGCCATTGCACTTGGGTCGGCGACGAAGCGGTTGCGGGCGTCGTAGGCGAGCTTTTGAGCTTCGGCTTCGATGTGGATCTTTTCCGGATCGTCGGGCGCCATGCTGGCCAGGTCGAATTGCGAGAGAATCGCGCTGAGCAACAAAGCCGCGGTGCCTTGCGCATTGGGCGGATGTTCTATGATTTCGAGGTCACGGTAGGGGCCAGAAATTGGCGTCTCCCAGGTGGATCGGGTGTTGGCAAAGTCATCAGGTGTGTGGGTGCCGCCCGCAGCTTGCAACACGGCGCTCATATCTTCGGCGACCGCGCCCGCGTAGAAACCGTCGCGCCCATCTTTCGCAATGCGGCGTAAGACCTCCGCCTGTTCCGGAGCCCGAAAGAGTTGCCCGACCTTTAGCGGCTGTTCGCCAGACAGAAACAGCCGACGTGCGGGGCCTTGCAAACGATCAGTCGACGTTGCCCAATCAAATGCGACGCGTGGCGCAACCGGCACCCCTTCTTCGGCATAGTAGATCGCCGGAGCCAGACAATCCGCCAGACCCAGTTTGCCAAACCGCTCAGCCAGAGTGCAAAATCCGTCGACAGCTCCCGGCAAAGTCACCGCATGTGCGGACTCTTCAGGGAGAACCCGATGGCCCTGTTCCCGGATGGACTGCGCATTCATACCGGCAGGCGCCCGCCCCGATCCGTTCAGCGCCAATACGTCTTCGGAGCCGGCTGGTTTGATCAGCGCAAAACAGTCACCACCAAGGCCGGTCATCTGGGGCTCGCAAAAGCCAAGCAGAACGGCACCGGCAATAGCGGCGTCTACCGCATTTCCGCCCTGCTTTAGGATGTCGATTGCGGTACTTGCAGCCAGTGGGTGAGAGGTGGCGCACAACCCGTTTGCCGCTACAACGGTAGAGCGGCCAGGGCTTTGGAAATCTCGCATGAAGGTCACGTCGGTTAGGGTCGCGTCACCCTAGGCTATGGTCCCACCAGCGCAAGCCAAAAGCGCTGCTGAACCTCGACGCCGCACGCTGGGTGGGGGCTAAAAAGCGCGGCGCCGAGGGAAGCTCTGCAGCTACACGAACGGTATGATCGTGCGGCGGGGCGGTCTTAAGGTAAGAATGAGGCAAGTTTCGGGCGTACCGGTCCCGAAGTAGCTGGCCCCGCGGGCCAGAGTATCCGCTGAAGCATCGGCAACATCACATATCACCCAACGCATTTAAGCATTTGATTTCGTAGGGCGTTCGGGTGGTTCCGGATTCTCGCAGTGCGCCTTAGTAAGGCAATTCGAAAGTTAGGATATTTTGTTCTTCAAACCTGTCATAGGATAAGCCTTGCGTCAGTTGGCGGATCAGAAACCAGCCAAATCCGCCTTCAGGCAAGCTTTCCAGCGGACCAGATGAATCGGGTAGCTGGCCCTTAGGTAACTCAAGGCGCGGCATTGCGTGACCAAAGTCTTTCACGACGCAGCGCAACGCCATTGGGCCAGCATAGGCGGTTGCTTGGATGTCGCCATCTTTCCGTCCTGCATAGGCGTGATTCACTATGTTGTTGAATATTTCGGCGAAAACAACTTCGGCATTCCCAATGGCCTGTTCACTCAATCCGGCCGCCGATAGGTCTTGGGTGATTTTCTGTAAGGTTTCGCGAACCCGTTCGGGATTACCTTTGAGATGCCAGAACAGTTCGCAGACTGGTTGATCGTTCGATCGGTCCAGTCGTTGCGCAGCGGCGCGATGCTTAATGTCCATTTTTTTGTTCGTTATGCGACATTTACGCTGCTCGCCAGTGCGGCGTCGCCACTTTCGTGGATAATGAATACGCGATCCATGCAGGTGAGCTTGAAAACCTTTTCCACATTCGGTTGCAAATCTGCCAGTTCGAGCCTGCGATCATTTCCAAGATGTTTCATGGCGGCGACCACCGCGCCCAATCCGCTACTGTCCAGAAAAGAAACCTGACCCAGATCCAGCACTACACGGGCAGGTCCGCCTTGGGTAACGGCGCGCATTTGATCTTTGAATTCGATGGCCACCGCCGCGTCGAGCCTGTCCGCCTGCAACTTCACAAGCATCAAGTTGTCATGGACTTCCGCATTTAACTGCATCAAGGCTTTCCTTCATCTGGCGACGCCCAGAGACTAGACTGCAAACATTACCAACCTGTTTCATGCCAAGTTGGGGAAAATAACCGGGGGACCTATGGCGGATGTTGTGATTTCTGGGGCGGCCCGGACGGCGATGGCGGGGTTTCAGGGGGCGTTCGCAGACGTGACCGCTCCGGACCTTGGCGCAGCGGCGATCCGGGCGGCGGTCGAACAGGCCCAAACAGCGCCCGAAGAGGTTTTGATGGGGTGCGTGTTGCCCGCGGGCCTAGGACAAGCGCCCGCCCGGCAAGCGAGCATGTCAGCAGGGTTGGGCGAAGGCATCCCGGCGACCACTGTGAATAAGATGTGCGGATCTGGCATGAAAACCACGATGATGGCTTTCGATCAGATTGCCTTGGGCCATACCAGCGCGATGATCGCGGGCGGCATGGAAAGCATGACCCATGCCCCGTATCTGCTGCCAAAGATGCGCGGAGGTGCCCGAATCGGTCATCAGTCGGTGATCGACTCGATGTTTCTGGATGGTCTCGAAGACGCCTATGACAAGGGCAGATTGATGGGAACGTTTGCCGAAGATTGTGCGGAGAAATTCCAGTTCACACGGGAGGCGCAGGACAATTATGCCCTACGGTCGCTGTCTCGGGCCCAGTCGGCGCAGGAAAGCGGCGCGTTCGGTGCCGAGATCGTGGCTGTTACAATAAAGGGCCGCAAGGGCCAGACCATTGTGGATCAAGATGAGCAACCCCTTTCGGCGCGACCGGATAAGATCCCGCATCTGAAACCGGCCTTCCGGGCGGATGGCACCGTGACCGCAGCCAATGCCTCCAGCATTTCCGATGGCGCAGCGGCCCTCTTCCTGCAGGCGGAAGGCGAGGCAGAAATGATCCGGGCCCGCATTTTGGGCCATGCCAGCCACGCCCAGGCACCCGGCTGGTTCACAACGGCTCCGGTCCCTGCGGCGCAGAAGTTGCTGGAAAAGATCGGTTGGAAAAAGGAAGATGTGGATCTTTGGGAGGTGAACGAGGCCTTTGCTGTCGTGCCAATGGCGTTCATGCATGAAATGGGGCTCGATCCGGAGATCGTGAACGTAAACGGCGGGGCTTGTGCGCTGGGCCATCCGATCGGCGCGTCTGGTGCACGGATCATCGTCACGCTTTTGCACGCCTTGGAAGCCCGGAACCTCAAGCGCGGTGTGGCTGCGATTTGCATCGGGGGCGGCGAGGGTACGGCCATCGCCATCGAACGCCCATGATCGATTATCCAACCCTGAGCCGGACCATCGAAAGCCTGACCGAAGGCGAAACGGATGCCGTTGCCCTGATGGCGACGGTGGCGTGCGAAGTGCACCACAGCGACGCGCGTTTCGATTGGACAGGATTCTACCGGGTCACAGCGCCCAACTTGCTGAAGATCGGCCCCTATCAGGGCGGCCATGGCTGCTTGCAAATCCCGTTCGACAAGGGTGTGTGCGGCGCTGCAGCTCGGACAGGCCAGATCCAACTGGTCGACGATGTGGAGAACTTTCCCGGCCATATCGCCTGTGCCTCATCCACGCGGTCAGAACTTGTACTGCCGGTGTTTGGGCGCGACGGCCTGATTGCTGTTTTCGATATCGACAGTGATCGGCCCGCGGCTTTTAAGGAGGCGGATGCCGAGGGGCTGAGCCAAATTTTGTCGACGACTTTCAAATCCATTTTGCCGTGATTGGTATAGTTTCCGACCGTTGAGCAGGTTAGCCTCCCGGCAATTCGGCAGACAGCGAGGCACCGATGAAGGGTTCATGCTTGTGCGGCGACGTCACTTACACCGTCGAAGGCGAAATTTCCGGCTTGTCCGTGTGCCATTGCGGGCAGTGCCGTAAACAGTCGGGTCACCTTTGGGCCAGCGGCTATGTTCGGGACGAACAGATCCAGATCGAAGGCCCGGTCCAGTGGTTCGCCTCCAGCGAAACGGCGGAACGGGGATTTTGCCCCCGCTGCGGCGCCTTTCTGTTCTGGCGCAAGCACGGCGAGGGAACGACGTCGTTTTCGCTGGGCTCACTTGATGGAGAGACCGGCCTGAAGCTGGAAAAGCACATCTTCGCAGGCGAAAAGGGCGACTATTACGAAATTCTGGATGGGTTGCCGCTTTATTCATGAGCGACATCTACGCGCCGCCACAGGTGCCACTGGCCATCTTGCACCAGGATCATGAGATCCTCGTCGCCGACAAACCGTCCGGGCTTCTGTCAGTGCCGGGCAAAGGGGAGCACCTAGCGGATTGCCTGCTCTCCCGCGTGCAAGGTGCGTTCCCCGAAGCCTTGCTGGTGCACAGGTTGGACCGCGATACATCAGGTGTGATGATTTTCGCGCTCACACCCCACGCGCAACGCCATCTCGGCCTGCAGTTCGAAAAGCGGCAGGTGAAGAAAACCTACCTGGCCCGGGCCTGGGGCGAAGTGGCGGAGCGAGAGGGCACGATAGACCTGCCTCTGATCGTCGATTGGCCGAACCGTCCCTTGCAGAAGGTAGACCATGTGGACGGGCGCGAGGCCGTCACAGATTGGAAAGTTCTGAAACGCGGCGACGGAGAGACCCGGCTGCGCCTGATGCCGCGCACCGGCCGGTCTCACCAATTGCGGGTCCACCTGCGGGAAATCGGCCACCCTATCCTGGGCGATCCGTTCTATGCCACCGGCCCGGCCCGCGATCATCCCCGGCTCATGCTCCACGCACTGGAACTGCGCCTGCGTCACCCCGACGGCGGTAAAGGCCTGCGCTTTCGGGCCGACTGCCCGTTTTGAAACCTCCAACATCGGAGCCACGAGCAAAATTTGCTTTGCCCTGAAGGTCTTAGGTATCGGGCAATGCAGTGAGAAGCCAGACGATTTCGGTGGCGGGGCATATGCCCTTTAGGCCGCCCGGCACGTCGGCTTGGGCGTAATGTTCTATCTGAAACGCGTCCCGGTAGAGCTGCTGGACTTCGTCCAATGGCACAGAAAATGGCGGGCCGTTCATCACCGACTGGTCATAGTCGAAGGTGACCAGGAACTGTCTTGCATGATTGGTGAGCCGCGTGACGTAGGGCGCGTAGGTCTGTCGAACCTCTGCAGGCAAGGCGACCAGGGCGGCTCGGTCAAACACCGCATCGACCTGGCCGAGTTGATCTGCGGTTAGGTCGAAGATGTCGCCCACAAAAACGTCGATCCCGGGGCCGCTATAGTGCGTCAGGCTGCCAGATGGCCGGATGTCTGGTACCAGTTCGAGATCCTGAAACAGCTGGTCAATGGCCAACGGGCTGAGTTCGGCGCCAGCAACGCGGTAGCCTTTCGACAAGAGCCAACCTATATCGCGGGTCTTCCCGCAAAGCGGCACGAACAGCCGGCTGCCCACAGCAAGGTCAAGCGCACCGAAATGGGCGGCAAAAAGCTGATTGCCTTCGGGCTCATGAAAGCCAAGGCGGTTTTCGCGCCAACGACTGTGCCAATCCTCGTGGTCCATCGCGGGGCCCCCTAATGTGCCTTGAGCGGCAAGACCTTGGCTTCAGGCTCTGCCTCCAGCTCTTCAAAGTCGAAATTGTCGAGCTTGGCGGCGCGCTTGCCTGCGCGTTCGGCTGCCGTGCCGATCCCGTCCAGGTCCTTCCGAGCCTGCCCGAAATGGGTTTCCAATTTGCCGACGCGTTCGACGACCAGTTCCACGTCGCGGTGCAACTGGCGAAGCATGTGCCGGATGGCAGAGGCCTGCTCGCGCATGCGGGCATCCTTCAGCACGGCGCGCATCGTGTTCAGCGTTGCCATGCAAGTTGTGGGCGAGACGATCCAGACATGGGCCTCGAACCCTTCCCGCACCAGATCGGGGAAATTGGCATGCAGCTCCGCATAAACAGCTTCCGACGGCAAAAACATCAGGGCGCCATCGGCGGTTTCTCCGTCGATGATGTACTTTTCCGCAATCGCTCGGATATGCAGCCGAACGGCACCGCGCATGGCCCGGGCGGCCTCCTTCAACTGCGCTTCGGTGCGGGCGGCGCGCAGTTTTTCATACGCTTCCAAGGGGAACTTGCTGTCCACCACGATGGGGCCGGGCGGGTTTGGCAGCTTGATCAGGCAGTCTGCCCGCTTGCCATTCGAAAGGGTAGGTTGCCAGGCATAACTGTCGGCGGGCAGGGCTTTGGCGACGATATCGCGCAACTGGATCTCGCCAAAAGCCCCACGGGTTTGCTTGTTCGACAGAATGTCTTGCAGGCTCAGCACGTCGCCCGACAGTTTGGTGATCTTGTCCTGAGCGCGATCAATGGTTTCCAGCCGCTGTTGCAGTTCGCCCAGCGACCGGGCGGTGCGGCTGGCCGAGCCCTGCAGGCTTTCCCCCATCCGCGCCGTTACCTCGGCAAGGCGAGCTTCCATATGCTGAAGCGTCGCGGTTTGGGCATTGGCCTGAGCTTCGGCCACCTGGGTCAGGCCGCCGCTCAGCTGCTGCTGGCCCATCGAAAGGGTTTCGACCTGCCGGTTCAGAATGCCCAGATGCTGTGCCATCGGTCCGGCAAAAGCGGCGGCTTGCCCGGCGCGGCGGACGGCCATGATCAGCAAAACCGCGAACAGAAGCAGCAGAAGGCCGGCGCCCCCCGCGGCCATTGCCAACGGATCCTGGTATGAGAGTTGCATATCGCCGATCTGGATCATGTGCGCCCGAAAAGCCGTTCAATATCGGCCAGTTTGAGTTCTACGTAAGTTGGTCGCCCATGGTTACACTGGCCTGACAAGGGCGTGGCCTCCATCTCGCGCAGCAGGGCATTCATCTCTTCGGCCCGCATTTGGCGGCCCGAACGGACCGATCCGTGGCAGGCCATTCGGCTCAGGATCGCGTCGATTTTATCGGCCACGGCGGTGCTGGCTCCCTGGTCGGTTAGCTCATCCAGGATTTCCCGGATCAAAGCGGTGGCGTCCACCTGTCCCAGGATCGCGGGCGTTTCCCGCACGGCAACGGCTCCTGGCCCGAACGGTTCGATCCCCAATCCGAGCGAGGCCAGCATGTCGCCCTGTTCGAGCAGGGCATCGGCCTCGTCCGGGTCGAGATTCACAATATCGGGGATCAACAGCGCTTGGGCTGCGATCCCATTCTCCGCCGCAGCCTGTTTCATCTGTTCATAGACCAGCCGTTCGTGGGCGGCATGCTGATCCACAATTACAATCCCATCGTCCGTTTGGGAGATGATGTAGTTGCTATGGACCTGGGCACGGGCCGCGCCCAGTGG
>JBCBGY010000111.1:0-13920 GCA_038526275.1 Pseudomonadota bacterium | reverse complement strand
TCATTATCTAGGTTCGAGTTCGGCTCGTCCAAGACCAACAGAACGGGGTCGCCATAAAGTGCACGGGCCAGACCAATGCGCTGGATTTGTCCGCCAGACAGTCGGCCCCCTGCAGCGGCAACTTGGGTGTCATAGCCCTGCGGAAGCTTTACAATCATATCGTGGGCCGCCGCCTTCTTCGCGGCAGCGACGATGGCTTGCGCATCGGGGTTGGCGCTGAGTTTTGCAATATTCTCGGCGATCGTACCGTCGAACAAGGTCACACGCTGCGGCAGGTACCCGATATGGCTGCCCAGCACGTCAGGGTCATATTGATCCAGAGACGCCCCATCGAGCCGGATTTTCCCACCTGCCGTTCGCCAGACCCCGGTCAGGGCGCGCGCCAAGGTCGATTTGCCTGCCCCGGATGGCCCGATGACGCCCAGTGCCTTGCCCTCGCCCAGCTTGAAACTGACCATGCGGAGCGAGGCTTGCGTTTCGCCAGGTGGCACTACGGTGGCCTGCTGCACATCCAGGATCGCGCGCGGCTTGGGAAGTGGCGTGCGCTCGCGCTCTTCAGGAACTTCAGACAGCAGTCTGGAGAGGTTTTTCCAACCCTTGGTGGCGCGTTGCATCAGTTCCCACTGGCCGATGGCCAATTCAATCGGTGCCAGTGCCCGACCCATCAGGATCGAACCTGCAATCATCGCACCCGGTGTCAGTTGTTCCTGCAACACCAGATAGGCACCCAAAGCCAACATGGCCGATTGCAAGAACAAACGAAGGGTTTTGGTGGTCGCGGTAAAGCCGCCTGCGCGGTCTGCCGCCGCGACACCGCTGTTCAACGCTTGACCGCGGGCCTGATACCACCGGTCGAAGGTCGCACCCCGCATGCCGAGCGACTGAACCATTTCGGCCTCATGGCGCATGTGATCGGCCATGCTGTTGGCCTTCTGCCCCATGCCCGCCGCTTCCAACGCCGGAACACGCGTCATCATTTGGTTGAGGATCGAAATTGCCACCAGAAGCAAACCGCCCGCGCAGGCCAATACACCCAGCCAAGGATGGAAGATGAACAGGGCCGCCAGGAAGATTGGTGTCCATGGCATGTCGAAGAACGCCAAAAGGACCGGCGAACCCATGAAGCGTTGCACGACTTCCAGGTCGCTTAGGCCCGATGCGACCCCTTCATTTCCGGGTTTCACAGCTTCCGCCCTAAGAACGGCTGAAAAAACCCTACGATCCATCAGAGCCTGGAATTTTGCCGCCGCGCGAGCCGTGATCCGACCGCGGGCATAATCCAAAATCCCCATCATGAGGTATAAGAAGGCGACCAGCACAAAAAGTGCCAACAGGGTTGCTTCGGACCGGCTACCAAGAACCCGGTCATAAACCTGAAGCATGAATAAGGGACCGGTAAGCATCAACAGGTTAACGAAAACCGAAAAGATGAAGGCGGACGTGAATAGGGAACGACCCTTTGCCCTGGCATTGCGCAGCTCGGCTAGTCCGCGTTCTGTGTCAGTGGCCATTCTCTTGGTCTCCTCACCGCCCAAAGGAGGGGCGCATCTTGTTCATGATCCATTGCGACGATACGTTACGTAGCAACTACCAGAGGCCAGGCGCAAATACCTGGGCTTCTCCTTTACGACTAAGCAGGCGGACATTCCATTGATTCTCGTTGGTTTTCGCAAGGTAGGCATCATCTCGGCCATAACAGCGGTCCTACTTCTTGGTGCTTGTGCATCCCCCCCTGGTGCGACCGGCGACATTTATGATCCACTTGAGCCCCGGAACCGGAAGGTTCACGAATTCAATCGCAAAGTCGACAGGTCGCTTCTGCGACCCGTTTCGCAAGGTTATGGTCGCGCTGTACCGAGGCCCATTCGCGAAATAATTTCGAATTTTGCCTCTAACCTGGATCAGCCGCGGCTGGTTGTGAACGATTTACTGCAAGGCCGCATCGAGGATGCAGGTCACAACACGTTCCGATTCCTGATGAATGGGCTGTTCGGTTTGGGCGGTCTGCTGGATCCGGCAACCGATATGGGACTGGAAAAACGCGACACGGACTTCGGCGAAACCCTGCATGTTTGGGGCTCCGGCGAGGGCCGGTACTTGGAATTGCCATTCAGAGGCCCATCTACTGAGCGGGATGCCGCCGGAAACGCAGTCGATTTTGTGCTAAATCCCTTGCGTTATGTGGGGAGCAGCGAATTTCAGCTTGCCGGTGGTGTTGCTAGTGCCGGATCAACCGTAAGTGATCGTTTCCAGTTTTCCGACACAATAGATTCGATCTTATATGAGAGTGCAGACAGTTATACCCAGGCCCGACTGCTTTATCTTCAGAATAGACGGTTCCAACTGGGTGTAGAAACGAGCGAGGATGAGGCTTTTGACCCGTTCGAAGATTTTGAGTTTGAATGACGTTTCCCGGCGAACAGCAATTGGCCTGATGGGTGCAGGCCTATTGGCCGGGCCAACGTTAGCCCTGACAAGCAGTACCGCGCGCAATCAGGTGGAACGCATAGTTGCCGAGGTCAATCAAGTGATCTCGGACGGTAGTTCCGATGCGGCGAAGATTGCAAAATTTGAGCGGATATTCGTGCGCTACGCCGACACCGCATTCATGGCCCAATATGCGCTGGGCAATGACCGCCGCAGAGCGTCTCAAAGCCAGATCCGGGCCTTTACCAGCGCCTTCCAGACCTACGTGGCGCGCAAATATGGGCGGAGATTTCGCGAATTCATCGGCGGCCGGCTCGAGGTCAAGGATAGCCGCCAGGTTAAGTCGGTTTTTGAGGTGCGGACTTTGGCTTACCTTCGTGGTCAGTCGCCCTTTAATGTCACGTTCCAACTTTCCGACCGGACGGGTAAGCCGCTCTTCGTCAATATGTTCATCGAAGGTGTAAATCTTCTGCTGACGGAACGGTCAGAGATTGGCTCGCTTCTGGACCGTCGCGGCGGCGACCTTGACCGGCTAACCCGCGATCTGCCGTCTCTCTAACGGCCGAAGCTATCGATCAACCAGACCAGCCATAGCGTTATGGCTGGGAAACTGGCCAGGATCGCAACCCGAACGATATCGGTGACCACAAAAGGAAGCGCGCCCCGGTATGTGTGGCCGATGGGCGTGCTTTTGGCCATCGAGTTGATGACAAAGAGGTTCATGCCTACAGGCGGCGTGATCAGCCCGACCTCGACCACAATCAACACCAGAATTCCGAACCACAGGCCGAAATCATCCGGGCTCATCCCAAAATCGAGCACAAGCATGATCGGGAAAATGATTGGGACCGTGAGCAGGACCATGGAGAGCGAGTCCATCACGCACCCGAAGAGCAAGTACATGAGCAGGACGATGGTTAAGACGAACCAGGGTGAGAAACCTTGATCACCCACCCAGACCGAAGCCGTTTGCGGCAGTTGGGTAAGCGACAGGAAATTATTGTACATGCCCGCGCCCAGGATGATCAGGAAGATCATCGCAGAGGATGAAGCCGTCGACAGGATAGCTTCCTGCAGGCGCGCCCAAGTCATTTCACCAGAGGCCAACGCTGCGATACCTGTTCCTGCTGCGCCAACGGCGGCGGCTTCGGTGGGCGTAAAGATGCCAGCATAGATACCGCCAACCACGACGACAAAGATCAGGATCACGGGCCAGACCTGGCCCAGCGCGACCAAGCGTTCGGCCCACGGCACCCGGTCGCGTACGGCCGCTGAATTCGGCGAGACGCGCACCCATATTGAGATGGTCAAGATGTATCCAAGCGCCGCGAGAAGCCCAGGCACCAGGGCGGCCACAAACAGCTTTTCAATGTTCTGCTCGGCCAGGATGGCATAGATGACCAGGATCACCGAAGGCGGGATCAGGATACCCAAGGTTCCACCCGCCGCAAGCGCACCCGTCGCAAGGGAACCGGGATAGCCGTATCGGCGAAGTTCTGGCAGGGCCACCTGCCCCATCGTAGCAGCGGTTGCCAGCGAGGAGCCACAAATCGCGCCGAAACCAGCGCACGCTCCGACAGCAGACATGGCGACGCCGCCTCGGCGATGACCCAGGAAACTTTCCGCCGCCCGGAACAGCGAAGCGGACATGCCGGACAGTGTCGCAAACTGACCCATCAACAAGAACAGCGGAATGATCGAAAAGGAATAGTTCGAAAACGTGCCATAGGTGAGCGTTTTCAACTGGTTCAGCGTCATCATCGGCGTGCCGATGACCAAATAGGTGCCAGCGGCACCCACACCAATCATCGCAAGGGCAATGGGCGCCCGAAGGAAAACCAACAGCAAAAGGACGGGAAAGGACCAGATCGCAAGTTCGAAATTCGACACGTTCGATCGGCCCCTAGTCTTCCAGTCCGACCAGACGGCGGCTGGCGCGCAAAATACAGAAAAGCGACACCAGAACAAAGCCGGTCGCCCCGAACAATCCCGCAGCGTAGCCCTGCCAGACCGGAATTTGGGCGATCAATGTGGTCTCACCGTAACTGAGTTTGTCCTGCATCCCGAGATACAACCGCCATGTGCCAATAACCGCGATGAACGCCATCGCGACACTGAAAAGGAGATCCAGGGAAAGGTTGAACTTAACCGGCATAGCCTTTTGAAACAGGTCCACCCGCGCATGGGCGTCCCGCAACTGCGCCCAGGGCAGAAAGGCAAAGATGGCGGCGGCCATTCCGATCTCGGTCATATCGTAAATGCCACGAATGGGCCCAATGCCGATATCCAACGGAACAAACGCCCGCCCGACAATTGAAACGCAGTTCAAAACCACCAGGACGATCAAAATGGCCCCACCCGCCAGGGCCAACACCTGCGCAATGATCTCTGCAAACCGCCGCAACTCGCCGTACATGCCGTCCTCCACAGAAAAAGGGGCCGATCTGGCCCCTCTTCGAAGCTGCGCGTCTAATCAGGAAGACTTTTCGGCGATCAAGGCCTTTGCTCGGTCTATCAGCGCCTGACCATCGATCCCTTTGTCCTTCATCTCCGCGACCCAGCGCTCGATAACAGGTTCAGAGGCAGCTTTCCAACGGGCGATTTCAGCTTCATCCAATTGGATGATGTTGTTACCCGCATTGACTGCGATTTCCCGGGCGGGCGCATCATTGTCCCACATTACCTGCGCCGCGAACTGGGAGAATTTCGCACCAGACTCCGCTTGGAGAATTTCCTTCAGGTCGTCCGGCAAAGCCTCCCATTTGGCCTTGTTCATCCCCAGAACAAAGGCTGCGGTGTAGAGAGCTTCCGGCCCGGTGAATTCGGTGTGATTCCCAACCAATTCGGTCAGACGCAGCGATGCCGTGACCTCCCAAGGAATAACGGTCGAGTCGATCACACCTTTTGACAGGCTCTCCGGAATGGCCGGTACAGGCATGCCGACAGGGGTCCCACCCAATTCACCAAGCAAGTCGTTGATGATGCGGGTTGGGCCACGCAGCGTTTTGCCCTTCATATCGTCCAATGAGGCGATGGGTTCGGACGAATGGATCACGCCGGGGCCATGGACCCAAGCGCCCAACACCTTGATGTCGGCGAATTCGTTATCTTGGAAGTCGGTTTCCATCATCTCCCAATAGGCCAACGATGTGGCCACCGGGTTGGTCATCATGAAAGGCAGCTCAAACACTTCGGTCCGTGGAAAACGACCCGGCGTGTATCCAACTACGGTCATGATGATGTCGACCACACCATCACGCGCCTGGTCCATCAGTTCGGGAGGACGACCGCCGAGCGACATAGCGTCAAAATGCTGAATCCCGATCCGACCGCCCGAAGCCTCTGCAACCTGTTCTGACCAGGGTTTCAAAATCTTGGCCGGGATATTCGCCACCGGTGGCAGGAATTGGTGCAATCGCAGGGTCACTTCTTGCGCATTGCCCACGCTTGGCAAAGCAACCGCAGCCGCGGCGCTGGCCGTCGTTGTTTTCAGAAAATCTCTTCTTTTCATTTTGTCCTCCCAAACAAAGGCTACAGTGCAACTGCACTTACCCCGTCACATTCTGGAAAGGCGATGTCCAGAATGCCCTCCCTTCGGCCCTAGATCAGTGGCGATTGTCGATCAAGCGTTCTGTTCAATATCAAGCCGTTGCAAGGACTGGTCTTCTCTTTGCCAAATCTGCCACTCGTCGAGAAACGGATTGCGAGCCAACCGGGCGCTCATGCAATTGAGAACGTAGGAGCATGCCAACTTTGGATCAGACTTAGAGGTACGCCTCGCGACGTGGTCGTTGGCTTCTTGCCGTTCAGGTCGCAAACTGAGCGCGGTATTCGGATGGGGTCATGCCTCTGACCGCGCGAAAGCGTCTTGAAAAATATGAAGGATCTGAAAAACCCACCCGATAGCCGACATCAGAAACAGGCAACAAGGTGAAGGCCAGAAGTCGGCATGCCTCTTCCATAATACCGCGCTGAATGTAAGCCGTCAGGCCCTGACCCGTAGCGCTTCGGCAGAGCCGGCTAAGATGCCCGGTGCTGACAGAAAGGTCGGCAGCGTAGTCGGACGCCGTCCAGTTTTCCGCCATATGAAGCAAGATCAATTCGTCCAATTCACTCAATCTGGAGCTGATAGGTTGAGGCGAATTGCGACAACTTGTCACAGATAGGTCAGCTAAGTGAGAAAGCACGGAATGTGCCAGACCGACCGCTCGCTGTGCCCGATAAGGGCTAGACATCTGGACTGAGTCGGCCAGGAGATTCGTGAGTTGTTCAAGTGGCGCATCGATTGTTCCCGTAAAGGGTTCGGCAAGCGCTGTCAGAAGGTCGGGCGACGCCGGCCCAATCGAATTGAGAACCATCAGCGGAAAGGACAGAACGTAGCCCTTGGTGTTTGGTTCAAACACGAATTCATGGGCGGTTTGTGCGGATATATAGAGGAACTCGCCGTCTCTCAGACATATCTCAAGACCATCGACCTTGGCATCCACACGACCTCGATCGATCAGGAACAACTGCGCCATATGCCTGTGCCGATGGGCAGAGATGCGCCAACCATGGCCAGGCGCCCGTGCCGAGAACCGTTCGCAATGGACTACATCAGGAAACTGCTCGGTTTCGCCGAACAGAGTGAAGACAGGAATGGAAGAAGGCACCGACATGTCCGAAAAATACCAGAGCTGGCACGATCTGTCCATTCGGCGCGCCCTGGCCTTGGACTACTGATCGCGCATGGAGGATCGTTGGCAATGAAAACAAGCGTGGCCATCATTGGAGGAGGGCCATCAGGGTTGCTGTTATCGCAGCTGCTCAATCGCGCCGGTGTGGACACCGTCATTTTAGAGCGAGCGAGCCGAGCCCATGTCCTATCTCGCATCCGCGCAGGCGTGTTGGAAGCGGGCACCGTCGCGATGCTGCGGGAAGCTGGTGTCGCCGACAGGCTGGAGCGCGAGGGTCAGCCCCACGATGGATGCTACCTGACCGACGACGATCTGATGGTGCACATCGATTTCCAGGATCTGACGGGCAAGCAGGTCACGGTGTATGGTCAGACCGAGGTGACGGCGGATCTGTACGCAGCGCAAGATGCCATGGGAACGCAAATCATCCACGGCGTCGAAGATGTCGTGATCTCCGATCTGACAACAAATCCTTATGTTCAGTACAGCCTGAAGGGAGAGCGTTATCGGCTGGACTGCAGCTATGTAGCGGGCTGCGACGGGTTTCATGGTGTCAGCCGCCAGACTATCCCCTGCGGGATACGGTCCGAATTCGAACGTGTTTATCCATTCGGGTGGCTTGGTGTCTTGTCCCGAACCACGCCTGCAAATCAGGAACTGATCTACGCCAATTCGTCCAACGGCTTCGCGCTCGCCTCCATGCGAAATTCAAAACTCAGCCGCTATTATGTTCAAGTGCCCATGACGGACAGGGCTGAGGATTGGAGCGATGATCGGTTCTGGCTAAAGCTAAAGAGCTGCCTACCCTCCAACGTCGCCTCCGCGATGGAAACCGGTCCGTCCATAGAGAAATCCATCGCGCCTTTGCGATCTTTCGTCAGTGAGCCTTTGCGCTGGGGGCGCCTCTTTCTGGTCGGCGATGCGGCGCATATCGTGCCGCCAACCGGGGCCAAGGGTCTGAATCTGGCAGTCTCCGATGTCTATTACCTACACCAAGCGCTGATCGATGCGGTCCAGAAGAACGATGAAGCCGGGATAGACAGCTATTCCGAACGCGCCCTCGCCCGGATCTGGAAAGCGATGCGGTTCAGTTGGCAAATGACGACGATGCTGCACCGGTTCGAAGGCGAAGATAGTTTCGCGGCGCAAATGAGAAAAGCAAGCCTGGCCCACCTTTCGCGTTCGGAAACAGCCCGGAAAGAGCTTGCAGAAAACTATATCGGCCTTCCTTTCTGACCCGATACAGGGCTTTGATAGAAGCGAAACCAGCAGGGGGGAGTTCATGCCATGCTGACTGTCCAAACCGAGCGCGCCGTTCTGCATGTACGGGATGACGGGCCGAAAGACGGGCGCGCCGTGTTCTTCGCCAATTCGCTGGGCACCGACTTGCGGATCTGGGACGATATGCTGACCCATTTGCCGGATGGTTTGCGCATCATTCGATATGACAAACCCGGACATGGCCTGTCCGATTGTCCCGAAGGGCCATACAGCATCGCCGGTTTGGCCGATGACGTGGTCACCATCGCGACTGCGTTGAACGTGCCTCACTTCACGCTGGTCGGACTGTCGATCGGCGGCCTGATCGGGCAGCAGCTGGCATTGACCCGACCAGACCTGGTTCGTGCGTTGGTCTTAATGGACACGGCGGCAAAGATTGGGACCGCGGAGCTGTGGCAAAGCCGTTTGGATGATTTGCAAGCGGGCGGGTTGGACAGCATGGCCGATGGGATCATGGAACGGTGGTTCACTGCTCCATTTCGCGGGGATCCCATGGCGGTTGCCCCTTGGCGCAATATGCTGGTGCGTACGCCGCAGCAGGGTTACGCCGCGTGCTGCGCTGCGATAGCGGCAGCGGATTTCACGGACCAGATTGGCGAACTGACGCTTCCCATCATCGCAGTAGGCGGCGCAGAGGACAAATCCACCCCCCCGGATCTGGTCCGAGCGACAGCAGAGCTTTGCAATGCGCCATTCCATTTGATCGAAGCGGCGGGCCATGTGCCCTGTGTAGAAAAGCCGGGTGAAACGGCACGGATCATCGCAGAATTCCTGGAGACCACTCACGATGTCTGACCGCTTTGAGCAAGGGATGAGAACTCGTCGAGAGGTTCTGGGCGACGCCCATGTTGATCGGGCAGAGGCGGGAAAGACGGAGTTGGACCGAGCCTTTCAGACTCTGATTACGGAAGCAGCCTGGGGTACCGTTTGGTCATCCGACGGGATCAGCCGCCGGGAAAGATCTATGCTAACCCTGGCCTTGCTCGCTGCCACCGGAAATTTCGAAGAAATCCCGATGCATATCAGGGCAACGGCTCGCACTGGCGCGAGCAAGCAGGACGTGGTGGAAACCTTTCAGCATGTCGCGATCTATGCCGGTGTGCCACGCGCCAACCACGCCCTTAAGCTGGCCAAACAGACCTATGCCGAAATGGAGAGCACAGATGAGTGAAGGTGCACTGTTACCGCGGCAATGGGACGTGCATCCCCCAGCCTATTGGCCGGATTACAAGACCACAGTGGCGCGGTCGCCCTCGTTGCCGCTGCTCTCGATGGAATCCACGCCGAGCGAAGAAACCGGCCCGCGGTTTGGCCACACGATGCTAGGGCCGTTGGATAACAACCTGATCCTGAATTACACAAAGGGCGAGGCGTCCGCGATTGGAGAGCGTATCCGGGTCCACGGCAAGGTCATGGATGAAAACGGTCGACCCATTCCCCAAACTTTGGTCGAGATTTGGCAGGCCAATGCGGGCGGTCGATACCGGCATATAAAGGATACCTACTTCGCGCCGCTTGATCCAAATTTTGGCGGATGCGGGCGCACAATCACCGGCGATGACGGTTCTTACGAATTCATGACGGTTCGGCCAGGCGCCTATCCCTGGCCAAACCGCGCCAATGATTGGCGGCCGATGCACATCCACTTTTCGGTGTTCGGCCATTCCTTTGGCCAGCGCCTTATCACCCAGATGTATTTCCAAGGTGATCCGCTGATAGAGCTTTGTCCCATTGCGGCTTCGGTGCGGGACAAGACCCATTTGGACCGGTTGGTCGGTGCGCTGGATCTTAAGAACTCCCGAGGCATGGACTACTTGGCCTACCGGTTCGATATCGTCTTGCGCGGGCGGCGACAGACCATGTTCGAGAACAAGACCGAAGGGATGTGAACGGTGAACCCTTATCCAGACATGCTGTCAGAGACGCCCAGCCAGACAGCGGGGCCCTACATACATATCGGTTGTATCCCGTCCTTTGCGGGCCTGCCCGGGATTTATCCTGAAGATCTTGGGCAAAGCCCAATTTCAGATGGCGCGAAGGGCCAGGTCATTACAGTGACCGGGTCCGTTTTGGACAGCACCGGGTGGGCCAGCCGGGACGCGATGATAGAAAGCTGGCAAGCCGACTCGGCAGGGCTTTTTCCCGGTCACAAAGGCGCCGACCCCAACGTTTCGGGCTTTTGTCGCTTTGCGACGGACAAGGATAATGGCGAGTTCTTGTTGAAAACGGTGAAGCCCGGCGCTGTTACGGACCGTTCGGGGCTGAAGATGGCTCCCCATATCAGCCTTTGGATCGTCGCACGTGGCATCAATACGGGGCTCAGCACCCGGATCTACTTCGAAGATGAAGATAACAGTGCCGACCCGTTGCTAAGCCGGATCGAACAACGCCCTCGGATTGATACCCTTATCGCGAAACGGACCGGCGACTCTGTCTACCGGTTTGACATTCGACTCAAAGGTGAAGGCGAAACGGTATTTCTGGATTTGTAGTCCGTGGATCTACCGAAAGGTACGCTCGCGATTTTAGGCTGGGCGTTTGATGTTAAGATCGCGCAAACTTTTGAAATCTTTGGTTTCTCGGAGCCAGGTGGTTCGGGTTTTCGAACATTACTATAGCTGCAAGAGTTAGACGTTTGAATGCAGCGCAGCTCAGCGCTGGGTTGAGTTGCCTGTCAAGAAAACGTCACATACCATTGAGCTAACTGTCAGGTACCGAACATAAATTGTCGACAAACCAACAGGGGGAATTTTCTGATGAAACAACTTATGCTGGTGACCACAGCGATCTCTTTTGCGACCGTCGCCACCGCCAAAGACACTAGCTATATTGGATCCGTCGACGTTGTGGCAGGATCTTCGGCTGCGGCTGATACGGCGCGCGGAACGGTCTTTCTCGACGCCAATCGAAACTCCAAGTTTGACGATGATGAAACTGGGATTGCCGGCGTCCAAGTTTCGAACGGTCGGGAAGTCGTATTGACCGGCGAGGATGGCACTTACGAGCTACCAGCCTATGACGACATGAACCTGTTCATCACCAAGCCGGCTGGCCACACCACTCCGGTGGATGAGTTCATGGTGCCGCAATTTGCCTATATCCACAAAATCGATGGCTCACCCGATCTGCGTTTCGGCGGCATTGAGGCCACGGGACCATTGCCTGAAGCTGTCAACTTTCCCCTGATCGCGGATGGCGCTGGCGATCAGTTCAACTGCCTGGTTTTCGGCGACGCACAGCCCTACACGAACAGAGAGATTGGCTATGTGCGGGAAACTGCTGGCAAACTTCTGGCCACGCGCGACAATTCCGATACCGAATGCTTGATCTTCGCTGGCGACGTCATGGGGGACGACCTGTCGCTTTACCCACGATTTAAACGGATCATCGCTGCCGGTGGTGTACCCCAGTATTTCGTAGGCGGGAACCACGACATAGATTTCGATGCCGAAACCGATCAGGACAGTTTCGACACATTCCGGCGCGAATGGGGACCCGAATATTGGTCTGCGGACATCGGGAATGTGCATTTCGTGGGCTTGGACAATGTACGCTATCCCTGCAACGGTGTGGATCCCCATCCATTCTGCGCGGCCGACGAGGATCCGACTTATAATGGTGTGATCTCCGGTCGCCAGTTGGAGTGGCTGCGCAACAACCTGGCGAATGTTCCCGAGGACAAGCTGATCGTCATCACCGCGCACATTCCGTTCCAGACATTCACGGACAATACCGCCGCGAAACACCAGACGGACAATTTCGATGAGCTTGTAGCCATCCTGGGTGATCGCCCTGTCCTTGGTCTGGCCGGCCATACCCACACGACCGAAAATATTGAGCCCGGTGAGTCCTTTGACGGGTGGGAAGCCAACACCAACCTTGCCGAAGCACCATTTCATCAGATCGTTGCCGGGGGCCTTTCCGGCAGCTGGTGGGCAGGTGACCTGAACGATCAAGGCGTTCCCCATGGGACGCAACGTCTTGGCGCGCCGCGCGGTTACTACCAGTTGGACTTCAATGGGTCGGACTATACTGACACTTACAAGACCTTCCACACCACTGAAGAAAAGCAACTACACGCGTCATTCAACACACCGCGATTTCGGGAGTGGGCCGGACGTTTGCTGGCTTATCGCGAACTGTACCAGCGCAGCTTTGACCAGAAGCCACCGGTCGTTTTGCGGGATCTGGGTGACATGTACATGTTGACCCAAGATGATCTTGCCGAAGGCACCTGGGTCGCGGTGAATGTTTGGAACGGTTCAGCCAAAAGCCGGGTCGAGGTCTCCCTTAATAATGGTGCTCCGATTGAAGCCACACGCACGCAAGACGGAACCGGTGAGGTGAAGCTGGAAGGTGTTGAATATGCTGATCCGCTGGCCATGGCGAAGCAATCAACGCAGGGCTCCGTGGCGGCAAGCTCTGTGGATGGTGGCGATGCAACAGCCGGCTTCACGACCTGGCAGGGCGCGGCATGGACAGGTGAAGCGGGACCCTTCCAAGGCTGGATGTTGACCGATAACAGCCACCATCTGTGGCGGGCGGACTTACCGCAGAGCCTGCCAGTTGGTCTCCATAAGATGGTGGTGACCACAACAGACCGTTACGGACGGACTTTCTCTGAAACCTATGCATTCGAGGTGGTAGGCGAACTGCCCAATCCGGACTGGCAGATAGATTTCTGGAACTAAGGAAAAAGCTCCACCGAGCGGGTCACTGATCCGCTCGGTGGATATTGAAGATTGTAACATTTTTTCGAACGCCCCCTTGCGACTCCCCGAAAGACCTTTTAACTCACCCGAACGTTGACGCGGGATGGAGCAGCCCGGTAGCTCGTCAGGCTCATAACCTGAAGGTCGTAGGTTCAAATCCTACTCCCGCAACCAACTTAACTTCCGAAGCGCCCTCACAGGCGCTTCTGTTGTTTCTAGACCCGTCAATCACCGCTTTCTGCTGAGCAATCGCCTGATCCGTCAGTTGCGGTTTGGCTTTCTCTTGTGTGGCCATCCCAAGGATGCCCGCGAGTGATCCATGAAGATCAGATACCAGACGGTTTTCGCCTACGTCTGGCGTCAATACGATCTTATCGATCAAAGATCGAACAACCTCAGTCGCTTCAGCGCGATGCTCAGGCGTGTTCAGCGTTTCGATCAGTTTACCCACCTGTTCTTGATACAGGTGAGCCATGTTTGGATGCAAAAGCGGTGGTGCCACTTCTACATCCTGCAACATTTCTTCCAATTCCAATCTACGCGCCTCAAGGGCGTGCATCTTTTCCCGGATAGGCACGACAGGCGCTCCGTCGGCGATGGCGTCTACCATCTGGGACAATTTCTTTTTCGTGGTGCTAAGCTCACGCCGGAAGTGATCCGTTGCCGCGTCATGCTCGCGGCGCAGCTTGTTCATATGTTCAGTGAAAGCTTCGCAGAAAACAGCACAAAGCTCAGGCTCCATCAAATGCTCTTTCAGTGCACCAAGCACATCCTGTTCAAGCTTGCTGCGATGCATGGACAAGCGGTTAGAACATGTGCCCTTG
>JBCBGY010000110.1:0-14011 GCA_038526275.1 Pseudomonadota bacterium | reverse complement strand
ACCTACCGCCGGTGCCGACCAATAAGCACACGACGCGCCCAAGATCGGCAGAGGTGAAGACCCGACACCTGGGAACCGATTTGAACTTACCTCCAGCGGAAAACGTCGATGGCTCGCCCCCGGCATCCCCGAAAAAGGCAACGACCCGTCCAAGAACCGCGCAAGCCAAGACACGATACTTGGCGGACGAAATAGACATACCTCCGGTGAACAATGGCGACTTGCCTCCCACCGGACGGCCACGCTCCACTCAAGCGGAAAAGCCGCCCGAACCAAGTTCGACCCGGTCAAAGTCTGCGCAAATCAAGACCAGACGCATAGTCGACCCGTTTGGAGACTAGTCCCAAAGGGTCTGACAAAGTCCACCTGAAAATTTGGCTTCACGCTGCTTTTGTCGTTTCGACGCTCTAAATCTTCGCCGTAACACCTGGTAGATCCAGAGCATTCAGCAGTTCCCGCAGTTCTTGCCGGGCCGCCACATTCGAAAGGCTAAGCTTCTCAACACCAACGTCTCTTAGATCCAGAAGCGTCAGCCCGCGTGGAAACAGCTCGCGAAAGATCACCCGTTCGCCAAAACCCGGAGCCACACGAAAACCGATGCGCTTGCTCAGCTGGGCCAGCGCATCCCCGACCTTCTTCTTATTGATCATCTGTTGCGCACCCAAGCGATTGCGCACCACGATCCAATCAATTGGCTTCAACCCTGCTTCCGCTCGAGCCTGCCGCGCAGCCCACACCATTTCTGAATAGACCGATGGCCCCAGAATTCGCCCATCGTCCGGATCGATCCGGGCCAGCAAATCAAAGTCAACGAAGCTGTCATTCAAGGGCGTAACCAACGTATCTGCCATCGAATGTGCCATCTGGCTCAGCCGGGTATGCGACCCGGGGCAGTCAATCAGAATGAAATCGGCATCGTCTTGGAATGCCTCAACAGCATCTGCCAGTTGCCTGTCTTTCAGAACCTCACCGTTCCGCAACTGATCTTGCGGGATGTCAGGCAATTCCCGATAGTCAGGACACGGCAGCGCAAGATCTTCGCGGGCGCAATGGGCGCGGCGGTTCTCCACATACCGGCCCATGGATCGCTGCCGAAGATCCAAATCGAGGGCACCAACCTTGTGACCCATCCGTACCAACGCCGTGGCCAAATGCATGGACGTGGTCGATTTGCCGGACCCGCCCTTTTCGTTGCCGACAACGATGATGTGCGCCATGCCAAAAACCCCAGGAAACGTGCTCCCAGGTGCACGCCCTACGGTTCTAGGCTGCAACCGGCGCCAGGAAAAGCGGAATGGTCGCCAAAGCGAACTCTATTGTGCACAAGAAAACCCCGCTGACGAAAACGCCAACGGGGTTCCAATCGCAAGGGTTGAAGGGGGCCTTTTAGAAGCCCAAACCTTCGTACTTTTTCTTGAACTTGGAGACCCGTCCACCGGTATCCATCAGCTTCTGCGAACCGCCGGTCCAAGCTGGATGCACACTGGGATCAATGTCCAACGCCAACGTGTCGCCTTCGGACCCGTATGTGGATTTCATCTGTATGATCGTGCCGTCGGTCAGTTTGACGTCGATCAGGTGGTAATCGGGGTGAATTTCTTTTTTCATCGATCCGTCCTTCAGGCGCCAGACTTCGGCTTGTAATGCGTATCTTCGGCGATCCGGGCAGACTTACCGCGACGGTCGCGCAGGTAGTACAGTTTGGCGCGGCGCACACGGCCCCGGCGCACAACGGTGATGCTGTCAATGTTCGTGGAATGCAGGGGGAACACGCGCTCAACCCCTTCGCCGAAGCTTATTTTGCGAACCGTGAAGCTGCCCGCGATGCCTTGGCCGTTCTTGCGGCTGATGCAGACGCCTTCATAATTCTGAACACGGGTGCGAGTGCCTTCGGTCACTTTGTAGCCCACACGCACCGTGTCGCCCGCCTTAAAGTCTGGAATGTCTTTGCCAAGCGCGGCGACTTGCTCGGCTTCCAGTTCTGCGATCAGATCCATCTGTCGCGCTCCTATGTTGCTCGCGGTTGCTCCGCGAAGATGTGCGCGCCCTCAGAGCTCTTGGTCTCCATCCGGGTCCCTACCGTGCGTGTCACAGTAAGCCCGCCAGAGGTCAGGGCGACGTTCCTTGGTCAGCCTTTCGGCTTCGCGCCGGCGCCAGCGTTCGACTTCGCCATGGTGCCCAGACAGGAGAACGTCAGGGATATTACGGCCGAGCCACTGGGTTGGGCGTGTATAATGCGGGTGTTCAAGCAGGCCATCCGAGAAGCTTTCCTCTTCGACCGACGCCTGATTCCCAAGAACCTGCGGTATAAGTCGGACCGTCGCATCGATCAAGGCTTGAGCGGCGATCTCGCCGCCGGTGAGGACAAAGTCTCCCAACGAAATCTCTTGGATTTGATGAGCCTCCAGAACGCGTTCGTCCACACCCTCGAACCGCCCGCAAAGTAGGGTCATGCCGTCTGCCTGAGAAAGCACGCGCGCTGCGGCCTGATCAAATGGTCTGCCCCGCGGCGAAAGGTAGATGATCGGCCATTTGGCGCGATCCCGCGGGGTGCCTGCACTGGCCAGCTTGACGGCCCGGTCCACGACGTCGGGCCGCAAGACCATGCCAGCACCACCCCCCGCAGGCGTGTCATCCACGTTGCGGTGTTTGCCAACCCCAAAGGTCCGCAGATCGATGGTTTCAAGCGCCCAAAGGCCCTGCTGCAAGGCCCGCCCGGTGAGCGACGCCCCTAGAACCCCGGGAAAGCAATCGGGAAAAAGCGTGATCACCTTGGCGAGCCATACGCCTTTCAGCGTTGGTGTCGGAGTGATCAGGTCGCGCGGCGTCGCAGAGGCACCGATGCTCAAGCGCCCGTGGGACTTTGGCCCTTCACTCATCGGGGAAAAGCCCGTCGGGCGGATCTGCAATAATCCGCCCGCCCGCAATATCGACCGTGGGCACGGCGTCTCGCGTGAAGGGCAGCAGAACCGTAGACGTCAGCCCCGGCCCAAACACTTCCAACAGGTCCCCGGCCCCGTGGTCGTGCACGGCCCGGATCTGCCCCAGAACTGTTCCACCGGTATCAAGCACGTCCAACCCGATCAGGTCCGCATGATAAAACTCATCATCCGGCAGGTCTGGCAGCACATCGCGATGCGCATAAAGCCTTAGCCCCTTGAGGGCATCCGCAGCCTCCTTGCTGGCCACACCGGATAAGCGCGCCGAAAAGCCGTTCTTGATCGCACGCAAGATCCGCAGGTCAAAGGTTTTCGTGCCGTCCTCAGAACTTAGCGGGCCATAGCTCGCCACATCTTCCGGGACCGCACAAAAACTCTTCAACCTGACCTCGCCTCGCACGCCATAAGCACCGGCAATGGCGGCGACGCAGACGCGATCATCCGGCATATGGCTTACTCTGCCTGAGCTTCCTCGGCCGGTGCCTCTGCAGCTTCGGCAGCTTTTGCGGCCTTCTCTTCAGCACGTTCCTGGGCCTTTTTGCCGGGCTGGGCTTTTTGCGGGTTGTTCCGCTCTTTCTTTTCCAACCGCCCTGCGGCTTCCAACATCCGGCAGATCCGATCCGTCGGCTGTGCGCCCTGGCCCAACCAGTAGTCGACACGCTCCATGTTCATCTTGACGCGCTCTTCGCTGTCTTTGGGCAAAAGCGGATTGTAAGTGCCAAGTTTTTCGATGAACCGGCCATCCCGGGGCATCCGGCTGTCTGCCGCGACGATGCTGTAGAATGGTCGTTTCTTAGAGCCCCCACGGGCCAGTCTGATCTTCATTGCCATGTTGTTCTCCTATTATGGCTGAGTTCGGACGATCCGCAGAACGTCCTAAGTTTGGTGTTTTTTGTGGTGCTGAATGACTTCAGCGATGATGAAATTCAGGAAATTCTTCGCGAATTCCGGGTCGAGATCTGCGCGTTTTGCCAGATCCTCCAGCCTTGCGATCTGCGTTGCCTCCCGATCCGGATCGGATGGTGGCAGATCATGCGCAGCTTTGAGTTTGCCCACGGCCTGGGTATGCTTGAACCGCTCGCCCAGCGTATAGACCAGGATCGCATCCAGCCGGTCGATGCTTTCACGGTGCTCTTTCAGCAAAGTTGCGGCGCGTGCCGTGGCGTCAGTCATTGGGCTGTCCTGTTTATATCTGTCGGAAGGATCGCGTCGCCCGCGATTGGATACCGGTACACCATGGCGCCCGGCCATGGTTTGGGGGCTGCCCGGTCAAGCTGCCCCCCCAATCGCGTGGCCAGATGGGCGGCGCGGTCATTGCCGGGCCACATGTAGCTCACGAGGCTCGGCAAGGTCCGGGACTGGGCCGCCCAAGACATCAGGATCCGGCTCGCACGGCAGGCGATCCCTTTGCCCTCGGCATCCGAGGTCAAGACCCAACCCATCTCCGGCTCGGGAAAATCCGGATGCGTAGAGATACTCACCAAACCAGCGAAGGTGCCGCGCGTCTCGATCGCAAGGGGACCAAGCCCGAACAGGACCCATTCAGCCACCGAGAGGCTGAAATCCTTCCAGGCGTCGGCGCGATTGTAAGGGCCATTGAGGAATTGCGACCGGGACGAGGCCAAAATTTCGGCATATGGTTCGAAGTCCGCGCTTGTTGGAGCACGCAAAACCAGATCGCCGGCGACCAGCCGAGGCACGGTCACCGTCGTCGATCCAACAAGGATCTTTGGCTCCAACATATCAAGCGCCGTCATGGCGACGCTTCCCCCGGAACCATGAGGCTATGCCGGTCAACTGGCATAGGCGAGTGCCTCACTGGAAGGATGTCGCCAAACCTGCAATTTGCCGAACTTATGGTGGTCGAAGTCACGCTCGAATGTCGCGCCCAACCGCTTTGCCAACGCAATGGATCGATGGTTGGTCGGATCGATCATACTGATCGTCGTGTTCCATCCCAGTTTCTCGTAAGCCCAGGCCCGTACCTCGATGGCAGCCTCGAACGCTATTCCGCGCCCTTCGGCATTGCCCATCACACTCCAGGCGATTTCGGGTTCCGGCCATTCAACCGGATGCCACGGCCCGACATGGCCGCAATATGCTGAAGTCTCTCGTTCCTCTATTGCGAAAGACCCGTAACCGCGTAAGGCCCAATGCCCGATGCGCGCGGCAATCACCCGCCAAACGTCAGCGGGATGCATCTGACCGCCCACATATTGGGATCGATCAGTTTGATAGAATGCCTGCTCGTATTCAATATCTTCCGGCTTCATCGGCCGAAGTTTCAATCGCTTGGTATAAAGAGTTGGCTGGTTCATGTCCGCTCCATGTCATGACCGTTGGGTTGTTTCCCCCCGCAAAAAGAGTTTCGAACACACCAAGCGCCAAACTTCATAGAAATGTCTATTGACGCGAAAACATTGACAAAAATCGTACTCATCCAATGCCTTGGACCCCCACAAGTCCGGCACTGAACACCTACTAAAGAAACAGCAATAATCAGCGGTCGACGGATCATTTCGACACCACCGGATGACGGTAGACCCAGCACGTCGTCTCATCGTGTGGATCGGGCAGGCGAGCCGTCTCATCTCGCCGCGCGCCAAGCTTTTCCGCCAGAGCTATGGAACGTTGGTTGTTGGGATCGATGTAGCTGACAATCTCGCTCCAACCGAGTTCACAGCGCGCATAGTCCCGTGTGACAATGGCAGCTTCTTTTGCGAAGCCCTGTCCTTCGTAAGCGTCGGACCAAATTTGCCAACCAATCTCGGTTTCCGGCCAATTGATCGGATGCCACGGCCCGACCAATCCAATGGCTCGATCTGCGCCCTTTGGTACAATAGAAAACAGACCATATCCTCGCAGATCCCAGTGGCCCGCGAACATGGCCAGCTTGCGCCACCCTTCGCCTCGCCCAACGGGACCGCCAACATATTGGGAACGGTCGGACCCATAAAATGCGATAGCAGCCTCTGCATCCGTACCATTGGGTCGGCGCAATGTAAGGCGATCGGTTTCCAGGATCACGGTCATTTCGGTGCCTGCGCCCGCAAGATTGGCAGCCGCGCCAAAAGCATGCCCGCCACCATGGCCGCAAAGAAGACGGCAACGGATTGTCCGCCCCATCCCAACACCGCCATAGCGGGACCAGGGCAGAGACCCACAAGCGCCCAACCGACCCCGAACAATGCCGAACCGCCAATCAATCTCGCGTCCAACGTTGGGTTTGGTGCCTCTGGTATAGGAGAGCCCAAGCGGGAGCGTTCTCTCTTCGCCGCGATCCGCCAGGCCAGCAACATCGGCAAGATTGCTCCGCCAAGCACAAAAGCCAGCGTCGGGTCCCAGGCTCCGAGCACGTCAAGCCAACCTTGTACCTTATTCGTGTCGGTCATACCGGAGATCACAAGGCCAAGCCCAAACATGCCGCCGCAGAATATCGCCACCAAAACGCGGATCATAGCCAACCCAACCCATGGCGCAGCACGGCCATCGTCAGAAAACCCGCACCGAGATACACGAGTGTCGCCACGATCCCGCGCACGGAAAACCGCGACATGCCACAAACGCCATGACCGGATGTGCAACCATTGGCGAGCCGCGTACCCAGACCCACAGCCAACCCGCCGATGATCAACAAGGTCGGATTGGCGGTGATGTTCGTCGCTGGATAGCCCGCATAGCTGTTCAAGAGCAGCGGCGCGCCGACCAGGCCTATGACGAACGCCAACCGCTCCCAATTTGGATTGGAGCCGTCGATCAAGCCGCCCAGAATGCCAGAGGCGCCCATGATCCTGCCCGAGACCAGCAAATACATGGCCGCCGCTGATCCGATCACCAGCCCACCAAGCAGGCCAAGGACCCATTCCAGTTGTATCATACCGGTCTCCTATGGCGGTAGACGACGTCTTCCGGCCAAGGTCGCGCGGCGTCTGGGTCGGGAGTAGCACCAAGGCGCTCCGCCAACGCGCAAGAGCGGACGTTCAGTGGATCGACGTAACTTACAAAGCTTTCGAGCTTGAGGTTTGCGAAGGCCCAGTCGCGGGCTGCCTGAGCGGCCTCAAAGGCTATGCCCTTGCCTTCGGCTTCGGCCTGCAAGGCCCAGCCCATCTCGACCTCGGGAAAGATCTTGGGTTTTGCCAGCCCGAGCAGACCCAGGAACTCGTCTTTGCGAGATGTGACCGACCAATAGCCGAACCCATCAAACAGCCACGACGCGGCATCGCTTGCAAAACTGGCCCAGGCCTTTTTTCGGTCGAACGGCCCATCCATGTACTTGGAGCGATCCGACATAAGCGTTTCGGCATAGGGTTCGAAATCCGCACGCGTTGGGGCGCGCAGAACCAATCGCTCTGTCGTCAAAACCGGAATCTGGGCTGCGATCGGGTTCATGCGTCTGGCCCCGGATGCCGCCAGATCGAAACATGGCCCGCAGTCGCATGCTCAATGTCGCATTCATAGGTGCATCCCAGCCGTTTTGCCACGGCTTCCGATGCCTTGTTTTCCGGCGCAACGAGGCTGATCGCGGTCGTCCACCCTAAGGATCCATAGGCCCAGTCCCGGGTCGCGCGGGCCGCTTCGCTGGCATAGCCCTTGCCCTCGAAACCGGCCATCAGATCCCAGCCAAGTTCCGGCTCCGGCCAACCATGCGGGAACCAGGGGCCAATCACGCCGACGAGGCTGCTGCCTTCGCGCAGCTCAACGCCAAACCGGCCATATCCGCGCAACGTCCAGTGGCCGATCTCTGTGGCCAACTGGCGCCAGGCCTTGGCCGGATCGACGATACCACCCACAAATCGCGACCGTTCGGAGCCGTAGAACTCGGCCATTGCCGGAAAGTCCTCATGCCCCAACGGGCGCAGGATCAGCCGTTCTGTTTCAAGGCGCGGGAAAGTAGACGTAAAGCGGTTCATGCGTCTGGCCCCGGATGGCGGTAAAGATCGAGCTGGTAGCCTTCGAGCTCAATTCTGCGTTCCACGGCGGCGCCAAGACGGCCAGCCAACGCGATTGATCGATCATTTGCCGGGTCGATGAGGCTCGTTAGGGTTGTCCATCCCAAGGCGCTGTAACACCAGTCGCGCGCGGCGGTGGCCGCCTCATAGGCCAGACCGCGCCCTTCTGCAGTGTTGGTCCAAAGGGTCCAAGACAGTTCGGGTTCGTCGTAACCTTCTGGATGGTATGGGCCAACGTGACCGACGGACTGCGCTGTGTCGCGTTCGACAACCGCAAACCGTCCAAATCCATGAATAGCCCAATGGCCCCAGAAGCTTGCAAACTGCTGCCAGGTCTGGCTACGCGACTTCGGTCCGCCCACAGACGCCGAACGTTCAGACGTATAATAGTCCGCATAGTTCGGCCAGTCGTCCGGTTCCATCATCCGCAGGATCAGGCGTGGGGTTTCCAACGTCGGGGCCATCATGGCGCAACTCCATGGCGGTAGACCAATGTGCCAGGCTCGCCAGGCGCGTGGCCTTCCAAAACAGCGCCAAGGCGGTCGGCTACAGCGCGAGAACCCTTGTTGTCGGAATAGATGTAGCTGACAAAATTGCCCGCGCCCAAAAGATCGGTCGCGTGATCGCGCAAAGCCGCAGCCGCCTCGGTCGCAATTCCCTGGCCTCGGGCATCCGGTGCGAGCATCCAACCTAATTCAGGCTCGTAATCGTCCCACTCCAGCCCGAGCAGCGTAAATCCCAAGGTGCGGCCCGTCGCCTGTTCCTCCACCGCGAGCAAACCGTGCCCGTGCAGAAGCCACGCCGCCGTATAGACGCAAAACTCGTCCCACGCGGTTTCGCTGTTTCCTTTAAAATCACCGGTCAGGAACATCTCTTCCCAAACCGGGAAATCCACCAGCGTCGCAGGGCGCAGTACCAGGCGCGCGGTTGTCAGTATGGGCAGCGGCGCACGGTGGGCGGCGGCTGCATCGGCCGCCTTGCCTTTGGGCGGTTGTAGGCAACGAGGACGTTTCATCGGTTCACTTCTTCTTGCCAAATCCGCTGAGCCCTGGCGGCAGTTGCATCCCGCCTCCGCCAAGGCCCGGCAGCATCCCCTTAGGTGGCACGACGCCCTTGGGCAAAGCGCCCTGGGCCGCCGCCAATTCTGCCGGATCCGGGCCACCCTGGCCCATCAGCCCTTTCATCATACCTTTCAGCATGCCCTTCTTGCCCATCTTCTTCATCATGTCGGACATTTGGCGATGCTGCTTGAGCAGCTTGTTCAACTCGCTCACTTCCAGACCCGCGCCCCTGGCGATCCGCTTCTTGCGGCTGGCTTGCAGGATCTGCGGTGCGGCGCGTTCCTTCTTGGTCATGGAATTGATCAAGGCAATCTGGCGTTTGATAATGCTGTCATCGAACCCGGCAGCATCCATCTGCTTTTGGACCTTGCCCATGCCGGGCATCATGCCCATCAGACCTTCCATGCCCCCCATCTTGAGCATCTGTTCCAACTGGCCCCGAAGGTCGTTCATATTGAACTGACCCTTCTGGAAGCGCTTCATCATGCGCTCGGCCTGCTCGGCTTCCAGGGTCTCCTGAGCCTTTTCCACCAGGCTGACGATGTCGCCCATGCCTAGAATGCGCCCGGCCACCCGGTCGGGGTGGAACTCTTCCAGCGCGTCCATCTTTTCGCCAAGGCCGACGAACTTGATGGGCTGGCCCGTGACAGCCCGCATGGAAAGGGCTGCACCACCGCGCCCGTCACCATCCATCCGGGTCAGAACGACACCCGAAATCCCAATACGCTGGTCAAAATTCTCTGCGGTGTTCACCGCGTCCTGACCGGTTAGTCCATCGACCACCAACAGGGTCTCTCGCGGGTTCGATACATCCCGCACGGCCTCGACCTGGGCCATCAGTTCTTCATCAATTGAAAGACGGCCCGCTGTGTCGAGAATGTACACATCATACCCGCCCATCGTGGCCTGCTGCTTGGCCCGCTTGGCAATAGCAACGGGATCTTGGCCTTTGACGATCGGCAGCGTGTCGACCCCGATCTGCCCGCCGAGGATGGCCAGCTGTTCCATAGCGGCGGGGCGGTTGACGTCGAGCGAGGCCATCAGCACCCGCTTGCCGCTTTTCTCGGTCAGGCGCTTGGCGAGCTTTGCCGTTGTGGTGGTCTTACCAGAGCCCTGCAGGCCGACCATCAGGATCGGCGCAGGCGGATTGTCGACCTTCAGCGCGCCGGGGTCTTCATCATCACCCGCCAGAACATGGACCAGTTCGTCATGGACGATCTTGACCACCTGCTGACCCGGGGTGACCGACTTGGTTACGGCCTGACCGGTTGCTTTCTCTTGAACCGCCTTAATGAAATCCCGCGCGACAGGCAGCGACACGTCCGCCTCAAGCAAGGCCACCCGCACCTCACGAAGTGCGGTTTTGACATCATCCTCGCTGAGCGCGCCTTGCTTGGTCAGCCGGTCGAAGACACCAGACAGGCGTTCGGACAGATTTTCAAACATGGCCGGGCTCCTTCGCGCGGTTAGGGTTCTGCCTGACAGGGGGTATCAGGCGGCTCGAAAGCAAAACAGCCCCCGTGGGCGCAACGCGCTGACGGGGGGCGATCCTGCCATAGATACAGGACCGGACAGCACAACGCGATCCGGAACGGAGTGCGAAATAGGCGGCTGGCCGAACCGAGTCAAGGGTTCTAAGGCCCGTCACTATGGTTCCCCGGTTTGAAGGGCGTCCACCAAGATTTGGCGCGCAATGTTCCAGGCCGTGGGACTGGACCGCGCATAGAAGTCGAAACCCGGTGCGGAATTTACTTCCAGAATCGTGGGCGCGGCCATGTCTTCGGCGATCAGGTCAACCCCGGCCAGGCGTAGCCCCAAATGCTCAGCGGCCTGAACCGCCATTGCGCCAAAGGTCGCTGGAAGACGACCCGTCATATCTGTCAGGCTTCCTCCGGTCGAGAGATTGGCATTGGGGAGCAGCGCAACTTTCTGACCTTTCGGCAGGCGATCCCCGGTGGTGTAACCCGCAGCGGCAACGCATCGCAGAATGCGCGGATCGTCTACCGACAAGCGCGGGCCGCGGGCCAAGCGGGCCAGGGCCAAGTCGATCAATGACCGTATGGGTGTCTGCCCATCGCCGGTGATGTGCAGCGGATCGCGCCGATAGACGGCACGGACCACGCCGTTCAGGACCAACACGCGGTAGTCCTGACCCGGAACGAATGCCTCTACCCTGGCATGGCTGGTATGCGAAAAGAGGCGCTCCAAATCGGTCTGCAACGTATCCACGGTGTCGGCCTGGCTGACATCGCTGCCCTCTGTCCCACGGTTGGGCTTGACGAACACCGGATATCCAACTTTCTCGACAAACCTGAAAACCGCATCCGGGTCGGGCAACGCAGCGGCAGCCGTAGGTGACTTTAGCGCCAGCGTTTCCCGAAACCTCGGACTAACGGTCAGACATCCCCGCGGCGTCGGCAATCCAGCGCCGGCCAGCAACTCTGCCGTATAGGTCTTATCCGCCGCCAACGTGGCTGACGCGTCCCCGTTCAGTGACAGGGCATTGCCGAAGAATAGCTTGCGCTGGGCGCCAAGCTGGATTTGCCCCACATGCCTGAACCGTGGCTCAACGTGAACCTCAGCACCAAGCTCGGCTGCGGCTGCCTGCAGCAGATGCAGAAAGGGCCGGTCGCGCTCCGTTGGCTGAAGGGGGATGAACATTCGGGTCCTGGAAATCTGACGTCCGGACGGTTGAGATGGTTCAAATCCCAGTCACCTGCAAGGGCGGTGACTGTCTTTGGCTCTTGTTTACAGAAATTGGATCAGTATGACGATAGTAGATGCGACCGCCAGTTAGGAAAGCCAAGCTATGCCCGCCGATGCCCCTGAACAAAAGATCGTTGACCGCTACCGCATCTCTTGTGACGGTGGAGAAGGCGCCCTGGGACATCCCAGGGTATGGCTGCAAATCCCGGAAGACAAAGGCTGGGTTGAGTGCGGCTATTGCGACGCCCGTTTCATCCATCGTGATCATATGGACAAGACGACTGTCTGAACATTCCATGGGTCCAGCATAGTCGGCGATTTCATCTTTGAGATGAGGCCAGACTGGGTATCAGGGAATTCAAGGTTCCGCAGATCGGCCTATGCATTCCCGTCAGGGATGTGCATCCCAATCTGGGCAACGCCGTGCGAACTGAGCTGTCTCCGGGCTTGACCAGAAAAATATACCGCGGCTCTGCGCAACGCCTGCGGTACTGGCCAAGGCAATCGTTAATCAAAAAACGCGCAACACCTTACCGATCCCCCCGAGAACAGATCACTCAGCACACCTAAATCAAGCGTTTCGAGCACCCATACGTCAAGGCAAAAAATCGCCGGTGGAGGTGCGACAAGTAGGCAACATTGTGTCGTTTGAGGTCACAAGCCCGCTCGTGGCAAAGGCGAAAATCACAGTTGCAGGAGGCGCGAGTCGGTGTGGCCAAAGGGTGCCGAAATGGCCTAACCTTGAGCCCAACCAAGGGGAATGCGAACATGACAACAGAGCAGTTTGGCAAAGGCCATCATCTGCATCTTATTGATGGATCGGCTTTTATTTTTCGCGCTTACCACGCACTGCCGCCGCTGACCCGAAAGTCCGATGGCTTGCCAGTGGGCGCGGTCAGTGGCTTTTGCAACATGTTGCACAAGTATGTTGAAGGGAACTCTGGACCGGATGCGCCGACCCATGTGGCCGTCATATTCGACAAGGGAAGCCATACGTTCAGAAATGATATTTATGACAAATATAAGGCAAATCGTGAGCAAATGCCGGAGGATTTGCGTCCTCAGATACCTCTCACCCGTGATGCGACTCGGGCGTTTAACATCTCCTGCCAGGAAAAAGAGGGATTCGAAGCAGACGATATTATCGCGACTCTTGCCGTTCAGGCCCGAGAAGCGGGCGGTCGCGTGACCATCATCAGCTCTGACAAAGACCTCATGCAGCTGGTCGGCGGAGGTGTCGAAATGTTCGACGCCATGAAGAACAAGCGGATCGGTCGGGAGGAAGTCGAAGAGAAATTCGGCGTCGGTCCAGAGCGGGTGGTGGACGTTCAGGCCCTTGCCGGCGACTCAACCGACAACGTTCCGGGTGCCCCTGGAATCGGTGTCAAGACCGCAGCTTTGTTGATCAACGAATTTGGCGACCTGGAACAACTTCTGGACCGAACAAGCGAGATCAAGCAACCTAAGCGGCGGCAATCGCTGGAAGATAATGCCGAGCTGATCCGCATTTCCAAGCGGCTCGTCGAGTTGGACGTGGCAGTGCCCTTGGACTTCTCTCTGGCCGACCTGGAAGTGCGCCCGCCCGAGCCAGAACCGCTGATGACCTTTCTCAACCTGATGGAGTTTCGCACACTCACAAGGCGTGTGGGCGAACAGATGGGTGTCGAAATCCCGGCTCTACCATCAGTTGCGCCTGCGACGGCCCCGGACAAACCCGAACAGCCCCCCTTCGATCCGGCAGGCTACGAAGCGGTGGGCACAGAAGCGGCACTACAGGCTTGGCTCGACCGGATTTATGAACGCGGCTGGGTGGCCGTGGATACCGAGACGACCAGCCTGGATGAGATGACAGCAGACCTTGTTGGCATCTGTCTGGCCGTCGAGCCCGGCTCTGCTTGCTACATCCCGCTGATGCACCGGGTTCAAGGCGGCAACGATCTATTTGCGGACTCCACCTTGGCGGAAGGCCAGCTTCCGCTGGATACCGCCCTGAATGCCTTGAAGCCGATGCTGGAGGATCCATCGATCCTGAAGATCGGTCAGAACATGAAGTATGACGCCAAGATCTTTGCCCGCCACGGCATCGCGATGGCACCGCTCGATGACACGATGCTGATGTCCTACGCGATGCATGCGGGCCTGCATAACCACGGGATGGACATTCTCTCAGATCGCTACCTCAATCACCGTCCCACCCAGATCAAGGATCTGATTGGGTCCGGCAAGTCGCAGCTGACCTTCGACCATGTCGCGGTGGATAAAGCCACGCATTACGGCGCCGAAGACGCAGACGTGACGATCCGGCTGTGGCAGCTTTTCAAACCGCAGCTGCACCATATCAAGGTGACAAAGGTCT
>JBCBGY010000109.1:0-14067 GCA_038526275.1 Pseudomonadota bacterium | reverse complement strand
GGGGATGACCCGTTGGTCGACCGTTGCATCGTCTCGCTGATGGGGCATCAGGGGCTGATGTTGGTGGGCGAGCCGGGCACGGCAAAGTCGCTTTTGTCGGAATTGCTGTCCGCCGCGATCAGCGGAACGTCAAAACTGGTGGTGCAAGGGTCTGCGGGGATCATCGAAGATCATCTGCGCTATGGCTGGAACTACGCGCTGCTGCTGGCGGAAGGGCCAAGCGAGCGCGCGCTGATCGCGTCCCCCATCCTAACAGCCATGCGGAATGGCCAGATCGGTCGGATAGAGGAACTGACCCGGTGCGCGCCGGAAGTACAAGACGCGATTATCTCGCTGATGTCGGAAAAAACGGTCGCGATCCCTGAACTTGGTGCGGAATATGAAAGCCGGGCGATCCCGGGCTTCAACCTCATTGGCACGGCAAACCTGCGCGACCGGGGCGTGCACGACATGTCGAGCGCCCTGAAGCGCCGGTTCAATTTCGAAACCGTGCATCCGATAGCAGACGCGGCGTTTGAGAAAGAACTGATCGAGCGTCAGGTGACCGAACGCATGGCTGTCAGCCCGATCACCCCCAAGCTTGAAAGCGATGTGCTGGATTTGGTCGTGTCGGTGTTTCGCGACCTGCGCACCGGCAAAACCGACGATGGGGCGACCGTGGCGCAACCCAATAGCGTCATGTCCACGGCTGAAGCGGTGAACGTCACCCATGCTGCCGCCTTGGAAGCGGCCTTCTTGGACAACGGCACAATGCATGCGGGCCACGTCGCGCGGCAATTGGGCGGAACGGTCTTCAAGGACGATCCCGAAGATGCGCGAAAGCTGCGCGCCTATATTGACCAGATCGCCAAGCCGCGCTCGCGGACGTCGCGCACGTGGTCGACCTTCTACAAATCGGCCAAAGACTCGCTCGGTGGCTGACGAACCGGATTTCGCGGCCCTCCGCGCCGATCTGTTCCAGCCAGAGCGGGGGCTATACGTGGTGCCCGTGCGGCACCATTCCCCGGCCTGCGCCTGGCATCTGCGTGCGCTCATTCGCGAGGTGCAGCCGAAACGGGTTCTGATCGAGGCGCCTGCGGATTTCGCCGCGCAGATCCCGTTGCTGCTTGATCCGGTGACGCGCCCGCCAGTGGCGTTGGTCGCGTTGGTTGAACCAAAGGACGATCGGCCCCGTGTGGCTGGATACTATCCGTTCTGCGAACATTCGCCTGAATATATCGCGCTGCTGGAAGGGCGTGCTGCGGGCGCGGATCTGCGGTTCATCGATGCACCATCGGCTGACAAGGCGATGCAAGTTGCCCTGGATAACGCCGAACCCGTCCCGTTGATGGCGGAGCACCATTTCGACAGTAATGACTATGTGCGCGGATTGGCTCGGCGGACCGGTTGCCGCGATGGGTTCGAATTGTGGGACCATCTGTTTGAGGCGCGGCTGGGCAGCGACGATTGGCGCGGGTTCTTCCAGGATGTCGGCACGTATTGCCAAGGCATTCGGGAAGCCACACCGGAGGCTCAGATTGAGGCATTGGGTGATGCCGCAAGAGAGACCCACATGGCCCTGGCTGTGAAAGCGGCCCTGAACGAAGATGGGCCGGTTGTTGTGGTGGTCGGCGGGTTTCATGCGCCTGCTTTGGTGGGCCCGTTAGACGGCCTGAAGAAGCCAGCCAGTTCCGGGGCGAAGTCGGACAGCTACCTCATCCGATATGGATTCAGGGCGCTGGACGCGCTCAACGGTTACGGGGCCGGCCTGCCGCAACCTGGATATTACCAGGAACTTTGGGTCAGGGCGGTGTCTGGCACATTGTCCTGGCGGTCGCTTGCAATTGAACTGGCCAGCAGCTTTGCCGGGCGGATGCGGCAAGACGGCCAGGCCATTCCGCTGCCCTCAGAGGTGGAGGTGATCCGCATGGCGGAGGCCTTGGCGTTGATGCGCGGCCGACCCGGGGCCATGCGCCACGATCTGATCGACGGTATTCGGGCCGCATTGATCAAGGGAGAGGCCGGGCCATCCGACCTTTGGACAACGCAGTTTCAGTCCTTCCTCTGCGGCGACCAACTGGGCGATGTCCCGGCCTCCGCGGGGTCGCCTCCGCTGGTGGAAGATGTCCGAAGGCGCGCCGGGAAGCTGCGCTTTGATCTGACTGACAGCAGCCAGCGTCGGCGAAAGCTCGACATCCGCCGGAAGGAAACCCACCGCGATGCGTCGCGCTTCTGTCATGCCATGTCGCTGCTTGGGTCGCCCTTTGCGGGCCGTCAAAGTGGCCCCGACTACATTTCCGGTGCGCGCACGGAACTGCTGTTCGAAGAATGGAGCTATGCTTGGTCGCCCCAAGTGGAAGGGCACCTTATCGAATGCGCTGTTCTGGGCGATGACCTGCCCGTGGCCTGTCTGAGCCTGTTGAACCGTGAGCGCAACAAAATGATCGAGGACGGGCAGGCCCGCAACTTGCCTGAACTGGTCACCTTGTTTTATCGCGGGTTGCTGGCCGGTTTGGACGAACAACTATCGCCGTTCCTCGATGCCCTGGCCGGGGATATCCGAAATTACGGCACCTTCGGAACAGTCACCCACGCCCTGCAACGCCTGATTTTTGTCCAGCGATCAACAGGCCCGCTTGGTGCTCCCGAAAGCCTGGATTTGGGTGGCACGATCCGCGCGGCCTATGGGCGTTTGGTTTACTTAGCCGATGATTTGGTCGAAACCTCTGAGGAACAAATCAAGGAACGGTTGGAAGCGCTGCGGCTCATGACCGAAATCCTGCGGGAATGCGAGTCCGCCGGGCTTGATCGCAGCTTGTTGGAAGAGGCGCTCGACCGGGTGGCGGACGCCATTGAAGAGCCTGTTACGCTGGGCGCTGTCCTCGCCGTTTGTGTGCAAACTGGCCTGCGTGGCCCGGATGTGCTGGTCGCAGCCGTTGAGGGGCGCCTAGCCGGTGTCAGTCTTGATCTGGAGGCGCAGATTGGTGTGTTGCGGGGCATTTTGCATACCAGTCCGACCCTTCTCTACCATGCCGACGGTTTGCTGAACGTCGTGGACCGGTTTCTGTGCGACCTGCCGGAAGGGAGTTTTCTGGAATTGTTGCCGCATCTTCGCCTGGCCTTTACCGCGCTGAACCCGCGGGACACCAACCGTTTGGCAGAAGAACTGGCGGCGATCCACAAAGTTGCCGCAGGCAAACTGCTGGAGCCTACGACCGTTTCGAACGCCGACTTTCAAACGGCTATCCAAATCGAAAAGGCGCTTTTGGCTTCTATCACCGAAGATGGCCTAAAGCCCTGGCTTTTGGGAGAGCCCGCGACATGAGCGAAGGGGCAAGACGGTGGCGCCTGACCTTGGGCCGCTATGCCAATCCGCAGCTTGGCGGACTTGGCAAGGGTCGCGACGGCGAAATGGATACGGCGCTCGATTTTCTCTATGGGCGCGAATATGACGAGCGCGGCTTGCAGCGGGATCGTGGCGGCAACTTGGATCCGACCCAGATGGTGCCGCTGAAATGGCTCGGCAAAGCACGCAGCCTGTTTCCCGAAACTGTTTTTGAGACCCTGCAGGGCCATGCGCTGGAGCGCTATGGGCTGACGGATCTGCTGAAAGATCCCAAAACGCTGGAACAGCTTGAGCCAAACCGCGATCTGCTAAAGGTGCTTCTGAGTTTTCACAACCGCGCCAATCCGGCCGTGAAGGCAAAGCTACGCGAGGTGGCGGATCGAATTATCCGTGATCTGATGGAACGTTTGCGCCACGAGGTGATGCGGGCCTTTTCCGGTCGGCGCAACCGGTTCCGGCGCTCCAACATCCCGTCGGCTGCCAATTTCGACTGGCGCGCGACATTGCGGGAGAACCTCAAAACCTATGATCCGGAAACAGGGCGGATCATCGCAGAGCGCTTGCGGTTCAACAGCCGCGAAAAGCGGCGACTGCCCTGGACGGTGGTTTTGTGCGTCGATCAGTCCGGATCAATGACTGACAGCATCATTTATGCCGCTGTTATGGCTGCGATCCTGACCGGTCTGCCTGGCGTCCGGGTCAAGATGGTTCTGTTTGATACATCGATCATTGACGTGTCCGACAAGCTGACCGACCCGCTGGACACACTTTTGTCGGTTCAATTGGGCGGCGGAACCAACATCGGTCGGGCGGTCACCTATTGCGAGGATCTGATCGAAGATCCCGAACGCACCGTGTTTGCACTGATCACCGATTTCGCGGAAGGGGCACCACCGCGCCCCCTTTATGCTGCACTGGCCAGAATGGCGGAAGCGCGGGTGCGCATGATCGGCCTATTGGCGTTGGACGAAGGCAGCGCGCCCTATTTCGATGAACAGGTCGCGGCGAAGGCCTCGCAAATTGGCATGCATGTTGGTGCGATGACCCCAGACCGCTTTGCCGAATGGTTGGCGGAGATTATGGCATGAGCCTTGTCGCAATGCTCGACATCCATGACGAAGCGGCGCTGTCTGCGCTGGCTTCTGTCGGATTGGTGCGCCGGGCTAGCCGGGATCTGGGCGCGGGCAAGGCCGAGATCGTCGAGCGCGATGCCGTATCGGCCAAGGTGACTGCCGATGGCCATACCGTGACGCTGACCGCCGATGGTCCATCAGCCGCTGAATGCACTTGTCCCGCCACTGGCGTCTGTCGCCACATCGTCCTTGCGGTGCTGGCTTTGCGCGCAGAAGCGCCCGACGAAGGTGAACAGGCCGGTGAGGCGCCGCAGGCCCCAGTTCCAACGGCACGGGAGGAATTGGAGGCACTGGACGAAACGGCGCTCAAGAAGTTCGCCGGTGCCGATTGGGACAAGGCCATCAACCAAGCCGCGATCAGTGCTGAGGCCACAGTCACGGAAGACGGCCCCAACCTTTCGGTCCGGCTACCCGATACCGAAGCCTTGGTCATGTTTCTGGCTGGTCAAGGATTGAAAGGTGCTGTGTTCAAAGGCCCGAAAACGACCAAGCGGCGCGTCGTGGCAGCGGCGGCCCTGGTGGTGCGGATGCAGGCAGGCACGCAATCGCTCGACGCGCTCAGCCGGGACGAGCCCGACACCGAGACGCTTGCCGCCGACTTTCTGGTCTCGGTCCGCGCCGCGATTGAAGGGGCCGTTTTCGGGGTCTTTGGGGGCGACACGCTACTGGCCGAAGAACGTTTGTTCGATCTTGCCATATCAGCGCGCGCCCAGGCTGCGCCGCGATTGACCGGGCTTTTGCGGCTTCTCGCAAAGATCACCCGCCAGGGTCGGGACAACCATTTTTCCTACAGCGACGATCGTTTTCTGGCCAATGCGGCGCTGGCTTATGCTCTGGCCCAGGCACTGGAAGCGTCGCCTCAGGATCCACAACTGACCGGGGTCTTGCGACGGACCTATCACGAACAGGACAGCCTGCGTCTGCTCCTCCTTGGCGCGGTGCGATGGCGTTCTGAAACCGGTGCGCGGGGGACCCGGATCCATGCCTATGCCACAGATACCAAATGTTGGTATTCAACGGGGCAGGCCCGAGGCGCCGGAGCAGACCCGACATTTCAGCCTGAATCTACGTACCACGCGCCGCTTTGGGCCTCTGGCGGGACCGTCAACAAGATGATTGGGTCGGCTCTGGATCTGCGCCAGCCCCGCTTGTCCAGCGACGGTCTGATCGCGTGGGAGCATGGTCGCGCCAGGCCTGATCCGCAAATCAACATGGTTGAAGAGATGGAGGAAGCGGGCCTGCTGCATCGAAATTGGGGCAGTCTTTTGGCTGACCTCTCTCACAGGACTGCGCTGGGATTGCGGCATAACGGGGCGCCCGTTCCCGTGCTGCTGCAGCCGAAAGATGTAGGCGATCCGGTCTTTGACGATATCTCGCAACTCTACCGGCTTCCCATATTTGATGGGGTCGGGGGCCGGATTGACCTTGCCATTCCGGGGGATCGGCATGGCGATGTCACCTGGTTGCACACCAATGCGCCCGGCGTCGCCGCCATTCTGTGCGAGGCCAACCTGGCCGCCAACGATCTGCGGCTCTATCCAGTGACGGTATATCTGCAGATCGGCGGGGCGCTGGAAACCAGTGATCTGACATTTCAAACCAAGACGCTGCCAGACATTGGTATGGCCCGGAAACTCGGTGGACGGGCTCTGGGGTTTTTCCGCACCGGCCAGAAAGCGCAGGTCAAGATCTCAGCTATCAGCATACTTTGCGGAGAAGTCTTTGATGCTGTGGCGACAACACTGCGCGTTCGAACGACGGATCATGCCTTGGCCCTAGCGTCGCGCGCAGATGCTGTGGGGCTAGGTATCCTGGCGCGCGCGCTAACGGAATTCGGCCAAGATCCGCAACCAACCCTGGCCTTGCGCGCATGTTACTTGGCTACCGAAATTCGCAACAGGTGCCTTCTCACCTGATCGAAATTCATGTGGGCTTCGTCCACGCTTCAGCCCACCGGAACATTCGGCGCTTATGTGTTTTTGCTTTTGCACGCCGCCCATGCATATTCCGGTTGAGTGTGGGTCTTCGATAGATCCTCGGGCGATGAAATAGACTGGGTTCCCATGACGATCGAATATCTGAAAACCGCCAAGACAGAGTCGGAACGGCGCGAGGACGATGCCAAAACGCGGGCTGTTGTCGAGGCCACGCTGGCTGACATCGAGGCCCGCGGCGATAAAGCCGTGCGGGACCTGTCGGCCAAGTTTGACAGCTATACCCCGGAAAGCTTCCGTCTGACCGAAAGCGAGATTGAGGCGGCCATGTCCAAGGTTTCGACACGGGACATGGAAGATATCAGATACGCCCAAACACAGATCCGTCGCTTTGCTGAAGCGCAACGGGCGTCGATGACGGACATCGAAGTTGAAACGGAACCCGGCGTGATATTGGGACACCGAAACATTCCGGTGCAGTCGGTTGGCTGTTACGTCCCGGGTGGCAAGTTCCCCATGGTGGCATCTGCCCATATGTCGGTGCTGACTGCCAGCGTGGCAGAGGTGCCGCGCATTGTGGCCACTGCACCACCCGTTGGCGGCAAACCCCATCCGGCCATCGTGGCGGCGATGAAATTGGGCGGTGCGCACGAGATCCTGTGCCTTGGCGGCATTCAGGCGGTGGGGGCGATGGCCATCGGGACTGAAACGATCAAACCCGTCCACATGCTTGTCGGCCCCGGAAACGCCTTTGTGGCCGAAGCCAAGCGTCAGTTGTTTGGGCGCGTTGGCATTGATCTGTTTGCCGGACCGACCGAAACCATGGTGATCGCGGACGACACGGTCGACGGTGAACTGTGCGCGACCGATCTGCTGGGGCAGGCAGAACATGGCTACAACTCGCCCGCGGTTCTGCTGACCAATTCGCGCAAACTCGCCGAAGACACTTTGGCCGAAATCGAACGACAATTGGAAATCCTGCCAACAGCCGAAACGGCGGGGGCAAGTTGGGAAGAGTATGGCGAGGTCATCCTGTGCGACACCTACGACGAAATGCTGGACGTTGCTGATGACATTGCGTCGGAGCATGTGCAGGTCATGACCGATCGGGATGACTGGTTTCTGGAAAAGATGACCTGCTATGGAGCTTTGTTCCTGGGCGCGCGCACGAACGTGGCAAATGGCGATAAGGTGATTGGCACCAACCACACATTGCCGACCAAGAAGGCGGGCCGCTATTCGGGCGGGCTATGGGTCGGGAAGTTCCTGAAAACCCATTCTTATCAACGCATTCTGACGGATGAGGCGGCGGCTGAGATGGGGGCTTATGGATCTCGGCTATGTATGCTCGAAGGCTTTGTGGGCCATGCCGAGCAGTGCAACATTCGCGTTCGCCGCTATGGTGGCCGTAACGTCCCTTATGGAGAAGCCGCCGAATGATCGAATTGCCCCGCACTCCGTCCTTTCGGTTGGATGGCAAACGGGCCCTGGTTGCGGGAGCCACATCGGGAATTGGCCTGGCCGCCGCCGTTGCTTGCGCAGAGGCCGGGGCCGAAACGGTATTGGCCGCCCGGCGCGCAGACGTGCTGGCGGATCTGGTGGCGGCCTTAACCGAGCGGGGTTTGAAGGCCAGTTCAATGGTTTTGGACGTGGGCGATGTGGAGGCCACGGCCGCCCAGGTGCTGGCCGCCGGGCCGTTTCAGATCCTGGTCAATTCCGCAGGAACTGCGCGTCATAGCAAAACGGTCGATACGACCTTGAGCGATTTTGACGCCGTCATGAACCTGAATGTGCGGGGCGCCTATTTCCTGACCCAGACAGTGGCGAAGGGGTTGCTCGCCGCCGGGCTTCCCGGATCCCTGATCAACATTTCCAGCCAAATGGCCGTGGTCGGCGGGATGGAACGTGCGGTCTATTGCGCCTCTAAACACGCAGTGGAGGGCTTCACCAAAGCCATGGCGATCGAGTTCGGCCCAGATAAGATCAGGGTAAACACAATTTGCCCGACATTCGTTCGCACGCCACTTACGGAGCCCACATTCGCCCGCCCGGAATTGGTTGAATGGATCACATCCAAGATCAAACTCGGACGAATTGGAGAGGTCACGGATTTGATGGGACCGGTCGTCTATCTGGCTTCTGATGCGAGCGCGCTGGTAACCGGAACCTCTCACCTGGTCGATGGAGGTTGGACGGCGGACTAGGCCCGATGCTGAGGCGCTACCATCATTCGATATGGAGATCTCACAATTGCCTGTTTGGGCAAACCGGGTTTGGAATGCGGTCCAGTCCGTATGTTCAGGACCAGCGATAAGGGAGGTAAGACTTTGACCCATCCAGCATTTCAGCCAAACGCGATAGCCCTGGTGACCGGCGCCGCCCAAGGTATCGGGTTCGCCCTGTCAGAACATTTCATCCGGCTCGGACTGCGGGTGGCGATGAATGACATCACCGATTTGACTGGAAAGACCGAAGCCCTCGGCGGCAACGCTCTTGCCTGCCCGGGGGATATCTCGACCGCAGAAGGTCGGACCGCCGTCGCCGACCGAATATCCGCCGTCTGGGATGGGCCTGTGACGGTTCTGGTCAACAACGCTGTCACTCGCACGGGCCGAGGTTGGGAAGCACCATTGTCCGAGTGGCGCGAAGCGGTGGATGTCAATCTGTGGGGCCCGCTCGAGCTCATCCGTCTTTTCGAGCCCGGTATGATCGCCAGTGGTATCCCGTCGATGGTGCTCAATGTCGGCTCCAAACAGGGGATCACCAATCCGCCCGGGCATCCGGCCTACAACATGGTGAAGGCCGCCCTGAAATCTCTGACCGAAGGTTTGGAGCATCGGTATCGCAGCCTGGACGCGCCAATCTCGGCCCATCTGCTGGTTCCGGGATGGACCTCCGATGATCCTGACAAATGGGCGAAGGGGGCTTGGTCTTCCGAGCAAGTGGCGGAGTTCGCGGTGCAAAGGCTGTCTGGTGGAGCCTTCTATATTGTCTGCCCCGACGGCGAAACGTCCGAGGCCATGGATGCCCAACGTATTGCCTGGGGCGCGGGTGACATTACCGAAAACCGTCCGGCCTTGTCTCGATGGCATCCGGATTGGAAGGACGCATTTGCAAAAGATGCTGCTGATAGCACGTGACGAAATCCCGAGCGCGGACGCGCCGCGCTCGGGGCTGAATTGCCTTAGGCGGCCAGGTCGAACCGGTCGGCGTTCATCACTTTGACCCAAGCGGCGATGAAGTCTTTGACGAACTTCACGCCATTATCGTCCTGGGCGTAGACTTCGGCATAGGACCGCAGGATCGAGTTTGAGCCGAAAACAAGGTCAGCGCTTGTTGCGGTCCACTTGACCGCGCCAGAGACACGATCGCGGATCTCGTAGCCGCCTTCGACAGGATGCCAGCTGTTGGCCATGTCAGTCAGGTTGACAAAAAAGTCGTTCGTCAACTGGCCTTCACGGTCCGTGAAGACGCCGTGCTTTGCGCCGCCAGCATTCGCACCGATGACACGCAAGCCGCCCAGCAGAACCGTCATTTCAGCTCCGGTCAGGCCCAACAGCTGCGCCCGGTCGAGCATCATTTCTTCGGGGCTGACGGCATACTCTTCCTTCTGCCAATTGCGGAAACCGTCGGCCAACGGTTCCAGCACGCTGAAGCTGTCGGCGTCGGTCTGCGCGTCGGTCGCGTCGCCACGGCCCGCTGCGAACGGCACGTCCAGATCATGGCCAGCCGCTTTGATCGACTGCTCCAACCCGACATTGCCTGCCAGCACGATCACATCGGCCACCGAGGCGCCGGTGTCTGCTGCAATTGGTTCAAGAATGCCTAGCACCTTGGCCAAACGTTCGGGTTCATTGGCCTCCCAGTCCTTCTGCGGAGCCAACCGGATGCGGGCACCATTCGCACCGCCGCGCTTGTCAGAACCACGGAAGGTGCGTGCACTATCCCAAGCGGTTGCGATCATCTCGGCAGCGGACAGGCCGCTATCGGCGATCTTGGCTTTCACGGCAGCCACATCGTAGTTCGTGTTGCCTGCGGGAATCGGATCCTGCCAGATCAGATCTTCTGCCGGAACATCAGGCCCCAGATAGTTGACCTTTGGCCCCATATCGCGGTGGGTCAGCTTGAACCAGGCCCGTGCGAACGTGTCGGCGAAGTATTCCGGATCGGCGCGGAACTTCTGGCAGATCTCATTATAGATCGGGTCGACCTTCATGGCCATGTCAGCATCGGTCATCATCGGATTGTGACGCACTGCGGGATCGGTCGGGTCAACCGGCTTTTCGTCGTCCGGCATGTTGACCGGCTCCCACTGCCAGGCACCGGCAGGCGATTTGGTCACTTCCCATTCATAGCCGAACAGGTTTTCGAAATAGCCCATGTCCCACTGGGTCGGGTTCTTCGTCCAGGCCCCTTCGATGCCAGAGGTGAAGGCGTTGGTGGCCTTGCTCTCATGGCCCGGATTGCCCCAGCCAAGGCCTTGCGCTTCGACGCCACAGGCTTCCGGCTCGACGCCGATATTGTCGACTGCGCCGCGTCCGTGAGCCTTGCCGACCGTGTGGCCACCGCAGGTCAGGGCTGCGGTTTCTTCGTCATTCATGGCCATGCGGGCAAAGGTTTCACGCACATGGGCTGCCGTCTTCGCAGGGTCCGGATTGCCGTTCACGCCTTCCGGGTTCACGTAGATCAGGCCCATATGCACAGCGGCCAGCGGGTTATAGAGCGTCGAGGCGTCGCCCAGATCTTCATACCGGTTTTCGCTGTCAGCCAGCCATTCGCCCTCGGCACCCCAGTTGATGTCGGTCTCGGGGCCCCAGATATCTTCCCGACCGAAGCCAAAACCGAAAGTCTTCAGACCCATCGATTCATAGGCCATGTTGCCGGCAAGGATGATCAGGTCGGCCCAGGATAGTGCATTGCCGTACTTTTTCTTGACCGGCCACAGCAGACGGCGGGCTTTGTCGAGGCTGGCATTGTCGGGCCAGGAGTTCAGGGGGGCAAAGCGGATATTGCCCGATCCGGCGCCGCCACGGCCATCACCCATCCGGTAGGATCCGGCAGAGTGCCACGCCAAGCGGATCATCAGGCCGCCATAATGACCCCAGTCGGCAGGCCACCAATCCTGGCTTTCGGTCATCAGCGCTTTTACCTCAGCCTTGACGCTTTCGAAATCCAGCGCCTTGACGGCGTCGCGATGATTGTAATCGGGATCCATCGGGTTGGTGCGTGCGCCGTGCTGGTGCAGGATCTCAAGGTTCAGCGCCTCAGGCCACCATTTGGTGACGTGGTTGTTCATGCCGGTATTGCCGCCGTGCATGACAGGGCAACCGCGGGCGTTCATCATATTTCCGTCCATGGGGATCTCCGTCTGCTGGGTTGACTACGTTCTGTCACGGGTAGACGTATCGCCGGTTTTTCATTTATGCCAATTTGATATTCAAACCGCTGCGATAAGCTAGGCAAATGATCGGCCTGACCCTAAAACACCTCCGCTACTTCGATGCGTTAGCACGACAGCAACATTTCGGTCGGGCGGCAGAGACCTGCGCGATCTCTCAACCGGCTTTGTCCCTGCAAATCAAAGAGCTGGAAGCCATGCTTGGCAGTCCGCTGGTTGAACGGGGCTCCCGCCAAATCCGCCTTACCGCGCTGGGTGAGGAGTTCTGGGCCCGCGCACGCAAGATACTGCTGTCGGTTGATGAGTTGGACGACTTGGTCCGGGCGGCGGATAGTGTCCTATCGGGTCGCTTGCGATTGGGCCTTATCCCCACCGTTGCGCCTTATCTGCTGCCCGAAATGATGCGGGCCCTTTCGGTTCGATTCCCGGGTCTGGAACTGCTTCCAAGGGAAACCGTCACCAAATCACTGATTGAGGATTTGCTGGATTCCCGGCTGGATGCCGCAGTGGTGGCACTGCCCATATCGGAACCCTCACTGCAGGAATTTGCCCTTTTCGATGAAGATTTCGTACTGGTGCGCCCTTCGACAGAAGCCGGCAAGCCTGTTCCCAGTCCTGATAACCTTCAGAAAATGCGACTGCTCTTGCTGGAGGAAGGCCATTGTTTTCGGGATCAGGCCCTGTCCTTTTGCAATGTGGCGAATGCCGAGCCCAAATACATGATGGAAGGCAGTTCGCTGTCGACATTGGTCCAGATGGTTGGCGCCGGATTGGGGCTAACGCTGATCCCCGAAATGGCCGTATCTTTGGAAAGCCGCGCAGCCAGTGTCTCTGTGGCGCGTTTCCCCGCGCCTTCGCCTTCTCGCACAATTGGTCTGGTTTGGCGGAAATCCAACCCTCTGGCGAAACAACTCATGGAGTTCGGCGCAGTGGTCCGCACCGTCGGGCAATCAAAGGGTCGGGTCCGTTCCGGACCGTCGCATTAGGCTTGCCTTTTACAATCGATAACGCCGCACTTGCAGACCTAATGTGTCGCCTTAGATCCAATCAACGCGGCGAAGCTGGGATGGGCAGATCAGATGCAACAGTCGGGACCATTGTTTGAACCGCTGGAACTGCCCTGCGGATGCGTGTTGAAGAACCGGATAGCGAAATCCGCGATGTCTGACTCTCTGGGTGACGGGACAGGGCATCCCACGGCCGATCAGGGGCGACTCTATCGGCGCTGGGCCGACGGCGGATTGGCGGTTTCGATCATCGGCGAGGTGCAAGGCACGCCTGATTATGCCGAAAAGCCCGGCAATCTGGTGTTGAACACCTCCTCAGATCTGGCGCGCTTCCGCGCATTGTCGGAAGCTGGCAGAGCAGGTGGCGCTCAGCTTTGGCTGCAACTGGGTCATGCGGGGGCCTTGGCATATGCGCCGACAAGCGTGCCCAAGGGGCCGAGCGCCTTGGATCTGCCGGGCCTGACCTGTGATGCGCTTTCGGTCGCCGAGATCGAACAGGTGGTGGCAGAGTTTGCCCGCACGGCACGGCTGGCCCAAGAGGCCGGTTTCGGTGGCGTCCAGATCCACGCCGCCCATGGCTTCCTGCTGAGCCAGTTCCTGTCACCGCTCTTTAACAAAAGGACGGATCGATATGGTGGCGCCATCGATAACCGCATGCGGCTCCTGGTCGAAAGCATCGAGGCGGTGCGGGAGGCGGTTGGGCCCAACTTTCCGATTGCGGTCAAGCTTAATGCCACAGATCAACTAGAGGGTGGACTGACCGGAGAAGATGCGCTGCAGGTCGTCGCGGTACTGGACGACACCACCATCGATCTTCTGGATATCAGCGGCGGAACCTATTTCCCGGGCGCGAAGTCCGCCTCCGATGCGGCAGGGGGCGGGCCTTACTTCCAAGCTTTCGCGATACAGGCCAAGGCTTTGACCTCGAAGCCACTTATGCTGACCGGCGGTTTCAAGACCTACGATCAGGCCGAGGCAGCGATTGCGTCTGGCGCCGCAGATGTCATCGGGCTCGCGCGCGCCCTGATCCTCGAACCAGACCTGCCCACCCGCTGGGCCAAAGGTGATCGGGTGGATCCGGAATTCCCCCGTTTCGCCAATGCGCCGGAAGGCGGGATTACGGCCTGGTACACGATGCGGCTGACGGCCCTTGGGGCAGGCGCGGAGGAGCCCGCCCCGAGCGATCTGCAACATGCCATAACCGCATACGAGACGCGCGACCAAACCCGAACCGAGATTTGGTTACGCCATTTCGGGAAGGCCCAAGGTT
>JBCBGY010000108.1:0-14101 GCA_038526275.1 Pseudomonadota bacterium | reverse complement strand
TTCCCGCAACCGGACGCTCCGACGACCGAGATGAATTCGCCTTCCTGGACATCGACATTCACATTCTCAAAGATCGTGCGTTTGCCGTAGGTCTTTTTCAGGTTCCAGATTTTCACAAAGCTCATGCGCCCTTTTCTCCGAACCAGGGGAACATGCGACGGGTCGCCATGCGGATTAGAAAATCTATGACGAAGGCCAGCAGGGTGATCCAAATCACGTAGGTTAGGATCACGTCCATCGCCAGATAGCGTCGGACGAGGAAGATCCGGTAGCCCAGCCCGCCTTCCGCGGCAATGGCTTCTGACGCGATCAGGAACAGCCATGCAGGACCCAAGCTCAGCCGGACGGATTGGAAGAGGCGTGGCAGAACCTGTGGCCCGGCAACGCGCAGGGCTATGACCCAACTGGAGGCGCCTAGAGTTTGGGCTTTGACGACCAGTTCGGTTGGGACTTCGCTGACCCTCAAAGCCATGTCTCGGATGAGAAAGGGCGCGATGCCGATGACGATCAGCGCCACTTTCGACACTTCACCGAGGCCGAAGATGATAAAGAGTATCGGCAGGATCGCCAAAGGCGGGACCATGGAGAGCACAGAGATCACTGTGGCGAAGGTCGACCGGATGTAGGGCAAAAGCCCTATGGCCATGCCAAAGACCAGGCCCAACATGGCAGACAGACCCACGCCGAGACCCAACCGCCACAAGCTGGCCAGAGTGTCTTTCCAGAAGAGGACTTCGCCGGATCTGCGGTCAGGTTCGCTGATCAGACGGAGGGCGGTGTCGTAGATCGTCGACGGGGCGGGCAGCAGTTTGTCAGAAGGGTTTGCGGCCAGGCGAATGTCTGATGCAATCGCATAGGCCGCAAATATTGCCACGAAGGGGAGGGCGGCCAAAGCCCAGGCCGCCGCTTGGTTTGGTGTTCGGTTGATCCAACGCATGGTGCGCCTGTGCTCTTCAGAAGGTCTAAAGAGCGCCGTCCGCGGCCATTTGCATGTAGCTCGTATCGAACCGGAACTTGACGTTGTTGGCATCACCCGTGGTTGACCCGTCCGGATAGGCTACGCCCACGAAATCAGCGGACGGCGCGCCTTCACCGAGGATGCCTTTGTCGAACAGGAATTCTGCCACGCTGACCATGGTCGTTGGCAGTTCTGCCGACTGGGTGAACTCCACGGCCTGGGCAGGTGTGTAAAACATCTGTGTAGAGGCAAGCTGCGCTTTGTAGCCGTCCAGATCGGTGCCGGACGCTTCGGCCATCGCGGTTAGTGCGGCTTCGTCCCCTGCCGCCATGAGCGCCATCGTTTCGTACCAGGCACCAACCAGAGCCTTTCCGAAATCGGGGTTGGCCTCCAGTGTTTCGGTGTTGACGACCATCAGATCGATGATTTCGCCTGGAATATCGGCGCTGTCGAACAACTTGGTTGCGTCTGGCCCGTCCAAAATGCTGGAAACCAGCGGGTTCCAGGTAACAACGGCTTGCACATCATCCGTCGAGTAGGCCGCGATCATATCAGCGTCAGATGTATTGATCACCCCGCCCAAATCCCGTTCGGCCAAGCCAACGGAATCGAGCGCCCGTGCAAGCAGGTAATGCGACACGGAAAGCTCAACCAGGTTAACGGGCTTGCCAGCGAGGTCTTCCAACGTGCCGTCGCCCTTGACGATCAACGCGTCATTGCCGTTGGAAAAGTCGCCGACGATCAGTGCAGTTGTGTCGACGCCACCACCGGCGGGAATGCTGAGCGTGTCCATGTTGGTGGCCGATACACCGTCGAACGCACCGGCTGTGTACTGATTGATCGACTCGACATAGTCATTGATCTGGATGATCTCGACGTCGATCCCGTACTTTTCGGCCCACTTGTCCATGATGCCGCTCTCTTCCATGTAGCCCCAGGGCATCCAGCCTACATAGATGGACCAGGCCACTCGAAATTCGGATTTCTCCTGGGCTGCCAATGGTGACGCGGCCAGCAGTGCCGCTGCGGCAATCGTTCCAAGTAGAGTGCGTTTTTGCATTTGTATGGTTCCCTGTTTCATCCCAAAGCGCCAATCCGGCCGGAGTTGAAACGGAGTCAGCTTGCATCACGGCCAGATCGGAACATTGATCTCCCGGGATTTTGTCCCGCCGTGTACCACCGCGGAGTTGGCCGAGGTGGCAGAGGCTCTCGGACCGAACCCAGCCCGTCGCTGGTGGAACCCTAGCCTCTATGTTCGTGGGTCTCATGAACCATGGCGAAGATATTGTCGGCAGTTCAGCGAACAAAAAAGCCTAGCTGGTGGGTATTCTGCCCATATTTGCACAAAACGCACTCGGCGCGCTCAAAAAACAGGCGCCCGAAAGGCAAATAGGTATTCTACGAACCCAGCGGACGGAGCCTCCGGCGGGGATATTTGACCAGTAGGAAGGTCACTGGGGTGAGTGAGTGTGCTCTAGCCTAGCTACGGTTCGGCGCGGGATGCGCGACCGGTTGTTCCAAAAACTGCATTGGAGCCTCGTCCGGTTGTTCGATGCGCTTGATGGCGGCGCGGGCCAGGAAATCCCCGGCAGCCCAGGCATCCTCGGCATAGGTCAAAATCGCGGGACGAAACTGGCCTAGGAACGGTATGGCTTCCTTCGTGGTCACATCAACGTCTTTACCCAAAGTGTAGCCGCCTTGTTCCAGGCCCGCTGCGGCAGCCATGCAGGCATTTGCGGACCCAAAGACGAGCCCGTCAAAACGAGGGTCCGGTCCGCGAAATTCGCGGAAATAATCGACGATTTTGGAATTGTGGTCGTCGCTTGTGAGGTTTTTTATGACTTCGAACGTGGCTCCGGCAGCGGTGGCGGCGGCGCTAAAGCCTTTGATCATTTCCATGGAGTAGCTTTGATCGGCCGGCGGCGCGAGCAAAGCCAAATTGGAACGCCCGCGGGAAAGCATCAGTTCAACCGCGCTTTGAGCGAAGGCGTGGTTGTCGTAGTCGTAGAATGCATGATCCTTCGACCAAGTGGTGCGTCCGTGGGTCGCGAACGGAAATCCGCGTTCCATGAGATAGCTGACCCGCGGATCTTCCGGACGGATCTGGTTCATGATGATCGCGTCAGCGGCGCGGGTTTCCACGATATGACGGATCGGCAACATGATGTCCTCATCGGACATGCATGGCATGATGTTGAGATGGTATGATGTGTGACGGAGCGCGGTGGCGATCGAGTTAATCAGCCGGGCCGTCAGGTTGAGCACATCTGCCTCTGTCCAGAGGGCCAGTGCGATCACATGGGTTCGACCGGTGCGCAGGCGCACGCCCGCGCGGTCAGGAACGTAGCCAATTTCCTTGGCGACGCGTTGCACCCGTTCCCTGGTTTCTTTGCCAATGTCGGTTGCATTGCTCAACGCCCGTGACACTGTGGGCACGGCAAGGCCCGTCAACTGGGCAATGGTCTTGAGCGTTGGCCGTGGCTTGTCGCCGCCCATAACTTGTCTACCTTCGACTTGTACTGTTCGACCAAGAAAGAACGACTGACTTGGGAAAACAAGGATGTTCCAGCGCGCAAAGCACTACTAAAGGGGGGTAAATTATCTGAAAACGTTTTCGTAACGGCCTTGTTGAGCAAATATAATCGCATAAGATTTGAGGTTACGTAACGTACATCTGCTTCTAGTTGTAAAGTTGTCGATCTTGTATCGACCATCCGGTAGGCGGCGTTTGCCTTGCATCTGATTAGCGAGTCGGAACGGGCTCATCGCCGCGATAGTCGTAAAATCCCCGTTGTGTTTTGCGTCCGAGCCACCCGGCTTCGACATATTTTGTCAGAAGCGGGCAGGGCCGATATTTCGTGTCGGCCAACCCGTCATGCAGGACGTTCATGATGGCAAGGCATGTATCCAGCCCAATAAAATCCGCCAAAGCCAGGGGCCCCATAGGATGATTGGTGCCAAGTTTCATGGCGCTATCGATCGAACTGACCGAGCCCACACCTTCGTAAAGCGTGTAGACGGCCTCGTTGATCATCGGCATTAAGATCCGGTTCACGATGAAGGCCGGAAAATCTTCGGCCGACGCCGCCGTTTTGCCCAGGCTTTCAACCACACCAAGGCAGGTCGCATAGGTGTCTTCATCTGTCGCAATGCCGCGGATCAATTCGACCAACTGCATGACCGGCACGGGGTTCATGAAGTGGAATCCCATGAACCGTTCCGGTCTGTCTGTTCGCGAAGCAAGCCGTGTGATGGATATGGATGAGGTGTTCGATGTCAGGATGGTTGTGGGTTTCAGATGGGGGCCAAGATCTTCAAAGATGGCCGTTTTCACCGTTTCCCGTTCTGTCGCCGCTTCAATCACCAGATCAGTTTGACCAATTTCTGCCAGCTTCAGCGTGGTCTCAATACGGCCCAAAGCGGCATCACGGTCCGCTCCGTCCAGTTTCTCTCGACTGACCTGACGATCCATGTTTTTGCGGATCAACGTCATCGCGCTGTCGAGCGCGCCCTGGTCAATGTCGTTCATGACGACATCATAGCCTGCCAATGCAAAGACATGGGCTATTCCGTTCCCCATCTGGCCCGCACCAATAACCCCGACGCGATGAATTTCCATTAGCCCATCCTTTATGATCGTCGTGAGAATACTGTTCTGCAGCGGACAGGCGCAAGCGCAGCATTAGACCTTGCGACGTCAGGTTCTCTTAATGCCTCAGGTGCGAAAGTTGGCATGGGTGAGTCGATGGTGAGGTGATGTAATGTCCTATGCCGGGCATGGGTCCGAGTTATTGGACTACAAGATGTGCAGTTATGGGGTGCGGGGCAGCCATTTCCGAGGACCGGAGCGCTGCCTGGAGGATCCCTACATAGCGGTACTGGGCGGCAATGCCACTTTCGGGCGGTTTGTCGCAGAACCTTTTGCAGATCGGCTGGAGCAGCAGTTGCGTCAACCCGTCGTGAATCTTGGGGCAATGAATGCGGGACTGGACATGTACGTCCATCAGCCAGAGTTGATGCGGCTCGTCGCCGGTGCCGAAAAAGTCGTGATCCAGATCATGGGGGCGGCAAATATCTCGAATAACTTCTACCGGGTGCATCCCCGGCGGAATGACCGCTTTTTACATGCCTCTGACGCTCTAAGAGAGTTGTATAGTGACATAGATTTCACGGAATTCCACTTTACCCGGCATTTGCTGTTGGACTTGCACCGACGGTCACCGGAGCGTTTGGCCGTTTTGGTGCGGGACCTGCGAAAAACCTGGTTACAGCGAATGCTGTGGCTGCTCACAAAGCTTCAAGGCAAGGTAATCCTCCTGTGGGCCGCAGATGATTCCCCTTGTCTTGACCCTGAGGTTGATTTTACCAGCGCGGTTCCGATTTTTGTGACCAAGTCGATGGTCGATTCCGTACGACCGCTGGCCTTATCCTATGTCGAGGTTGTGACAGATGAGGCCGAACGGAGCCACCGGACCCAGCACATGCTCTTCACCGAACCCGAAGCTTTGGCAGCCCGGCGGATGTTGCCAGTCTCAACACACGCAACGGTCGCCCAGCGTCTTGCAGCAGAAATGTAAGACCCCCGCAGTTTCTGCGGAGGTCATTGGCTCAGCCTTTTAAAGCTGTTCGATCAGTTCCGGCACGGCGTCGAACAAATCCGCCACCAGCCCGTAATCCGCGACTTGGAAGATCGGCGCTTCTTCATCCTTGTTGATGGCAACAATCACCTTGCTGTCCTTCATTCCGGCAAGATGCTGGATCGCCCCAGAAATCCCGACCGCAATGTACAAATCAGGTGCCACAACCTTGCCGGTTTGGCCAACCTGCCAATCGTTCGGGGCATAGCCCGAATCAACCGCCGCACGGGAGGCACCAACAGCGGCCCCCAGCTTGTCGGCCAACTGTTCGATGATTGCGAATTGCTCTTCGGAGCCCAAGGCCCGCCCGCCAGAAACGACGATCCCCGCGGAGGTCAGTTCAGGGCGGTCGCTTTCGGCAACCTTGTCTTCGACCCATTCCGAAAGGCCAGGATTGGCCACAGCGGAGATGGTTTCGACCCCGGCAGATCCCCCTTCGCCAGTGGCATCGAAGGTTGAGGTGCGAACAGACACGACCTTTTTCGGATCACCGGATTTCACCGTCTGGATGGCATTGCCCGCATAGATTGGGCGTTCGAACGTCTCGGCATCGACCACAGCGGTAATGTCAGAGACCACCATCACGTCCAGCAGCGCTGCCACACGAGGCAGCAGATTTTTGGCCGCGGCTGTGGCTGGTGCCACGATATGTTCATAGTCCCCAGCGAGTGAAACGATCAAATCCGCAACGGGCTCGGCAAGGTCATGCCCATAGGCCGCGTCTTCCGCGCACAGGACCTTGGCAACACCATCCAGCTTGGCGGCGGCCTCTGCGGCCCCACCGCAAGCTGCCCCGGCGCACAGGATCGTCACATCACCCATTTGCTTGGCAGCGGTCAGCGCCTTTGCAGTTGCATCAACGGAAAGTTCATCGCCGGAAACTTCGGCAATCAAAAGAACAGCCATCTCAAATTACCCCCGCTTCGTCTTTCAGTTTGCTAACCAGTTCCTCAACGGAGCCAACCTTGACCCCCGCCTTGCGGCTTTCAGGTTCCGTGGTTTTGACGATCGTCAGGCGCGGCGTAATGTCGACCCCAAAGTCCGCCGGGGTCTTTTCGTCCAGCGGCTTTTTCTTGGCTTTCATGATGTTGGGCAGCGATGCATAGCGCGGCTCGTTCAACCGCAGGTCAACGCTGATAATTGCGGGCATCGTTACCTTGATGGTCTGCAAACCGCCATCAACTTCACGCGTGACGGTGGCATGATCGCCATCAATCGATACCTCAGAGGCAAAAGTGGCCTGCGACCAGCCGAGCAGCGCCGATAGCATCTGGCCCGTGGCGTTCATGTCATTATCGATCGCTTGCTTGCCACAAAGGATCAGGCCAGCGCCCTCCGCCTCTGCCACGCCTTTCAGGATCTTGGCTACGGCAAGCGGTTCAATGTCCTGGTGTACGTCATCCGTCGCCACCACCAGTACGGCCCGATCTGCTCCCATGGCGAGGGCTGTCCGCAAGGTCTCCTGAGACTGTTTCACGCCAACGGATACCGCGATGATCTCTTCGACCTTGCCAGCTTCCTTCAGCCGAATGGCCTCTTCCACCGCAATCTCGTCAAAGGGGTTCATCGACATTTTGACGTTGGCGAGATCCACGCCAGAACCGTCCGCTTTGACCCGGACTTTCACGTTATAGTCGATGACGCGCTTGACCGGCACCAACACCTTCATGGACGTGTCTCCCTTCAACTCTATTACTTAGACGCATTAACTATCTGCTCGAAACAGCGGGCGACAGGGAAAAAGCGACGCATGGTGGCCCGCGACGCCGCGTTCCACCGGCAGGCCCTCCATGCGTTTGTCGCACGGCAGACGGCGCCTACATTCTGGTCCATGAAAACCGACGCATCTGTACCTGTTCAAGCGGTTTTGGCCGACGGTCCGGTTGGCCTTTGGGGCTCCTATGCCCTGTCGCAGGAAAATCTCCTGCGTTTGATTCCGAAAGAGGCTTTGGAGGCACCCATCATTTCCGGCGTGACCGCCACCCGATGGCATATGGTGATGGATCCTGACGCGATCCGCCGGATTCTCCAGGCTCGCATTGATGATTACCCCAAATCCGAATTGGCCCGCGCGATCCTGCGCCCTGCGATTGGCGACAGCATGATCAATGTGCATGGCGGCGAATGGCGCAGGCAGCGGGCCGCGGCCGCGCCGGCCTTTCAGCCGCGCTATGTGTCGGGTCTGGGGCCGGTAATGACGGCAGCGGCTGATCGGGCTGCGGCAGAGGTGGCGCGGCACGTAGGGCGGGCCGTGAACCTTCTGGATCTGATGGTCCGCGCCACGTTTGAAGTGATTTCTGACGTCACATTTTCCGGCGGGCAGGGCATAAATCGCGCGAAGGTCCATGCCGCGATTGCCGCATACGGGGCCGCGGCGGGCAAGATGTCTTTTCTTGACGTGCTAGGCGCCCCGGACTGGGTGCCACGTCCCGCGCGCATGCGTCCCGCACCGGCCTTGCAGGCCATGAAAGATCTTGCCGACCAAAGCCTGACTTGCCGCCGAAAAGAGCCCCAAGGCGGCCCGCCAGATCTCCTGGACCTGATGCTCGACGCCAAGGTCGACGGATTGAGCGATTCCGACATACGCGACAATCTGTTGGCCTTTATCGTGGCGGGGCATGAGACCACAGCCCTTTCCTTGGCGTGGGCGCTTTACCTGTGTGGAAAATACCCGGAAGTGCAGGCACGTGCGCGGTCTGAGGCGCGGGCTATTTTGGGGGACGCACCTGCCACGGCAAACCATATCGACCGGCTGCCCTTTATCCGTCAGATCGTCGACGAGGCTTTGCGCCTCTACCCGCCAGCCGCCTTTCTGTCGCGCATGGCGTTGGAACCGGATGAGATCTGCGGCTCCCAGATCCTGCCAGGCGATACGCTGACAATCCCGATCTACGCCGTTCATCGCCATCGCAAGCTTTGGCCTAACCCGGATCAATTTGACCCGGACCGCTTTGCCAACCCAAAGGCGATAAAACGTTATACATACCTGCCTTTTGGGGACGGGCCACGGATTTGTATTGGAGCGCGCTTCGCGATCCATGAAGCCGTGATCATCCTCGCAACACTCCTTGCGCGGTACCGGTTTGATCCGATCCCGGGCAAAGTCCCGGACCCAACACTTATCATTACTCTACGACCGGAGGGCGGCGTCTGGCTCAAACCTGAAAAAGCCTGACCCAGTCTTAAGCTGAACTGTCGCTTTCTTATTGGCAAAAATACTTCCGCCGGAGGCATCGCGTCCCCTGGGGACGCCATGATCGAATGGCGCGCATGCGCGCCGCCGATTCAACAATTTAACAGAACCTAGCAACGCCTTAACGGCAGATCGACTGTAACGCCTCCCACTCATCTTGCGACAGGATAGGTAGGAAATCCCCGTTCAGCGTGTCGGCGGCACGTGCGGCCGCGGCTCGATCTTCCAGGTTGGGATGTGTGTTCAGATACTCCATCACGCCTTCCACATCTCCATATTGTTCGCGGAGCTTGTCGAAGAATGTTGCAAAGCCTTCGGTTGGCAATTCGGCGGCATGCAGTAATTCATGGGCAAATTGGTCAGCCTTCTCCTCGGCATCGCGCGTGTAAGAGGCCTGCATCACCTGTTCGGCCATGATCAATACCAACGTACCGCCAGCAAAGTCGCCCAACACCAGGCTCAGGATCCCGGCAGAACCTGCGGCTCGCAGTGCAATGCGCAAAGGATCGCGGGCCGCGACATGGCCAATCTCATGGGCCAACACGCCCGCGACCTCCTCCGGACTTCCGGCCTTGTCGATCAAGCCGCTCATGAACACCACATGGCCGCCAGGCGCGGCGAAGGCGTTCACCATAGGGCTCTTTAAGACCCGGATCTTTAGCGGGTATGGCAGATCTAACTCGGCGGTGAGCCGATCAGACATTTTGGCAATCGCCGCGTCCGCTTCGGGAGTGCTGCAGAACTCTCCGGTTCGCCCAAAATTCATCGCCCGTTCAATCTGGGCCACGACGGTTTCGCCTATGGCTTCCTCACGTTTCGGGGGAATGAGCGTTGCCATCGTGTCGGCCAGGTTGGGCAGGATTACGAACAGGATCAGCAGCATCGCCGCAATCGCGCCACCCGTCCAGAACACCACCTTTCGCCAGGCGCCGGGTGGTGTTTCAAACTTTCCTGCGTTGGGGCAGGCCACCTTTATGGCCGCGGCCTCGCCCGCATCTGGAATAACCAGCCGAGCTTCATCCGTCCCGCGCTGCTCAAACACCTCTCCCCGCGCGTAGCCGTGGTCCCGGATGACCCGAACCTCTTCCACGTGCCAAGTGGCCAGAGGGCTCGCGCCGCCGGGTCTCCGGATCGAAAGCGTCATGGCCATCTTGTCCAGGGTCACATCGACGGCTTGATCTCCGGCGGTTTCCCCGTCGAAATAGCGCCCCTGGACCACAAGGGCCATGATTTAGAACCCGCCGCCCACGTCCAGCGCGTCGGCAAAGCCTTCCGCGTCGACCATTTCATCTCCGTCGCGCTGGTGGATGTTATTCAGCTGGGAGGCATTCAGGATCGTCGTGGTGCGCACGTAGTGGGCGATGATGGGTTGCTGGATCAACACCACGACCAAGGCCCCTGCAACCACCAGACCCAGAAGGTAAGTGAAGATTACAACCAAAAACAAAACGGAACCGCCCGTCGGGCTCATGGCTGGGTTGAAATCTTCCAGATCTGAAAGAGCATCGAAATCCAGTCCGCCACCGAAGGAAAACCCAACCGCAGAGCCAATGAAGAGCCCAACCATAGTGATCGCAAAGAAGGCGGCGCCTGCTGCCAATCCGCCAAGCAAAGTATGACCTATTACGGTCCAAACGCTGGGTTCCGCGTCGAAGCCGATATAGTCACCAACCTTTTTGTGCTGGGCCAGGCGTCGAAAACTGTCGACCTGATAGTAGAAGATGCCGAAGTAAAACCAAAGACCGCCGACAACGGCGCCCAGCACCGCCAGTCCCGGCGCGTCCGACGCGACGCCGACCATCGACATGGCAATGATGATCGCCAGCGATATGAAGATATGGAGCAGGGATCCGTAGAGCATGGTCCAGCGTCCGCCTTGTTCGAACTTGGTATCGCCGTACCAGGTTCTGTCGACCATGTACTTTTCCAGCTTGTACGACATCAGCGGCGCGAGGAGGCCAAGCGATATGATTGTCAGGATTGTGTAACCCAAAGCCCGCAGCACATATCCCCCGGCACCGGCTTCCGCGCCAAAGCGAATACCGCGCCAACGTGTGCGTGACAGCAGATAACGCCGCCCGCGATATTGAGCGAAAAAGACCAGTGGCAAGACGGCCAGGAGGGTCAGGTTCGTCGCAATGGTCTGGCGCACGATGGCCTCGGGGTCAGTGCCCCCTTCGAATGCATTCAGCCCTACGAAAAACAGCAGCAACTGAATGACGCCCAAATAGAGGGCGAGCACGACGACCGCGACCAGAAAGCCCAGGAACTTTTCCAAACCCGTCCCCGTATATTCGAACGGCGCGCCGCCGGGCGCAGTGGCCGACCACATGTAACGGCGAATACGGGTCTTTGCCCAAAACCGGTAAATGCCCAGCGTGATCAGTGTCAAAAAGCCCGTCGTCATGGCGAGGCTGAAAAGTCCACCACCCTCGCCACCGTAGGAGCCGCGCAACCGGTCGCCGCTGCTGGCCATGCTTAGATCACTCATATCCGAAAGGTCCCTCAGGCAAATTTATTTTGTGCTCACTCTAGAAGCAGTGCCGGGGGCTGTCACGGATCAAATCTGTTGTTTCGGGGGAAACCACGCGGCGCCATGCGCCCGGCAGTTGCACGTTTGGCCAACCATTCCGTCAAGTCGTCGGCCGTCACCGTTCGCGTGCGACCGCCCGTGTCCAACCACTTTAGACCGTCCGCCAATGCGAACGTCGTCACATCGCTGAGCCCGCCATCTTTGTACCGCTGCAGCCGTACGCCTTTGCCGCGGCCCATTTCGGGAAGCTCGTCCAGCGGAAACACCAGCACTTTCCGGTTTTCGCCCACCGCAGCAACATGATCCCCTTTGATCTGGCGGCAAACGAGCGCGGTCGCCGGAGCCTTCACATTCAGCACTTGGCGACCGGAGCGGGTCTGAGCCACCACATCATCCGCAGGCACGACAAATCCGTCGCCCGCGGATGAAGCAACCAGCAGCCGTTCCCCCGCACGGTAAATCATAAGGGCAATGATCTCGGCTTCATTCGGCAAGTCGACCATCAGCCGAACGGGTTCGCCCATGCCCCGCCCGCCCGGTAGCGCATTGCCCCCGATCGTGTAGAACCGGCCGTTGGAGCCAAAGACCAGCAGTCGGTCGGTTGTTTCCGCATGGAATACGAACCGGCCTTCGTCGCCATCCTTGAACTTGAGGGCCGTGTCGAGCGCGATATGACCTTTCATCGCCCGGATCCAACCCATTTTGGAGCAGACGACGGTGATCGGTTCCCGTTCGATCATGGCTTCGGCAGGGACGTCTTCGATATCTCCGGCCTCGGCGAAGGTTGTGCGGCGGGCGCCTCCGGTGGAGGTCTTGCCAAAAGTCTTGCGCACATCCCGCAACTGTTCAGCGATGCGGGTCCACTGCATATCTTCGTCAGCCAGCAGCGCCTGCAATTCGGTTTTCTCTTCCTGCAGGTTGTCGCGTTCCGTCACCAGGGCCAGTTCTTCCAGTCGCCGCAAAGCCCGCAGGCGCATGTTCAAAATGGCTTCGGCCTGGGTTTCGGTCAGATGAGTGAGTCCGGTGGCGAGCGGTGGGCGATAGTCAGCTTCCGACGTCGCGCGGACATGCTCTTTCTCCCAGTTCTCCCGGCAAAGCGCGGTCTTTGGGCTTTCGTCATATCGGATAATGTCGATCACACGGTCCAGGTTGAGGAACGCGATGATGAGCCCTTCCAACACTTCCAGACGATGATCGATCTTCTCGATCCGGTGTTGGGCCCGGCGTTGCAGAACGTCGCGGCGGTGATCGAGGAATGCCCGCAGGACATCGCGCAGGCTGCAGACCTTGGGAGTGCGCCCGTCAATCAGGACATTCATGTTCACAGAAAACCGAATCTCCAGTTCGGATGATTTGAAGAGCATCCCCATCATCAGATCCGGGTCCACGGTCTTGGATCGGGGTTCCAGGATCAGGCGCACATCCTCAGCGCTTTCATCCCGCACATCGGCCAAAAGCGGGATCTTTTTGGTCTGGATGATTTCGGCCAGTTTCTCGATCAGTTTGGATTTCTGAACCTGATAGGGAATTTCCGTGACGACGATCTGCCAAAGGCCGCGCCCCAGATCTTCCTTTTCCCAACGGGCCCTCAACCGGATCGCGCCGCGCCCGGTGCGATAGGTTTCTGCGATGCTTTCCTTGGTTTCAACAACGACGCCACCGGTCGGGAAATCGGGGCCGGGCACGAATTCAAGGAGCGTTTCATCACGCGCATTGGGGGCCTTGATCAGATGCAGACAGGCCGCAATCAACTCGTCCAGATTGTGGGGCGGAATGTTGGTGGCCATCCCTACGGCAATGCCGCTTGATCCGTTGGCCAACAGATTCGGAAAGACCGCGGGCAGGACTTCGGGTTCTTCCAAAGTGCCGTCATAATTTGGACGAAAATCTACCGCATTTTCCGTCAAACCCTCCATCAAGGCCTCGGATGCGGCGGTCAGGCGGGCCTCCGTGTAGCGGGAGGCGGCTGCATTATCCCCGTCGATATTGCCAAAGTTTCCTTGGCCGTCGACCAACGGATAGCGCATCGAAAAATCCTGCGCGAGCCGCACCATGGCATCGTAAATCGCTCCATCGCCATGCGGGTGATAGTTCCCCATCACATCGCCGCTGATCTTGGCCGATTTGCGAAATCCGCCTGTCGGGCTTAGTCGAAGTTCCCTCATTGCGTAGAGAATCCGACGATGAACGGGTTTCAAACCATCGCGAGCGTCAGGCAAAGCCCGGTGCATGATGGTCGACAGCGCATATTGCAGATACCGTTCGCCGATGGCGCGCCTTAACGGTTCTGCCACCATTTTTGGCGTATCCTCGGGAGGATCGATTTCTTCGCTCATGGGGAGTGGGATACGCCACACCCGTCTATGGGTAAAGACACGGAGACAATTTCGTTGAATTTCACCGGACAACCTGAGGTGAGCATGTTAATAAACTATACAAGTCTCTGCCCGAGAAGTTTAGGTGTCACATGTTACTAAGGTTAACGTCTCTCTTGCTGCTTATCATTGGTGCCGCGATGTGGATCATCGGCGAAGGCCCAGAACAGGATCGCGTCGCATTGGCGCAAGCACGTGTCGAAGCCCAGCGTGAAGAAGCGGGTTTTGTAACCCGTACCGACAGCGATGTGTTGGCGATTGCCGCTCCTGCGGCGTCTGAGCCGAAACCGGAACCAGCTGTTGTGTCTCAACCGGTGACTGTGGCTGTGGAAACGCCGGTGCCTTCGGTTACCAAAGCTGCGTTTGTTTCGGATGATGTGGCAGAGCAGGTGGCCGAAGCTGTCC
>JBCBGY010000107.1:0-14136 GCA_038526275.1 Pseudomonadota bacterium | reverse complement strand
ACATTTTGCGCGACTTTTTTGCAGAGCAACGTGGCATCCTGTTGGATGTGGCCGACAAGACAGAAGTGCAAGTTTCCGATCTGAAAGATCTGTTTGGCGTCACCGCCCAGGCCGAACGGGAACATGTACTGGATCAGATTTTTGACACGCTGGAACATTTCACAGTTCCAGCCGCAAACTAGGGATAGCGGCCATGGTGATGGAACTAGGGGGTGGACCAACGCCAATTGAAGCCTCTGGCCCGCGCAAACCTCGCATTGCGTTGATGGGCGAATTCTCGGCGGGCAAAAGCACGCTGTCCAACTTGCTCTTGGGGTCCCGCCCCCTGCCAGAGAAGGTCACCGCGACCCGACTGTCACCCGTTTGGATGTCGCGCGGGTCGGCAGCCGCACAGCGGGTAACGCTCGACGGTGAGATTGAAGAGATCGAACTGGACCGGATCGAGGAAGTTCCGGTTGAGGAAACCCGCCTGATCCGTCTCTTCATGGAAGCTGACATTCTTGATGTCTGCGATTTGATCGACTTTCCAGGTATCTCGGACCCCAACATGTCGTCAGATGTCTGGCAGCGTGTTGTTGGGGAGGTCGATGCTGTCCTGTGGTGTACCCATGCAACCCAGGCCTGGCGGCAAAGCGAAGCCGCTGTTTGGGACGACATGCCCGAAGCGGTACGCGAAAACAGCATCCTGCTGATCACGCGTTGGGACAAGCTGACCAACGAAAAGGATCAAGGCCGGGTGATGAAACGCGTCTCGAAAGAGACAAAAGGCCTTTTTGGCGCGACCTTCCCGATCTCGCTGACCCGCGCTTTGGATGCAGGCGAAGACCTGGACAAATGGTCAAGTTCTGGAGCCGAGACTTTCACCAACTACCTCATCGAGTTGGTGCAGCATTTGGGCAGTTTCCTGCGCCAAGACGTTCCGCCGCTATATCAAGTGGGCACCCTGCCGGAAGAGTTTCGCAGATCTATGACCCGCAAGGTTCGTGCCGCAGAGCCCACGGGAACCAAAGCCGGGCCCCAGTCTATTGCGCCACGCAGGGTTGCCAAATCAGAGGCGGCGCTGCGTTCGGCCAGACCGTCCCGCTCTCTTCGCCTGGAATCAGCACAAAGGCCGCAGCGGCTAGTCGAAGAAAGTGACAACACTGTGGCAGGTAATTCAAAACCAACCAATCTACGGTCTGTTTTCATAGATAACGATTGATTTCGTCGCAACATCGGAGTGAAATAGGTTCGACCAGCTTAGACGGCTTTGAAAGAAGGCCAAAGATAACTTATGGATCGGCATGGAAAACGCAAAACGTATCGAGGAACAGGTGACTGTGTCTGATGAACTGGACGGCCTTCGCAGTGCCTTTCCGGCGTGTGAGACGGTTGCTTTTGCAGATCTCGCATCGAAGATGGTGCTGAAAACCAGCAGCGGCAGTAAAGCGCCCCAGGAGCAGATTGACCAATTGTGTGCTGAGGCGATCTCGGTCTTCGGTGATATCGGCCCCAACCTGTCGATGTCTGACAGCGACAGTGCGACCCAAGCCGTCGTGTTCACATCCACATCGCTCAAGATTTTCCTTCGCGGAGCGCAAGAACCATCGGACATTCTGTGCTGTGTCTGCGCGCCGACGATCAACGTAGATGACTTCCTGCGACTTGCCCAACCGGCACTTGATCGCATCAGCCAGGGACCATCGGCGGCCTAAGCTCCGCCTTAGATGTCGTGAAAGGGTTGTGTTGACGTGCTCAGCTTAAGGTCGCGACTGTCGCAATTGGCGGCCGCTTCGGAAACGTATAAGAACGGCGCGCGTGTCATCTCCCCATCCGGTGGCAGTGACGCACTATTTGCGATCGTCGCCGCTGTAGACGAAACCATCCTGATGCGGCGGCTCACGTTCCGTTCGGGCAGCAATCGTACCATCACGATGGTTGTGTCTGGCCGCAGAATTGTTGGCATCCTCGATGTCGCAATCCCGGGATTCGCAACAGATCTCGCTTTATTGACCGATCCGTTGCCGGAAGACGATGCCGCGGTTCAGCAGGCGTTGACGGAAACCATCACCGCTTTCGTTCAAACAAACGAGCCGATTTCCGTGAGTTGGGAAAAGGCAAGCCGGGGCGGAGCCAAGCCCACGGCGGGTCTTTCGGTGCGTATGCTGGCAGCCGCATGGGATGTTGACCTTGATGCAACGCCCATGAAACGTTTTTTGAAGTCGTGTAAGTCTTTCGTGCCTGCCGCCCTGCACTACGAAGCTAATGTGCTGGCCGATGAACACGGCGACGCAAAAGCACTACAGCAAGTGGCCGAAGAAAAGGCTCCGTCGGCAGAGACAGCCTATCTTGCCCTTTATCCCGAACAGCGGGACGGCCCTTGGCTTATAAACATTAGCTATGGTCAACAAGACGCTACGTGCGTGTTGCTTGCCCGAGACGGTGAAGAAACAGGTCTGCTGACCTGCGATTCAGCCAGCCTTGGGCGTGTTGTCGGGCACTGGCAACGAGTCGCGCTGCACTAATCTGTCTGCGAGACAATAATACTCCTTCGCATGCGCTGCCTGAAAATTTGTGCTGAATCGAGCACTTTCCCGGTTCAGGCCGAGAAATAGTCTCAATCTGTTCACAATATAATTGGACCATGTTGTGGTAACGCACGAAAGTGATGTCAGTTGAGACGCCGTGTGCTGGCGGAGTTTGATCAGGTGTCGGGGCACCTGAATAGGGGTGATTTTTCGTCTAGGAGAAAATCATGTGGGACGGTTCGGTATTTTCTAAACGAGTTGTGGTGCGAAACGCCGCCATCCTTGGATGCGCGCTTTTGCCAACCGCGGTGTTAGCAGACGAGGTCACTCTGAAGTCGGCGGATGGTACCGTCAACTTGGTGGGTGAATTTGTTGAGTTCAAAGACGACAACTATGTCATTCGCACAGCATTGGGCGAATTACGGATCAGTGCCGCACGGGTGCGATGCGAAGGCGCAGCCTGCCCTACCTTTGAAGTGGCAGATTCAGATATGTCGATTGCCGGCTCGGATACGATCGGCGTCGGCCTGATGCCTTTGTTGATGTCCGGATTTGCGTCTTACCTCAGCGCCGAGGCAACGATCACGTCGGCAAACGAGGGTGACATCGTCGCTGAATTCATTGGCGACGGTGGTTTCGGAGAGGAGCTGGGCGCGTACCGGGTTTCTTCCACGCGCACCAGTGATGCTTTCGACGCCTTGATCCGTAACGAAGCAGACATTGGGATGGCCTCACGGCGCATCTTGCCGGTGGAGGCGCGCGCGCTCCGCGATGCTGGCGCGGGCAACATGATCAGCCCCGATCAGGAGCATATCCTGGCAGTGGACAGCCTGATCGTCATCGCCAATCCAAACAACCCGGTAAATTCGCTGACCTTCGATGAACTTCGGGGCGTCTATAGTGGCGTCATCACCAACTGGTCTCAAGTCGGGGGAGCCGATGCACCCATCACCGTGGTGAACCGCGACCCCGGCTCCGGCACACGCGGTGCATTCGAGAGCAGCGTTTTCGGCGACGCAGAACCGGCCAGCTCAAGTTCGTTCGTTGTTGTCGATGACAACAACTCCGTGGCCGCGACCGTGAACCGTGATCAGAACGCGATCGGCTATGTTGGCTTCGCCTTCCAGCGTGGTGCCAAGCCGATCACGTTGACCAACGAATGCGGTTTGACGACAACACCGGACGACTTCTCCGCCAAGACGGAAGAGTATGATCTCCAGCGGCGGCTGTATCTGTATACCCGGGGTGACCTGGAGAATGAGGCAGCCTCCACCTTCCTGGATTATGCCCTTTCAGAAGATGCTGACGGCGTCATTGCAAAGGCGGGATTTATCGATCTCGGCATTCAAGTGCGGGAACAAGGCCCGGACAGCGAACGTGCTGAAGCCATGCAGGCGGCGGAAGCCGACGCCTACGAATCTGGTTTCATCAACGAGATGCTGGAAGAGATGTCGAACTTCGACCGCCTTTCCACCACGTTCCGCTTCCGGACAGGCGCCTCACGCCTTGACGAGCGCGGAGTTCTCGACCTCGAACGTCTGGCGCGCTTCCTGGAAACCAAACCGGAAGGAACTGCGATCAAAATGGTTGGGTTCACCGATGATGTTGGCGCGTTCGATTCAAACCGCAATCTTTCGATAGATCGGGCTCAAAGCGTGATGCAGCAGCTGCAGGATCTCGCTGGCGACCGATTGGCCAATATCGACATGTCATCGACCGGCTACGGCGCAATCGCGCCAGTGGGCTGCAACGTGACTGAGAAAGGTCGCGCCACGAACCGTCGCGTCGAGGTTTGGATCTCGAAAGACACGTAGGACCACATGGCTGCCCCTTAGGGGGCACTGGCAACAACCTTTATGACTTGAACTGCACCTGTTGCAGCACCCTTTGTGCTGCCTTGGATTGAGATTCAACGCGCAGAAGGCGGATGACATGAAACTGACCAATGGAAACCACAAAAATGCGCGCCGGATCGCTGAACTTGTCGCGCGTAAACATTGTGGGTTCCAACCGTCGTTGAATGCGGATGATGAATATGTCCGAGGTGCAAGCTATGGGAATGCGAGAATGATGAACGTGAAGGGCACCACAGGTGCCAGGCCCACCTGGCGGCAAGCCTATGCCACGGTTGCAGTGGCAGCCTTATCGCTTGGACCGGCAAGTGGCACATTTGCCAAGAATACCGAAACGAAGAGCGATCTTGTGAAGATCCAGGCGACCTCGACCGGAAACGCCCCTGTCAAGCAAAGCATCGGTGGCAGCGAACGGGTCGACTTTTCTGGCAGGCTGCACATGCTTTCCCAGCGCATTGCCGCGTCTGCGTGCATGTGGAAGTCCAACCAGGACCCCGACATTAGTCGCGGTTTGGTAGCCGGCTCAGCGTCCGAAGTTGACCGTATCCTCGATGCTTTGGAATTTGGCAACGCCCGGGTAAAAATCGTTGGCGCAGAAACCCGCAAACGCACCTTAGAAACTATTCATAGCTTCCGAACCCAATGGGCCCCCGTACGCGACGCCATCAACGTGATGATGGAGAGTGGCGTCACCGACGAACATATGGCCACAATCGAGACTGCCAATATCCCTCTTCTGGAAACGGCGACACTACTTGTGAGCGAAATTTCCGGTCAGTATTCAGATCCAGCCGAGCTGCTGCAGGTTGACGCAATCATGGTCGACATTTCCGGTCGCCAACGGATGCGCACACAAAAACTGTTGAAAGAAGCGTGCGAGCTTTGGAATGGAAACAGTCAAACGAAAGACACGCTGGCAGAGACAATCGAGTTGTTCGATGTATCGCTCGCGGCCTTGCGGGACGGCATGCCTGATGCAGGCGTCGCCCCTGCTCCAACCCCGGCCATACGTGAGAAACTGGACGGGATTCACACGGAATGGCAGGAAATTAAGCCCGTTCTGGTGGAGGCTAGCCTGCCGAACGAGACGAAGACAGAGTTGTACATGCGAATGAACAATGCGTTGATCGAAACAAACAGCGTTGTCACGCTTTATTCCCAGCACGCGAAATACGAATACTAAGCCCACATACAGTCCGCGTAAGAACAGCCCAATGGGCTGTTCTTTTGTTTTTGGCCGCCTGTTTGCCGACCTCCTCTTAAGACCAGTAATCTAATACCTCAATTTAAGGTAGAATAATACGAATTGCCTAAAAATTAACTATCCCCACATTAACGAGGCATTTACGATCGGGTTTTTATTTATTTTTTACATAGAGCCGCTATACGTTAGGCATATTACGAGTCGGCATTTTAGAATGTAAGGGGCACTCCGAAAGGGGTGTCCTTTTTATTTGAGCGGTCTGAACAATGGCCGATTATTCAAGCGACTGTCGCCCACGGAAATCCTGCGACTGTAGATAAGGCTCGGTAGGTTTGCCCAGGTGCCTTGACTGACCTCATCAGATTGTTTTGGCTGAGCGGATAATCAGGTTAACATGGTCCCAGTGGTCAGATAGCGGGCAACCTTTGTCGGCACCACAAGGTCAAGTGGCCTCAACAAAAACGAACCTAAGAGGGAGAACTTGATGCCACGATCAACGGACATGCCCATCACTGTGGCCTCGCAGAAGTCCACCACCCAGGCTGGTCAGTTTTAACGGTTTCAACACCTTCAAAACCGATTGGCAGACAGGAGGAGACAATGGCAGTAACTGAGACACCGCCGGATCCGGCGAACAAAACACTCGAATACTCGACCGACTACGAGATGGGACAGGACAATATCCGTCCTTTGGGGCTGGATATTCACAACCCGGTCTTTCTGATCTCCAGCATCGTAATCTTCGGCTTTGTCCTGTTGGCACTGGCCAACCAGGAGGCCACGGCAGAATTCTTTGGCTGGCTGAGACCGTGGCTGACCAGCACATTTGACTGGTTCTTGGTCTTGTCGGTCAACGCGATCACACTGTTCTGCTTGGTGCTGATTGTCCTACCCGTAGGCTCGGTCAGGATCGGTGGAAAGGATGCTCGACCGGACTACAGCTACGCAGGCTGGATTGCGATGATGTTCGCCGCCGGGATTGGCATTGGCCTGCTGTTCTTCGGCGTGCTCGAACCGGTATACTACAATTTCGCCGAGGAAGGTGCGGCCCGGCCACTGGGTATCGATATTACCGAGCCAGGCAATGAATATATCGGGGTGGTCGGAACAATCCATCACTGGGGGCTTGAAGGCTGGGCCATCTATGCCGCGGTCGGTTTGAGCCTTGCCATCTTCTGTTACAATCTGGGTTTGCCACTGACCTTGAGGTCTGCGTTTTACCCTCTCCTGGGCGAGCGTGTGTGGGGCTGGTGGGGTCATATCATCGATACGCTGGCCGTTTTTGCCACGCTCTTTGGTCTGACAACCTCTCTTGGCTTGGGCGCGCAGCAGGTGGCTGCAGGGCTCAACGAGATCTTCGGGATTGCCCCATCGAACACCGTGACCGTTCTGCTGATCATCGGGATCACTCTGATTGCCTTGGGTTCCGTCCTTTTGGGCATGGATAAAGGCGTGAAACGTCTGTCAGAGATCAACATGATCATGGCGGTTTGCCTGTTCTTGTTCGTGATCGCCGTCACCGGAGTTGGTGCTGCCGTAACCCGGTACTTTGACGTCATGGTAGACTATGTCAGGCTGCTACCGGCCTTGTCGAACCCGTTCGGGCGCGAAGATACCAGCTATTTCCACGGATGGACGACGTTCTACTGGGCCTGGTGGATTGCATGGTCCCCCTTCGTGGGCATGTTCATCGCGCGGATTTCCAAGGGCCGCACGGTGCGCGAGTTCGTGATTTGCGCCTTGCTGGCACCCACTGCCGTTTGCGCTCTCTGGATGTCTACGTTCGGTGGGGCTGCCATCGATATGCTGAACGTGGGTGAGGCCGAAGGCGTTCGCGCCACGGTCATCGACAGCTATGCGCCCGAGGGTGCTCTGTTTGGCTTCCTGAAAGAGTTGCCGCTCTATTCCGTGGTCGCGCCGATATCCCTCATTCTGATTGTGATTTTCTTTGTCACATCTTCAGACAGTGGCAGCTTGGTGATCGACACAATCACGGCGGGCGGCAAGATGGATGCTCCGGTCATTCAGCGCATCTTCTGGTGTACCCTGGAAGGGCTGGTGGCAATCGCCTTGCTTCTGGGTGGCGGTTTGAGCGCGCTACAGGGGGCGGCGGTGTCTACCGGCATTCCGTTCACCGTGGTGGTTCTGATCATGTGCTATTGCCTCTGGCGGGCTCTGCGCGCCGAACGGGCCAAGCTCTAGGCAGATAAAGGTTGGCGCCATAGGCCCCAACCCCACCAAACATTTGCAGGCAGGCCGGTTACGACCGGCCTGTCGCTTTTTGCAAACCAGCCAATGCTTTCAGGCGGGCATGCGCCGAAATCGTGCGCGGATCCAGTTCTGTGGATCGCAAGAACTGGTTCTGCCGCAGGTTCACGCGCTGCAGCGCCTGCTCAGTCAGGTCTCCGACGAACAGGGTTTCTTCGATTTGCGCGACCTCTGCCTCGGTCAGATCCAGAAATCTGGTGCCTTCATGGACTTGTTGAACCGAAACCAAGGTCAGCGGCGGCACACGGGCAAGGGCAGATTGCTCAATCACAAAATACAGGCGACCGGCTTGCAGGTCCCGGCCTGCCGCGAGTTGTGTCAAAATCCCCTGCGCGCGGGCCTGCAGACTGTCCAACACCCGATCCGCCGTGGTTTGATCGACCAAAGCGTCTCGCGTCCGGGCCCGTGGAATTGCGAGCACCTGCATTTCCACGGCGTAGATGGCCGCAAACATCAAAAGCGGCGCGGCGCTGATGGGCAAAGCAAGGTCGGGCCAGATGATCATGGCCAACAGGAACGGTAACAGCGCCAGGAAGTATCGCACGAGCGACCATTCCAATATCAGTCGTCGAACCATTGGATGGCGCAGTCCGTCCTTTGGCCAAAGCGGAATGCCGCGCCCAATGATCTTACGTGGGACATGGCGGGTCTGGAGCCCACGCGGGCGCGCCAATGTGCTTTGCGTGACGACAAACAACATGTCGGGCGAACTGGACCGCGGGTTGAGCCCGTCAAGTCACCGGCAACTGTGCGGGAAACCGCCGCGCCCGGCGCGGCGGCTGGGCCCAACGCCTTGGGCCTGCGGACCTTGGTCCGCATCGTCCAAGGGGGCGGGAGCCCTCCCCGCCTGCTCGCATACTGGTTATGGAATTGTCGTGTTTGCGTTCAACCAATCGCGGTCGGGCAGTTTCTCCAACCATTCACCGGCAAAAGGTTCGTAGTTGCGCCAGGCTTCGGAGCTGTTCTGATAGATTGCCCGGGTCACCTGATCTTTCGACGCGGTTGTCACCATGCGCGAAACCCGCTCCGGCGATAAACAGCTTTCCTCCCACGGCAGGCCCAAACGGGCAATCAAGTGCGGGATTTCTTTGCCGGGATTCGCCACCAACTCATCATAGGATAAGTGCACAATCCGGTCGCCAAAGCGGCTCTGCCAAAACTGCATCAGGCGCCGAAAGGTTTGATGAAAACGAAGAATGTCATCGGGCGCATAGGCATAAGATACTTCGCCTGCGCCGAAGCATAATCGATAGATCGACCAGGCCACCGCCTTCGGGTCCCGGTGCACATGCAAAATGCGCGCATGTGGAAAGGCATGCACGATGTGGCCAATGTAAAAGTAGTTCGCCAGGTATTTATCCACCACAAATGGCGCTGTGCTTGCTCGTACGGGGGCCGCCGCAAGATAGCTTTGTTGTAGATGCTCCAATGCGTCTGCCGGAGAGGCTTGGGGGACCGTTTTCAGCCGACGCACGGCATTCTGGATCTCGCCAATCTCGCCCAAATCTTCCACCTGGCTGTGCGCCGCCAGAATGCTCTCGCAAAGAGTGGAACCAGACCGGGGCAATCCTACGATAAAAATCGGGGTGGGGCTGCCTTCGGCGGCTTCTGCCGCAGGAGCAATATCTTCCGAAAACAGGGCCTCGACCTCGTCGACCGCGCGTTCGTTGGCCGTGGCATCATAAGCGCCGCGCTGCGCCTCCAACTCATTGCCCCGCTTGAAGCTGGCATATGCTAGAGCATAATTCCCCCGTCGGTCCTCCAATTCTGCTTTCGCGAAGTAAACCAACCGATCAGGCTCAAGCGCAGCCAACGCTTCCTCCAGCCAAGCATTGACCAGGTCCCATTGGTCGGGGCCACTGGTTTTGACCAGTTGCAACAGCGCGCCGCCATCGTTTGGGTTAATCTGCCGGGCCATCTGGAAAGCCTTGCGGGCGACGTCCGGCTGACCCAATGACAAAAGGGCCGTGCCATATAACCGGTGGGCAGTCCCATGGTCAGGATGCGCCGCGATGATGTTCTCCAAACTGGTCAGGCAGCCCGGATCAGACGCCCGGTACTGGCAACGGGCGCGCGCCAGAGCCATTTCGACATCCTCCGGGGCCAATTGCTGGGCGGCCTCATAGCAGCCCAGCGCGTCTGACGTCAGGTGCAAGGCCATGAAGGTCTCGCCCAGATGGAACAGGTATGCGGCCGTGTGAGGAGCGATCTGAATGGCCTTGGCATGCAGATCCAATGCAAGTTGCGCCTGCCCCAGTCCACGCAACGCAATGGCGGCGAAGTGATGCGCCGCCGCATCATCACCATCCCGCCCCAGGCGCTGTTTGCAAAGCGCGATCGCCTCTTCGAAGGATCCTTCGTCAAGACAATGCGCGATCTGGTCGTCCGAGGGGCCGGGGTCCAGTCGCTTCGCGGCAATGGCGGTCGGCATGGCAGATCCTTCTGAACAGTTCGCTTCGAAGGATAGAAAGCCAAGGCAAACCTGCGGTTAACCGAAACGGATTTTAGTAAGTCGCACGTCCTCCGGACAAATCAAATACAGCACCAGTGGTGAACGAATTTTCAGAACTGGCAAGCCACGCGATCATGTTGGCCGCTTCCTCGACTTCCAGGAACCGGTTGCGCGGTATTTTTGACAACATATACGCGATATGTTCCTCCGTCATCTGGTCAAAAATCGGGGTCCTGGCCGCCGCAGGCGTGACGCAGTTCACCGCAATATCGAAATCCGCCAGTTCCTTGCCGAGCGATTTGGTGAAACCGATCACCCCCGCCTTGGACGCCGAATAAGCGCAGGCATTGGGATTGCCCTCTTTGCCGGCCACGCTGGCAATGTTCACGATCCGCCCATAGTCCCGTTCTTGCATCGATGGAACAACGGCTCGGTTCACCAGAAAGGTGCCGGTCAAATTGACCTGAATGATTTGGTCCCAGGCTGCAAGATCGTAGTCCGCAACCGGCGCATTGGGCCCCGCCACACCAGCCGAATGAACGACGATATCGACCGGGCCAAGATTGCGACAGGTTTCGTCCAAAGCAGCGGAAACCGAACTCCAAGAGGCGACGTCACAGGCGACGGCGGTTGCCCCGACCAAGGCCGCCGCTTCGATATTTTTCTCCGCATTGGCATCCCAACTTGCAACCCGCGCCCCTCCGTCCATGAGACGACGCACGACAGCCGCCCCGATGCCCTGGGCGCCCCCTGTCACCACGGCCACCTTTCCCTCTAAGTCCGCCATTATCCTACCTCTCGATGTTTTGGCATTTCAAACCGCCCCTGTTTTGGGCTTATACTGTTTCCTAACAGGCAAAAGCTTGTCTTTGCGCAGTTTTTTGCACTGCGGCAACCTACAAAGTCTGCCGGGCAAAAAGACGGTAAAAATTCTGTAATTACCCCAATACGCCCCAAATTTGCCCATCTTGCCGAGATAGGCACGGGCCAATACGGCCCGTCAATGGCGAGCGACGTGCCGATGATCCAGTCCAAGAGACTTGCCGTAATTTGTCTGCTGCACCAGTTATGGGCTAGATTCCGCCGCAATTGAGACACAGGTATCTGGGGTTTCCATGTTGAAATTGCCTGATGAGATATCCGAACTGATCGCCCGCATTGCCCTGCAGGATCGCGGTGCGTTCGACCGGCTTTATGCCACCGTCGCCCCCAAACTCTACGGGGTCGCCTTTGCCATGGTCGAAGATCGGAGCCGTGCCGAACAGGTGTTGAGCGCCGTCTTTACGCGGGTTTGGCAGCAGGCCGACCGGTTTCCTGCCAGCAGCACGGACCCCATGGTTTGGTTGACAGTCCTGACCCGCGAAGAGGCGATCTCAAAGCTTCGTTCAGACCGACGACCGCGCAAGTTGAAAGATGACCCCCACTCTATGGGTCGACGCCACCAGCAGAAGGGATCAACACATCATACGCGCATTGAGGCCTGTCTTACTCTTCTGACACCCGAAGGAAGTGAAGCTATTCGCTCGGCCTACCTGCAAGGTCTGTCCTACGCGGAACTGGCCGAAAGGTTCGAAATGCCGGTTGAGGAGATGCGAAAGCGCATGCGGCGCAGTCTGCACGAACTCAAGGACTCGCTGAGCGCATGAACGATTTTGCCGATCCCAAAATGGATGAAGTGCTGGCCGCAGAGCATGTGCTGGGCGTGACGGACGCCACGGAGCGTCGAAAAACGACTGTCAGGATGGAAACGGATCCCGCTTTCGCCATGCGGGTGGCCCACTGGCAAACCCGCCTTCAGGGATTGAACGGAGGATTTGTCCCCGTTGACCCTCCGGCCCGGATCAAGCGCACGCTCGATCGCCAACTCTTTGACCGCCGGTTTGGACCAAGGGGCTGGATGTGGCGCGGAATGTCTTTGACGGCTGCCTCTGCCGCTGTGGGCGCTTTCTTTCTTTTCCCCGAAATCGTGGACGATCCCTCGGCCACGCATCTGGCACAACTTTCCGGTTCCACCCATTCAGTCGAACTGGAACTGACAGGACGCCAGATTGCAGTGACAGCGCGACGTGGTGCCATCCCCGACGGTCACGCGCTGGAACTCTGGTTGGTGGACAAAGGCCAGCCCGTATCTGTCGGCTTGTTGGGACGTCGCACAATAGAACTGCCTCGGCGGGCCTCTGACGAAATGGTCTTGGCCGTCAGTTTGGAACCTGGCGGCGGCGCTCCGGAAGGAACACCAACGGGCCCGTTTGTGGCGGAAGGTGCGTTGACACCTCTATCCCGCCGTTAGGCTAGTTCCCAGCATTTGGCACAAAGAGCTGAGTACCAGAGATCTGGTATTCCGCGATCAGGCTTTGCCCCACTGGACCGGTCAGCCAAGCCTCTAGCGCCGCCGCCTTGTCATGGGCCACATGCGGGTGCCTATCCGGCGAAACCGGAAGATAGGCATACTGGTTGAAGAGAGCTGGATCGCCTTCGAACAGAATATCCAGATCCGCCTTGTTGCCGAATTTCAGCCACGTTGCGCGGTCGGACAGAACATACGCCGCCATGCCGACGGCGGTGTTCAACGTGGCGCCCATGCCTGCACCCGCCGCGCGGTACCAGTCAGGAGATGCCGCAGTCACATCGACACCTGCCGCCGCCCACAGCGCCAACTCTCGCCGGTGAGTGCCGCTATCGTCTCCCCGACTGACGAAGACAGGTTTTGCGTCAGCGATCCGCTTGAATGCGGCCTGGGCGGTGTCGGCTGACGACAGATCCGCCGGGTCCCTCTCCGGGCCAATCAGGACAAAGTCGTTATACATGATCTCGCGCCGGTGCGTACCGTATCCTTCGGCCACGAACGCTTCTTCCGCGGCTTTGGAATGAACAAGGATCGCATCAACATCACCGGCACGGCCCAGCCTCAATGCCTGCCCTGTCCCCACGACAAGGAGTTGCACATCCAGTCCGGTATCCTGCTTGATCTGCGGCAGCAGCACATCCGCCAACCCGGAATTGTGGAACGAGGTGGTCACCGCCAACCGCATGGTCTCGGCCTGCACCCCAAAGGCCCAAGCGCCAAACAGCAGCGCCAACAACACGGATCGAAAGGTCATTCCAGAATGTCTCCGTTCAAAAAGGCAGCGGCGGCGTCTGTGGCCGGGGCCTGAAAGAAGGTCTCCGCCTCGCCCTGTTCGTGGATGGTTTGGTTGTAAAGAAACAGCACGTCTCCAGCCAACCGCCTGGCCTGCCCCAGATCGTGTGTGGCCATGACGATCTTGGTGCCACCGGCCACAGCCTGCGCCAGCATCTCTTCGATCTCGCGCGTGGATCGCCCGTCAAGGTTGGTCGTTGGCTCGTCGAGGAATAGAACCTCAGGGGCGGTGATCATGGCCCGCGCTATGGAAAGCTTCTGCCGTTCGCCACCTGACAGCACATAGGCAGGCGCATCCAAATGACCCGAAAGCCCCACCCCTTCCGCCGCCGCGCCTGCGCGGGCTCGCGCGGCAGCGCGGCGTTCGCCCCGGACGATCAACGGATAGGCGATATTGTCCTGCACGGTGCGTCGCATCAGAATTGGGGTTTGGAAGACATAGGACTGGGCAAGATCGGCCACGTGCTGGTCAACCGCCCAGCGCACGGACCCCGCCGTTGCCCGGACCAATCCATGGCACAGTTGCAGCAAAGTCGTCTTCCCGGCCCCATTGGGACCCAGCAATATGGTGGGCGGTCCGGCGTCCAACGTTGCACTCACCGGGCCCAGGATCTTTCGCCCGCGCCTGCGCACTTCGACAGCGTCCAGAACCAAGGGGAGCACGCCTACCATCGCCCTGCCCGTTCCGTGCGCGACAGCGTGTGGATCGCAAG
>JBCBGY010000106.1:0-14196 GCA_038526275.1 Pseudomonadota bacterium | reverse complement strand
TCCCGTGGCGTGGGCTATGGCGGCGGTAACGACGAGCGCGAACAGACCTTGAACCAGTTGCTGGTGGAGATGGACGGATTTGAGGCCAATGAAGGCATCATCATCGTCGCCGCGACCAACCGCCCAGACGTGCTGGACCCTGCACTTTTGCGCCCCGGTCGTTTCGACCGTCAGGTTCAGGTGCCGAACCCGGATATCAAAGGCCGCGAAAAGATTCTGGGCGTTCATGCCCGCAAGGTGCCGCTTGGCCCGGATGTTGATCTGCGGGTGATTGCCCGTGGTACGCCCGGTTTCTCGGGCGCGGATCTGGCGAACCTGGTGAACGAAGCTGCATTGATGGCTGCGCGGATTGGGCGTCGTTTCGTGACGATGGACGATTTCGAGATGGCCAAGGACAAGGTTATGATGGGGCCGGAACGACGATCCATGGTCATGACCGACGACGAAAAGAAGCTGACAGCCTATCACGAGGCGGGCCATGCTATCGTCGGGCTTTATGTGCCGCAGCATGATCCGGTCCATAAGGTCACAATCATTCCGCGCGGTCGTGCACTTGGCGTGACATTCTACCTACCGGAGCGGGACAAGCTTTCCATGACCCGCGAAGCAGCCTTGTCGAAGCTGGCTTCAGTCATGGGCGGCAAGGCAGCGGAAGAACTGGTCTTCGGGCCTGAAAATGTCACGAATGGCGCCTACAGCGACATCCAGCATATGACAAACCTTGCCACCGCCATGGTGTCGCAATGGGGCATGTCGGATATGCTGGGCAACATCAACTATACGAGCACCCAGGAAAGTTACCTCGGCAGTCAATCGCAGTTCAACGCATCCGCCGAGAGCCGGAAGATGATTGACCAGGAAGTTCGACGCCTAAGCGACGAGGCCTATGATCGCGCCAAGCAAATCCTGCAAGACAATTGGGACGAGATGGAAAATCTGGCCCAAGGTCTGCTGGAATATGAAACACTGACCGGCGATGATGTGAAGCGTGTCATGCGAGGCGAGCCGCCGGCGCAAGGCGACGATGATGATGGTCCTGCCAACACGGATGACAAACCGTCGCTGACTGCCATTCCGAAAACCAAACCGAAGCGGCCGCCAGAAAGTGACCCCGGTTTGGAACCTGAACCTTCGTCCTAATTGGCGGATAGTACATCGTAAAACCCGGCTTAGTTGCCGGGTTTTTTCGTGTTGTGTCTGCGACCGCGCGCCGGTAGCAAAACCGGGGTGCTGCCCTGCGCGGCTCTGTCGAGAGGATTTGGGATGCCCGCCTTGAAGCCCACAGATTATGTGGCCACCATCGTGTGGTTGGGTATGGTTCAGCACCGCAACGCGCCGGAGATTGATGGTCAGCCCGTTGAAGAAATGCGTCTGACTTATGCTGGGCTCCAGGGCGAAGTGCATGGCGGTTTGACCCGCGCGTCCTGTTCTCGCGTTTTGGCCCAATATCCGCGGGGGACCGAGATTCGGAACACCCGTCAGATTTCAATTGTCGCCGAAGAGGATTTGGAGGCCATTGCCCCTGAATTGGGTCTTGTGCGGATTGATCCTGTTTGGCTCGGAGCCTCCATCGTTGTGCGCGGTATTTCCGACTTTTCACATATCCCGCCCTCGTCCCGGCTACAGTCGCAGGTGGGCACCACGCTGACGGTCGATATGGAAAATCGCCCCTGTCACCTGCCGTCCCAGACCATCGAGCGTGTGCATCCCGGCCATGGCAAAGCCTTCAAAACCGCCGCATCGGGGCGCCGGGGTGTGACGGCCTGGGTCGAGCGAGAAGGGTCGCTGCGCGTCGGTGATCAGTTGCGACTGCATGTTCCTGACCAACCTGCCTGGGCGCCAAGATGAGCGCCCAAAACCCTATCTTGATTGACGTCGGTGAGGGGTGCTTGCAATCCTGGCCGAGACGCTGTGGTATACCAGAGACCAGAAGGTTCATCCCGGGGAGAGACTAGATGACATTCAAATCCGATATCGAGATCGCGCGCGAGGCCAAGAAAAGACCGATCCAGGACATTGGCCAAAAGCTCGACATCGACACAGACGACCTGCTGCCGTACGGCCATGACAAGGCGAAGGTGAGCCAGGCGTTGATCGACCGCGTGCAGGACCGTCCGGATGGCAAACTTATTCTTGTGACGGCCATCAACCCGACGCCCGCCGGCGAAGGCAAAACGACCACCACCGTCGGGCTCGGCGATGGTCTGAACCGGATCGGCAAGAAGGCGATGATCTGCATTCGCGAAGCTTCACTCGGGCCGTGTTTCGGCATGAAGGGTGGGGCTGCCGGTGGTGGCTATGCCCAAGTGGTGCCGATGGAAGAGATGAACCTTCATTTCACCGGCGACTTCCATGCGATCACCTCGGCGCACAACCTTCTGTCAGCCATGATCGACAACCACATTTACTGGGGCAATGCGCTGGAGATTGACACGCGGCGGGTCGCGTGGCGGCGGGTTCTGGATATGAACGATCGGGCCCTGCGGCAGATCACGGCGTCGCTCGGAGGCGTGGCCAACGGGTTCCCCCGCGAGGCGGGCTTTGACATTACCGTGGCATCCGAGGTGATGGCCTGCCTTTGCCTGGCGCGGAACCTGGACGATCTAAAGACCCGCCTCGGCGACATTATCGTGGCTTACCGCCGGGATCGCACCCCCGTTTATGCGCGCGATATCAAGGCCGATGGTGCGATGACGGTTCTGTTGAAAGATGCGATGCAGCCGAACCTCGTGCAGACGCTTGAGAACAATCCCGCTTTTGTTCATGGCGGGCCTTTCGCCAATATCGCCCATGGCTGTAATTCGGTGATTGCGACGACGACCGCGTTGAAACTGGCGGACTACGTCGTGACGGAGGCCGGATTTGGGGCGGACCTTGGTGCCGAGAAGTTCATGAACATCAAATGCCGCAAGGCGGGACTGGCGCCTGATGCGGTGGTGATTGTGGCCACGGTGCGCGCCATGAAGATGAATGGCGGCGTGGCCAAAGCTGACCTTGGCGCCGAGAATGTTGCGGCCGTTGAAGCCGGCTGCGCGAATCTCGGGCGGCATATTGAGAATGTTAAGGGGTTCGGGGTACCGGCTGTCGTCGCCATCAACCACTTTGCTGGCGATACCGATGCCGAAGTGGCGGCGGTGAAGACCTATGTCGAGAGCCAGGGATCCGAAGCGATCCTGTGCAAGCATTGGGCTAGCGGATCGGCCGGGACGGAAGATCTGGCAAAGCGCGTCGTGGAATTGGCTGAAAGTGGAGAGGCCAATTTCTCTACGCTTTATCCTGACGAGATGCCGCTTTTTGAGAAGATCGAGACGATTGCCAAAAAGATCTACCGAGCCGATGACGTACAGGCGGATAAGAAGATCCGGGATCAGTTGGCGCAGTGGGAAAAGCAAGGCTATGGTCATTTGCCGGTCTGCATGGCCAAGACCCAGTATAGCTTTACCACGGACCCGAACCAGCGGGGCGCGCCCACTGGCCACAGCCTGCCTGTGCGTGAAGTTCGCTTGTCGGCCGGAGCCGGATTCATCGTAGCGATTTGCGGAGAGATCATGACCATGCCGGGCCTGCCGCGCGTGCCATCGGCCGAAGCGATTATGCTGAACGAGGCTGGTCAGATCGAAGGTCTGTTCTAGGTGGCGAGCGATCATGCCGGGCCATCGAGGCCGTGGCATGATCGCTGAGACCGGCGCGGCTTGCGCCCGCGTGGTCTCTGGCCCGGCTGGCATCGGTCGGGGATGAATGAGAGGAAGGGTTCGGGATGAGCGCGACGATTATTGACGGCAAAGCCTTTGCGGCCAAGGTTCGCGGCCAGGTTAAAGACCATGTGGCACGGTTGCAGACTGACCATGGATTTGTTCCGGGCCTCGCCGTTGTTCTGGTGGGCGAGGATCCTGCGAGCCAGGTCTATGTGCGCAACAAGGGAAAGCAGACTGTCGAAGTTGGCATGAAATCGGTCGAGCATCGTTTGGAAAGCGATGTGACGGAACAGACTTTGCTGGACCTCGTGGGTCAACTGAACGCGGACCCTGAAATCCACGGCATTCTTGTGCAGCTTCCACTGCCGGATCATCTGAATTCGGAGTTGGTCATTAACTCCATAGATCCGGCCAAGGATGTGGACGGGTTTCATATCTCTAACGTTGGTCTGTTGGGCACCGGGCAAAAATCCATGGTGCCTTGCACGCCTTTGGGGTGCCTGATGCTCTTGCGTGATCATTTGGGCAGTTTGAGCGGCAAAGACGCCGTGGTGGTCGGGCGGTCGAACATCGTCGGCAAACCGATGGCGCAGCTTTTGCTGGGCGACAGCTGTACGGTGACCATTGCCCATAGCCGGACCCAGGATCTGCCAGATGTTGTGCGGCGCGCGGACATTGTGATTGCCGCTGTTGGGCGGCCACAGATGATTCCTGGGGACTGGATCAAACCGGGGGCCACGGTGATCGACGTCGGGATCAACCGGATCCCGGCGGGCGAGAAGACCCGCCTGGTGGGGGATGTAGATTTTGAGAGCTGCAGTGCCGTAGCCGGTGCCATTACCCCGGTCCCAGGCGGGGTTGGGCCCATGACAATTGCCTGCCTCTTGGCCAATACGTTGACCGCTGCATGCCGGTCCCGCGGCCTGCCGGAACCTGAGGGCTTGACCGTCTAGACACTCCGTGGGGTCACGCAAATTTTACGCCAGTAAAAATTTTACGCCAGTAAAGAATTGAATTTCCCGACGCCGCTGGTTATCAACGGGGTGGGAGTAGGTATGGTGCTGGTTTTGACACGCGCTTGGGATGATTTTTCGTCCCGGACGAATTCTTTACCGTTCTGGACGCTTTGGGCGGCGACAACGGCAGTGGCGACGCTGGTCGGCCCGTTTGGTACCTTCGTCAGTATGGGAACTGCCGAGCGGGCGCTTTATTGGTCGATCGTGATCGGTGTGGCCATGATAATGGGCACGGCAACCCGTAGTCTGGTTGAGCACGCGCTACCTCAACGTGGGCTTCTGCTGCGGTCATTCGCAATGGCATTCTTGTTTAGCGCAGTCTTCACGCCGCCGCTTTATGTTTTTAATCTGCTCGTTGGTGGGCTTGAGGAAAGCCCGATGAAAGCCGATGCCATGTTTCTGGCCGTCTTTCTCATTGCGCTTGCAATAAAGTCCGTGGAAATCGTGATTGTTGACCGATTTGAGCCAGAGGCGCCCGTCATGGCCGAGGACGGGGCATTGCCTCGCCTTCTGTCGCGTCTGCCTGACAGCCATCGCGGCCAGCTCATTCGGATGAGTGTCAGCGACCACTATGTGAATGTCGTTACGGACCGGGGCGAGACCCGGCTGCTGATGCGGTTCCGAGATGCGATTGGCGAACTCGATGGTACCGACGGAATGCAAGTTCATCGCTCCCATTGGGTCGCCGCAGATGCTGTGGAGCATGTATCCCTTGAAAATGGTCGACGGATCATGCGGACACAGGACGGTGCGGACATTCCGATCAGTTGTTCGCGCTGGCACGACGTGCAAGCAAGGTTTCCTTCTATTGTCCGGGAAGTCTGCGCCTGATTCGGTTGGTTGCCTGCATGAGATGGGCGCGAAGGGGATCGCCCAGCCCGGAGGGCGCTTGAGACGCATTGGGGACCTGTGATCACGGATGACCCGCGTCTAGGCCAATTTGGAACAGTCGTCCTCCGGGCGCAAAACTTGGATCACGCCTTTCTCTGTTATTTCATCGCGCATTTTGCGAACACCTGAATCATCTGAAGTCTGAAGCTGCCTGAAATCAAAGATTTCAAAGCCTTAATGTGATAACTGACAGTGCAGGTACATCGTCAGACGCTCTAAGCGGGAATGGCGGCGAGCGATGGGCCCACAAGCAAGGCGATTGCCTTTGGTCCGGCAAGATCCGCCAGAACCGGTGCATCGCAGGCCAGACCACCTGTATAGGTACCAAAAGCTGGGAGGATGATGCGGTCTTGATTGACCAGAAAACAGGGTCGCAGCACCGAACGGACCCGCTTCTTGGGATGATAATGCCCGGATATTTCACCTGTCGCGCCGGGTTCGGCAATATGGCGGAAGATGAGATTGCCAAGACAGAGGGTTCGCAAATGGGTGCCGCCGAAAGACATGGGCCCCGGATCGTGATTACCTTCGATCCAGACCCAATCCCGCCCTGCCATGAGAATCGCGAGCACCTGTGAGGCTTCTTCTTCCAACATGCCAGCGGCGTGCAGGTCATCGAAACTGTCGCCCAGGCAGATAACGGTTTTGGGGTTGAACCGCTCTACCAGTCCTGCCAGCCGGTCCAGGGTTTCCAGATTTTCGTACGGAGGCAATAGGCCACCGCCCAGTCGTGCGATTCGTTCTGATTTGCCCAAATGGAGATCTGATACACAAAGGAGCCGCTGATCGGGCCACCAAAGCGCGCCAGAGGCGGTGGCGACCAAAGCTTCGCCCGCCAGGTTTAGATCGTATCCGTTCATGATATGTTCACACCATGGCGGAACACTGAGATCAAGCTGAAAGGCCGGCAGCGTCCATCAGTCGCTCGGCTTCTTCCGCGATCAGCCGCTCGGTACCTGAGCCATGTACAGCGATGCGTCCGGGTTCCAGGAATAACGGCGCCGCTAGTGGCGTGACGCGATCCAGGATCCTGTGGTCAATGCGCCCTTCGATCCGGGCAATCATTTCCTCGATCCGTCCGAAATCGATCAAACCCCGAAGCGCTTCCTCACGGGTGATCTGCATCAGCAGGTGGCCCGGATCGTATTTGTGGAGCGTGTCGTACAGGATATCGGACGAAAAGGTCGCCTGCCGGCCGGACTTCCGTTTGGCCTGCGGCACGTTCTTGTCCAAGAGACCGGCAATATAGGCACTGGCTTTGAAGGTTCGCTTCATGACGGCATTGCCGGAAAGCCATTTCTCCAGGCCTTCGCGCAAGCCCTCTGCATCCAGCAGGGGGACGGCGTCCCGCACAGGATCCAAGCCCCAGATCAGTGTGGCATAGTCCGTGGCCACAAATCCAAGCGGGTGCAGTCCGGCTTCTTCCATCCGCTGCGTGACGATCAGGGCCAAGGTTTGCTGAGCGTTCCGGCCCGCAAATCCGTACACAACCACATGGTGGCGACCATCATGGGGGAAGCTTTCGACCAGCAGCCTGTCCCGTTCCGGAAGCTTGCTAACTTTGCGCTGTAGATGCAGCCAGTTGGCCGTGTGCTGTGGCAATTCGGGCCAGTCTTCCTGGCGGAAGAGGCGTAGAATACGGTCGCTGAGTTGAGTCGATGTCGCGAATTTGGTGCCATTGAAGGTCGCGATCTTGGGTTCTTTGTCGGCGCGCCGGGTGACTTCGACCGTCAACTCGCGCATCCCCTCGAACCGCACCACCTGACCGCCGATCAGAAACGTATCGCCGGGCGTGAGGGTTGAGGCAAAACCTTCCTCAATCTCTCCCAATGGGCGCCCGCCGCCGCCACGACCTTTCCAGGCGACCTTCAACGTTTCGTAGTCCCAGATTGTGCCGATATTCATACGAATCTGCCGGGCCGCCCGAGGGTCGCGCAACTGCCAATGGCCATCGTCGCGCTGCATCAATCGCTGCCAGCGGTCGTAGGCCCGGAGCGCGTAACCGCCCGTGGCGCAGAACTCCAAGCAGTCGTCGAACTCCGCGCGAGTGAGGTTCGCGTAGGCGCCCGCCGTGATCACTTCAGCATAAAGTGCGTCCGCTCCGAACGGGCCCGCGCATGCGGTGATCAAGATCTGCTGACACAGCACGTCACGGGGGCCTTGTCCCCTAGGGTCCCCATCCAGATCATGGGCCTTAACGGCTTCCAGGGCCGCGAAACATTCGACGATTTCGAATCGATTCGCCGGGACCAGAAGGGCTTTGGACGGAGCGTTGTAACGATGGTTGGCCCGCCCGATCCGCTGCACCAACCGTTTGACGTTTTTGGGCGCACCGACTTGGATCACCAGGTCCACATCGCCCCAATCGATGCCCAGATCCAGCGACCCGGTGCAGACGATTGCACGCAAGTCGCCCGCGACCATGGCCGCCTCGACCCGTTCCCGCTGTTCCCGAGCCAGGCTGCCATGGTGAATACCGATCGGCAGATCCTCATCATTGGCCAACCAGAGGGCGTGAAAGAAGATCTCTGCCTGCGCCCTCGTATTGTGAAAGATCAGCGTTGTTTTGTGCTGTTTGACCTGTTCCAGAACCGCCGGGATTGCGTAGCGGCCCCCGCCACCGGCCCAGGGCGGCGGTTCTGCCGTTTCGAGCATCGAAATGTCCGGCTCAGGTCCGGGATCAGCGTTCAGGATCTCACACGGGTCGGGGTGGCGGGCCAGCAGGCGCGCGACGCCCGCCGGATCCTCAACCGTCGCCGAAAGGCCGACCCGCCTGAGGCCTGGGCAAAGGCTGCTCAGACGCGCGAGCCCCAGCATCAACTGGTCTCCCCGCTTCGATTCGCTCAGCGCATGGATTTCATCGACGATCACGCGTTGCAGACCTTGAAACATCCGTGGCGCATCTTCGTAGGATGTGAGCAGCGCCAGGCTTTCCGGCGTGGTCAGCAGGATGTGGGGCGGGTCGACCCGTTGGCGCTTTTTCTGGGTTTGGGACGTGTCGCCGGTTCGGTCTTCGATCCGAATGTCGAGCCCCATTTCCTCCACGGGTGTCCGCAGGTTGCGTTTAATGTCGGCGGCCAGGGCCTTGAGGGGAGAGACATAGAGCGTGTGAAGACCCGGCGACGGGTTGTCGGCAAGCTCCGTCAGGCTGGGTAGAAATCCGGCCAAGGTTTTGCCGCCGCCGGTCGGGGCGATCAACAGGAGGGCCGGACGCGTCGCGCGGTCCAGCATCTGCTGCTGGTGAGGATGGATCGACCATCCGCGCGCGGAAAACCAGTTGGTAAAGAGGGGTGGAAGTGCAGCCATTGCCCCGATGTAGGCCGAGGCGCGGCAGAAGAAAACCTGTGCGCCGCCGGTGCCGATAGCGGCGCACAGGCGCGCGGGGTCAGGTCCTGCGACGACCGCCCGCGACCGCGAGACCGCCCAGACCGGCGATCATTAGAAGAACCGAAGCGGGCAGGGGCACAGGCGAGACCTGGCCGCGCAACTCTCCGCTATTGAAAGCGTCGGTGTGGACGTTGATGTAGAATTCGCTGCCCAGTAACCCCGCGAGGAATGCGTCAAACGACAGATCTGAACCGGCCAAGGCGGCGGCATCGGCAAAGGCATAGTCGGTGACGCTGAGATCAAAGCCCTCGGTCGTGTCGACATAGGTGCTGGGATCAAAAGCGAACGGCACGACAATCGGGCCATTCGACCCGGCTGGCGCATTGTGCAGATGGACGGGGCCAACCGGGGCTGCGACGAGCGCATCGAACAGATCATCGGTGCCAAAGCCAATGATCTGCAGGCTGAAGTCGAGCGTTTCGGCTTCATCGTCGACGGTAAGCTTTGCCGTTCCGCTTGCATCGGTCGACACTGGCGGCACTTCTTGATCACCGCTTAGAGTTGAAGTGAAGGAAAAGACAGCCGCCTCGGCAGAGACGGGGACCACCAGAAGAGCGGCCAGGATGATAGATCTAATCACGATTTTACTCCCCACATAACGTTCGGGTACGACAAAGGTGACGTACCACGCTTGGATTACGCGTGGGGATCGACAAAAATTTCGTCCGGCCGAAAAAAATGTTTAGGCCGAACGGATGGAGCGTTCCATGCGCCCCAGTTCCAGTGCTAACGGACCCTCAAAACCTGTTCCGCGGCCTGGTGAGGGCCGCGTCTATCTGGCGGAAAACGAGCTACGATCAGTGCTCGATATGTTCTTCCTTCACGAACATATTCGCCCAGGCCCGGTCGATCAGTTCGGGGGTCATTTGATAGGGTATCTGCTCGAACTCGCAGATGGCGCGCATCTGATCGATCAGGAAGATCGGCTGATAGTTCGCGTAAATATTGTGGATCGTCGGATATTTCTGCTTCAGCAGATGGATCAGCGCATCCTGATCCAACGGCATTTTCTTCTTCTTGGCCACCATCGCGAAGATCTTCAGGAAGTCTTCCTGGTCTGGTCCATCGATCTTGATCTTGAAGAAAATCCGCCGCAGGGCCGCTTTGTCGAAGATCTCGTTCGGGTGGAAGTTGGTTGAGAAAACGACCAGTGTGTCGAACGGGACCTCAAACTTTTCGCCGGACTGCAGCGCCAGAATATCTCGGCTTTCTTCCAACGGAACAATCCAGCGGTTCACCAAGGCCTGAGGTGGTTCGGCCTGACGCCCAAGGTCGTCCACGATAAAGATCCCGCCCGTGGATTTGAGCTGGAGCGGCGCCTGATAGGTCCGCGACGTTGGGTTATAGACCAAATCGAGCATCGAAAGGCTTAGTTCACCGCCCGTGATCACTGTTGGCCGTTCGCAATAGACGTAGCGGGTGTCATAGCGGTTGCCGGTCCGACGCAGTGAATTTGGGTCATCCTCTTGACCCTCAGCGGCAGTATGGACGATCGGGTCGAAAACAGTGATCACCTGGCCCGCATATTCGATTGCACGTGGGATATAGATCTTGTCTCCCATGGCGTCGCGAATACCGTTGGAGATCGATGATTTACCGTTGCCCGGCGGGCCGTACATCAGAATTGATCTGCCGGATGTGACTGCGGGCCCCAACTGGTCCAGCAAATCGTCTGGAAGGATCAAGTGCCCCATGGCACCAACCAGTTGGTCGCGGGTCAGTTGGATATTGCGGATCGACTGGCGCTTAACCTGCTCGGCATACACATCCAAAGGCACTGGCATAGCACCGTAATATTCAGACTGGCCCAGAGCTTCGAGCGCGCGTGCCTTGCCGGCATCGGTCAACTGGTACCCCATTTCGCCGCCTGAGTTGGCGTGCAGGGTCCCGGTGGCCTCTAGGAGTTTCTGTTCCCTCGCAATGTCCACCAATTCCTGGGTCACTGGAATAGGCAAGCAGACCGCTTTCGCAATCGCGGTGACATTATCGACATTCATCCGGAACATTGTCTTAAGAAGAATGTCCCGCATCATGACCGGCGGCAATTGCATTCCCTCAAGCCGTTTGGGGGCCGGGGGGGCCGTTACATTGCCAGCTTCCATGTTCATTGCATCACCTGCACAAATCGTCGTTTTGGTCTTCAGATTCCTAGCTTTTGCCCGTAATTGGACACGTTGGATCGCCAGAGATCGCCATTGTGCACGGTATGGCCAAGAAAAATGGCCAAATGATGGAGAATATGGAGTTATGACTCAGCCAAGATTGGGCACCGTCCTGGCGGTTTTTGTTGCCTTCGTGGCTTTGTTGGGGGCGGCGTCGCTGCGCCAAGGCGCATTGCTCTTGGGCTATCACGAAGGCGACGCACTCCATCTTCTCGAGATTCTATTGCGGATGTCATCGGGGGAAACGCCGCATGTCGACTATATGACTCCGCTGGGCGCGCTCGCCTTTCTGCCTATCGTTTTTTTTATGAATCAGGGCCTTGGCGCAGGCCAAGCAATTCTGTCAGCACAAGTGCTGGTCGCGGCTGGGCTGTTGCCTGCGGTCTGGTGGGTGGCTGTTTCGCGTTTGTCGGGAATCTGGGCTTACGTTTTTGGCATTGTTGTCTTCGTGATTGTGTTGGCCGTTGTCCATGGTGATGATCAACGCGCCCTGTCGATCTCGATGCACTATAATCGGTGGGCTTGGGCCGCGGCATTTGCCTTAATTGCGTGTGTGGTACTGGAGCCCGTGCATCGCAAAAGCGAAGTGGCTGACGGCCTGCTGATTGGCGCACTACTCGCTTGTCTTGCCTTGACCAAGGTCACGTATGCGGTTGCGTTTTTTCCGGCAGTGGTGGTGGCCCTTATCATGAGGCAAAATTGGCGGACGCTTGCGGCCGTCGCTGTTGCGAGCATCGCCCTGGCCTTTCTTACGACGCTCTACTACGGAATTGATTATTGGGGCGCCTATATCAGTGACCTGCTGACCGTCGCCCGATCAGAAACGCGCCCATTTCCTGGCGAACCCTTTGCGGCCATCCTTGCTGCACCACCTTTTATTCCGGGGACCTTATTGGTGTTGGGCGGCATCATTGTCTTGCGTCAACTTGGTCGCAAGACGGAAGGTCTTATCCTTATGCTGCTCACACCCGGATTCATTTATGTGACCTACCAGAACTTTGGCAATGTTCCACAATGGTTGGTTCTGTTGGGAATCCTGATGTTCGCAGCATTGCCAGCGGTCGAGGAGGGCGACTACCCTTCCAAAACCCGTACTGCGGGATCGGTCATTGGCATCGCTGCTTTGGCCCTGTCTTTGCCGTTTCAGATGAACATGCTCTATAGCCCGTTTCGATTGGGTGCGATGGATCGGGAAAGCTTCGCGCCATTGATCGCCGATCCGAAACATCAGAATTTGATGATACTCAAAACTCGGCTTTACAAAGTCAACAAGGGCGTTCCCTACGATGAAATTGGCGCTCTGTTCGCTGAACAGGAAGCGAATGCGGACAGGCCGGAAACGGTATCGTTTCAAGGAAAGGAATTGGCCCGGTGCGAAATCAGCGCAGGCGAGTTGGGGGCTTTGCGGGCGCTTGCCTTGGATCTGGAGCAGGCAGGTTTCGCGGGTGCCCGTATTTTTACGCTCGATGTCTTCAGCTCAACTTGGCTGCTTGGCAATTTTGACCGGTTAGAGAATGGTGCACCTTGGTACTATTCTGGAAGCCCGGGTCTAGAAAGCGCAACGCATATCTTGGTGCCCGGTTGTCCGATTGCGGCGGCCGTCCAGCGCGAAATTGCCAAGGCCGTGAATGAGCTAGACCTTGATCTCACTTTGGTCCGAGACGTTCCGCTTTATGCGCTATACCGTAAGAACTAAGAGACGGGCGTTTTGGGCTGAGGTGTAAAGACTATGGCCTAGCCGCCGACCCGGAAGACGCAACCGTCATGGGCCAGTTGCGGTGGTGTCATGCAAAGGCCACGTGCGACTGTCCAAGCGGCCAGGACTTTTGGCACATAGTCGCGGGTCTCGTCATAGGGTGGAACCCCGCCATGTTTGATCACGGCATTTTCCCCGGCATTGTAACCTGCCAATACCAACATGGGATCTTTCCCAAACTTGGTCATCAGCCAGTCCAGGTAGGCGATGCCGCCCTGGATGTTTTCTGACGGGTCGGTGATGTCTTGGACGCCAAAACGTTTGGCCGTCGCAGGCATGAGTTGCATCAGTCCACGGGCTCCGGCAGAGCTAGTGGCGTTTATTTTTCCGGCGCTCTCGACCGCCATGACCGCTAGGACCAGCGCAGGGGACACGTCAGTACCTATGGTGGCCTGAAGAATGTCTCGCCCATGCTCAACGGCCATTTTCTCAAGCGTGACCAAGCGGGGTGTGCGTACGGTCGTGCCATTGGGCCCCAACGTTAGCGCCGCAACCGCCTCGTCTAACCGACCGGGACCGGCTGCATCTGCTCCGGCCGGGAAGATGTCCCAGAACCAGGCATAGGCCGCATCAGAGTCGCGAGAAGGTTCCGGCCCACGATTGGCTGGTTCAGTCTCACGGGTTCCCGTCTTTGATTTTGCCACAGGAGGGGGAGGGGCAAGTGCTTTGGCCTGCTCGACCGGGTCGATTTGAACTGTGATCCGATTGCCAGGTTTTGTGTCACTGACCTTAATACGACGCGGTTGAACATCGTTCCCGCTTGCTTGGTTCTGTGCCGCCAATTCAACTGAGCCTGCTATCCAAAGCAGTAGCACCGCACCCAGATAATAATACCGCATTTGGCCCGCCTCGCCGCTTTTTGTTGTGAAATAGGTTCTCTCAAACAGGCGGCGCATACTCCACGAAAATTAGCAGATTTACGGATTTAGCGCACCATTTGCGACATTATTCCCGCGGTGAATAGCTTGGGTCTAGAAAGAGCTGAAGAAAAAAACCATTCAATTTCAGGTGGTTAATATAACCTTGAGCCAAAATAGACTGAGATGAAAAATTACCGCCGACACGCCTAACTCTCGCCCCAATCCCAACGGCATATATCCACCATACCGAAGCGAGGATTGAGCCAAGAAGAGGCCGGTTCGAGTTGATCCGCTAAGGTCCACTGAAACTGAGCGTATGATCCTTTGGAGGGACACAAAATGAACATCCTGAACACTTTCAAGAACTTCATCAAAGACGAAGACGGCGCAGTAACCGTAGACTGGGTTGTGCTGACTTCTGCAATCGTT
>JBCBGY010000105.1:0-14203 GCA_038526275.1 Pseudomonadota bacterium | reverse complement strand
ACGCCTGAAGATTTCTTGGCGCAGACCAAGCTGGTTTACAATTATGCGGACTTGCGCGTGGATCGCGCCCCAGAGATCCTGAACCAGGTCGGATTTCCGACCGTCTTTTTCTCGACAATCGCGACCCTGAATCCGTCCAGAAACAAATACTCCCTGCAATTCATCGGCTTGGCGCAAATCGTTGCCGCCAAAACAGCAATGATGGTGAAGCAGGCCTTGGCTTGCAAACGACCGGATCGCTTTTCCGATCAGATCCAACCGATGATCCCGACGCCAGGGCACGGCGCTTTCCCTTCGGCCCACGCCGTAGAGGCCTTTATCGTGGCGCGCGTCCTGGCCCATCTGCTGCATGGCAAGGTCGATAACCTTCCCAAGATCAATGACATGCTGCTGAAGCAGGCCAGCCGGATCGCCATCAACCGCCATGTTGCCGGAGTTCATTTCCCTGCGGATACTTATGCAGGCGCAGTGATGGGGCTGACACTCGGCGACTATCTCTGTCGGCGTGCGGGTGCCAACACGGACGTGACCCGAGTTAGCTTCAACGCTGAAGGCATTGGCGCCGCTGACTTTGCCCTGTCGAACTTCTTCAACAACGGCAAGATTGAAGAATGGCGGGCCCCCGACGGCGCAACAATCGAACCCAAAGCCAATATAGACGATGTTCACCCGTCTGATCTTGTTCACTGGCTTTGGAGAAAAGCGCGTCTAGAATGGGACGACGCAAACTAGGGGCACACGCCCCTAGTCTCCCGTTTTTTCGATTACTTTTCAATTAGGTGACACATGACCAAACTTGTTTGGAGTAAAGAGGAGCGAGGCGCGTGGGAAAAGGCCGGCTTTGATCCCTACTCCGTCTGGTCCCTACGCTATGCGACGGAATTCGACTTCGCCGCGACCGCAGAACGGGACAGTCCGGATGATTTTGACTTCGCCCTTGATGTTTGCACTGATTGGACGCTCGGCCTGAACAAGATTTCAAAGCCCAATCCGCCAGCGAACGACGCAGAGGTTATCATTCCTTCGGGGTCATATAGCCCCGAAGGAGCACAGAAAGAGATTTTGGCCCGCTATCGTGCACCGCTCCGGGCGGCCTCTATTTCACCAAATCCCGTAGTTGGCACAGACTATACGCCCCCCATGACAGGCCCATCCAAAGTTATTATCGGGATCGTGGACGACGGTATAAACCTGATCAACGACCGGTTTGCCACGCGAAACGGCTGTGACTGGCATAGTCGGGTCGATTTCGGCTGGGTCATGGATGGGATTGCAAAGGACGTCAGCACCGTACCGTTTGGCCAAGAATACCAGCGGGTCGAGCTTGAGGCTCAGGTCCGGCGGCGTAGCATTCCCGAACGCACGCGCCTGTTGGAACTCGGATTGATCGACTTTGCCCGCAGTGGCCAGCAGGCATTATCACGACATTTGTCCCACGGCACCCATGTCGCAGATTTGGCGGCGGGATTCGACCCGACTGACTGCCGGAACGATGCCAGGATCATTGGAGTTCAGTTGCCGACATTGGTTACCTTGGCCACGTCGGGCGATTTTCTGACACCGTTCGCCCTGGCTGGCGTCGGTTACATACTGGATCGGGCTTATTTGATGTGCCGGACGCTCGGCTATGCCGTGCCCGTTGTTTTGAATATGAGCTATGGCATCTCTGGCGGGCCTCACAATGGTGGAAGCGTCTTAGAATGCGGCATCCAACAATTGCTGGATGCCCACATAAAACGCATGTGTAACGCCTTCCCCGACGAGAAAGACGCCTGCACCGCCAACCTGGCTCTGCCCATGGGCAACCAGTTCCTGGCCCGCTCCCATGGCTATGTACGCAGCAAGAGCGATGCCGAAACGCTGGAACTTAAACTGCCTTGGCGCATGCAGCCCTCCGACCTTACGGCGAACTTTTTGGAAGTTTGGATGCCGCAAGATGCGTCAGACGTTGAGGTCAGCGTTGAAACGGCTGACGGGGAATGCAGCCACTTACCGGATCTTGGTATCGATGCCGCGATGGTCCTGCATCGTATGGACAGCACAGACCCGAATGATGTGGTGGTTCAGGTTGTAATGGATGAGCAGGGAAAGGCTCTCTGTGGCGCCTCCGCATTGAAACGTGTGCTGTTTCTTGTGGCCCCGACCCAGATACCATTTCCCAAGCAACGCCTTACGGCGTCATCCGGCATCTGGACTGTCACCGTTCGAGCCAAGCTTCCCAAAGCGGGTCAAAAAATCGAGGCCTGGATTCAGCGGGACGACGCACCGGTGGGCTACCGACGACCCGGTCGCCCCTCATACTTCGACGATCCGCTATATCAGAGATTTACCGGCCCCGATGGGCAAGGCGATGTGAACCTCGAAGATACCGGGCCAAGCGTTGTGAAACGCTACGGCGCGATGAACGGGATTGCCACATTGGAATCGGAAGGTTGCAGGGACCGCAACAGCGTTATCGTGGGCGGCTACATGGACGAGCCCGCCGATCACGCTGCGCTTTATGCCGGGGCTTCCGATGAGGCCCAAAAGGATCAATCGCATCTTAGGCGGCCCGACAGTTCCGCTCAATCTGACACGAGTCGGGTTTTGCTTGGGGTTTTGGCATCGGGCACGCGTAGCGGTTCGAAAACAATTCTGAACGGCACCAGCGTAGCCGCTCCCCAAATCGCAAGAGATCTCGTCTTGGAGAAACTTAACTTGCCCCAACCCGATAGAGTGCCTGTGCCAGCGAAACGCGCGCTCCAACTTGGACAGGACGCATTGGTCGTACCGACATGGCACGGCGGCACACGCAGAAATCCATCTTAACGTGATTAACTCCGCAAGAACTCCACCCATGGCCGCATCAAGGGCAGCGATTTCATTTTACCGTCAAAAACTATGGAATACCGCACTTGATTTCACGGTTTCCTCACGGCGCGGCCTGCCCACATCTGCTTTCGTACCCTTAAGCGCTGCCAGAATCGCAGCGCGGTATTGGGAACTTTATGTGAGGTGCGGCAGCGATGTTTCTCTCCGACGCAGACGACCGAGGTTACAAGAATGGGTCGCCGAGCACAGACGATGAAGACTGCATGAGTTGGTTTGACTATTACTTTGCTGATGCGGCGGCCGACGAACGGATCGGTTTGGCCGGCGCGCTTGTTGATCTTTCAAATGCCATGATCGATCCACCCGTTTCGGCTGGTGGGGACGAACCAGCACAAGATAACGGCATCGCTCCTCTCTATAGCTACGTGGGGCAATTGCTGAGCCACGACCTTGTGGCACCACGATCTGACGTCGATCAGGAAGACACGCAAAACCGCCCACTCGCCCTTACGGATCCAGACCTCGTACCGCTTGAGCGCGCCACGGTGTTGACTGTTCTGCGGAATGCGCGATCAGGTCGGATGAATCTGGAAAGCATTTATGGCGATGCGCTGAGCGATGAGCGCGCCTTGGCTCTAAGAGACCCTACCGACACGGCAAGAATGCGGGTTAGCCCGGGATGGCAGACTGATCGCGATTTAGGGGATGCCCGCAACGACGCAACGATCCTTTTGTCAAATCTCGTTGCGGTGCTTCTCATGTTTCATAATGCCGTCGCTGATGAGCTCTACGATGATATCGGCGATCCGGAAGAGAGATTTCAGCGGGCCAGACAGCGGGTTACGTGGACCTGGCAGTGGTTGATTGTGAACGATTTTCTTCCCGCGACATGCAATCCGGCCACCTTGTCGTGGGTCAATGCCTCGCGCGCACCGCTGTACCGGACACTTTTGGAACAGCACGAAACTGACGAGACTTGCTTACCTGTCCCTATCGAGTTTGCGTTCGCTGTGACCGGTCTGCCGCACACGATGCTGCGTGCAGCATATGACCTGAACTTCCAGTTCGGTCGCCCGACTGTCGACTGCGCCCGGGACGGCATGCCGCTGGAACATCTCCTCGGGCTCGCCAAAGAGAAACTGGAAAATCCGGGGGAGATCGAGTGGGACAGACTGGTCTCGCAGCCTGGGGCATTTCCAGACAGGTCAGCACGGGGGTTCGATACTGGGATGGCCCATCCGTTGGGATGGCTGCCCACATCAACCGGTGACTTGCCATCCAACCTGGCCGCGCGCCTGTTGAATGCGGGTTACAGGCTAAATATGCCAACGGCCCAAGGCGTGCTGAAAGCGCTGGCCCAGCACGACGATCAATTCGACACCGCGCCTGCCGTTCAAGCGCTGACCAAGCCAGAAATCGAGTCAGGCCAGACCGGACACGCTGTCCGACATAACGGCTTCACCGATCGCACGCCTTTGTGGTTCTACATGTTGAAAGAGGCGGAAATTCAGACAGGCGGTGAGCATCTCGGCGGGCTCGGGAGCCGTTTGGCGTCTGAAACCGTGCTCGGGGTCATCATGAATGACAAAAGCAGCTATTGGCACGCGCCCTCGGATCAATCAGGTCCTTGGACGCCAGAACGTATCCCAGTGGCGGGCGTTCCGATCATCAGTTTCGCAGCCTTGTTTCAAGCTGCAGGCGTGATCAGTGCAGACGTTCCGACAGGCGGATCAATCACCAGCGGCATTTTCACCGGGGTCTAACATCCGGCATCTATAGCCTGTCGCCTATAACAGTATTCATGAAGCATTTCGCGTTTGAGCCAAGATGAGAGGCAGTGAAACCTGAATGCCATTGAACACGACATGCTCTTCGTTAGCTACGTGAATTGCTCTCGGATCAGCCTTTCCTCCAGCCCATGACCGGGATCAAACAAGATCCGATGGCAGACAGTCGGTTCACTTCGGATCGTGACTCTGCGCACATTCGGTACGGCGCGACTGTCGGCATCCGCGTGAACCTGACGCTTGTGTGGTTCGAGCACGTCAAACGTCACCTCAGCCCCCTTGGGCAAAAGCGCACCCCGCCATCGCCGCGGCCGAAATGCGGCAATCGCTGTCAAAGCCAGCACGTCGGAGCCGATGGGCAGAATTGGACCATAGGCAGAGTAATTATAGGCCGTAGACCCGGCAGGCGTTGACACCAGCGCGCCATCGCACACCAATTCTGACATCCGCACCCGGCCATCGACCGAAATCCGGAGCTTCGCCGCCTGCGGACCAGCCCGCAACAGCGCCACCTCGTTGATCGCCAGCCGTTCTTCCTCGGTCCCATCCTCCTTGACGGCAAGCATGTGGAGCGGGTTGATCACCTCCTCCACAGCGGCCTCCAACCGATGCATTAAGCCATCCAGCCGGAAGCCGTTCATCAAAAAGCCAATGGTACCGCAGTTCATTCCGTAAACGGGCGCATCCAAATGCTGTGTCCCATGCAGCGACTGCAACATAAATCCATCGCCGCCCAGCGCCACAATCGCGTCAGCCTCCTCTGGTGAGACTGTCCCATATCGTGCCGACAAGGCCGCCATCGCGTCTTGAGCGGCATCTGTTTCGCTGGCCAGTACCGCGATTTTCTTCACCGCGTTTCCCCCACTTAACCGTGTCGTTAGTCCTCGCCCAGCGCCGCGCCCAAGGCAAGAGCCCGACGCCCTGCCGCTTTGTTTCTTTTGCAACGGAGAAATTCGAGCTACATGACACGGAAATTTGAAAGAGGAGCCCCGACATGAATGCCCCGCACCGCGACAATGGCTTTTTCACCGAGACCCTCGCCAGCCGAGACCCGGACCTCGCCGCTGCCATCGGCAAAGAACTTGGTCGTCAACGTGACGAGATCGAACTGATCGCGTCAGAGAACATTGTCAGCCGCGCCGTCATGGAAGCTCAGGGCAGCGTCATGACCAACAAATATGCCGAAGGGTATCCCGGGCGGCGCTACTATGGCGGCTGCCAGTATGTGGACATTGCCGAGGAGTTGGCGATTGATCGCGCCAAGCAGTTGTTCAATTGCGGCTTCGCCAACGTGCAGCCGAACTCCGGCAGTCAGGCCAATCAGGGCGTGTTTCTGGCCTTGCTCAAGCCGGGCGATACAATCCTTGGGATGAGCCTGGATGCTGGCGGCCACCTGACCCACGGCGCCCGGCCCAACATGTCGGGCAAGTGGTTCAATGCCGTCCAGTATGGGGTGAAGCCCGACACGCTGGAAATCGACTATGAGCAGCTCGCCGCCCTGGCGGAAGAGCACAAGCCACAGATGATCATTGCCGGTGGTTCCGCCATTCCACGCCAGATCGATTTCGTGAAGTTCCGCGAGATTGCCGACAGCGTTGGCGCCTATCTTTTGGCCGATGTGGCCCACTTTGCCGGATTGATCGCGGCAGGTGTGTATCCCTCGCCCTTCCCCCATTGCCACGCGGTGACGACCACAACGCACAAAACACTGCGTGGCCCACGTGGCGGCATGATCCTGACGGATGACGAAGCACTGGCAAAGAAATTCAACTCCGCCATCTTCCCGGGGCTGCAAGGTGGCCCATTGATGCATGTGATCGCCGGGAAGGCCGTGGCCTTTGGCGAAGCGCTTCGCCCTGAATTCAAGGATTACCAAACTCAGGTGATCAAGAACGCTCAGGCCCTGAGTGCAGAGCTGATCGCGGGCGGATTGGACATTGTGACAGGCGGCACCGACAGCCACGTACTGCTGGTCGACCTGCGCCCGAAAGGCGTGAAAGGCAATGCGACCGAAAAGGCGCTGGGACGCGCCCACATCACCTGCAACAAAAACGGGATCCCGTTCGATACGGAAAAGCCGACCGTCACCAGCGGGATCCGGCTGGGCAGCCCCGCAGGCACAACCCGGGGCTTTTCCGAGACCGAATTCGCGCAAATCGCCAAGTGGATCGTCGAAGTGGTCGACGGACTGTCCGCCAATGGCGAAGAAGGCAACGGCAGCGTCGAAACCAAAGTGCGCGAAGAAGTTCTGGCCATGTGCGCCAACTTCCCGATCTACGGCGAATTGGTCAGCTAGAGCGTCCTGCGAAAAACGTGACTCACCTAACGCTGCCTGAAATCAAAGATTTCAACGTGTTGGGTGATACATCATGCTGCAGATGTTCGTCAGACGCCATAAGCCTATCGCGACATCTTGGTGTTCCCTTGGACCGCTGCTATAGGAAGTCAGCGGTCCCTTAGCTCAACTGGATAGAGCAGCTGACTTCTAATCAGCAGGTTTGGGGTTCGAGTCCTCAAGGGATCGCCAGCCGGGCCGAGAACCGGTGATTAGTATGTTGGAGCAAGCCGCCCCGCTTCGGCCTTCAACTGCTGCATTCCATCTGGCACGCCTTTGACAAAATTTGGGAACGGGCGCTCAAACCGCAAATCCGTGATGCCTTTTTTTGATTCCGGATCATAGATCTGGAATTTGTCCGCATATTCGCCCCAGAAGCTGCCATAGCGCGTGTAGATATAGCCCGTGTCGCCAAGTTGGATATCGCCTTTCACGCCACCTGGATAAGGTTTGAAATCGTCTGATTGGCGCTCTGCACTCCGCAAGAGCGACTCTAGCTCTCGCACGATCCGAACCAGCGCATCGGGATCCTGGGGATAGATCACGCAAGCTTTGCCGGCCGGCGTGCCTGAGTCCTTGTCTAGCATTTTCATGAATTCTTTTCCGTAGTCGATCCGGTCATAATCCTCGAACGGTAAGAATTTGTGGAATGCCTTGATCTCGATCAGTTTAGGGCTGATTGCGTCGAACAAGTCTTTTGCGCAGCCCGGGGCGACACCGACATGCAGCTTCCAACCCTGCACGCACTTGGCGCCATGGTGTCCGCGACGTCGCCGACCTGAGGGTTTCTTCATCGCACCTTGCGCTTGCAACCTCTCGGCTCTTAATTCAGCGCTTGAAGGAACCTTTCCCAGTTTCCATCCAAATCCGTCTGGCAAAACGGATTCGATTGGCTGCAATGCATTGTTTACGATCCACCATGGGCCAAATTTCATATACCCCTTTGGTACAGGCATAGTGCTTCCTTCCGGGTTTTAGTTCAATGAGGAAGGTAGCATTGTGGGGTATTGTTGACGTTGAGATTTCTCAAGCTTTTGCATTGGGGTCACCGCGACGCGTCAATCGCTGGGAAGGACGGCCCAAGGCGATTTAGCCAACCACACTACAGACCTTTGTTCGAAGGAACGACAACAGCCTAAATCGCGTCAGTTTCCCACCGGCTTTCAGCCCACAAGAGGCTGCGCACCGTCGTTTTGGCCCATAATTGACATAAATATAGATACAGTTTCGAAAATGGCCTCAATATATTGGGAAAATCTTCGCGGAGTTCCCCGTGAACTGAACCAACGGGCCAGTTACATGTCTCTTGTATCGAGTGACAAGGTAGCGGGTTCTGCCCGGTGGTATGGAGATTGCCACCGGGCAAGGGGCCTTAGCCCAACGGCAACTGAGAGAGCCTCCCTTTACGCTGACATCCCCTTCGCCGCAAAACCATATGCACCGCCATCATTGGGAACGGGAAGTGACCATCAACCCATGAGCAGTACAGGTACAGGCCAACGCTATACGCGTTGATCAAGGGGGACTTTCCATTTGCCGGCGCGCAAGCGCAGGTGAAATGGCGGGAACTTCACCAACTCGTCCAGTAGGAACAACGCAAAGACCCACGTGGCGGACAGGTGGAACATCAGGATGCAAAGCGCCGTCAAAGGCACGCGGATCAGCCACTGCGAAACCAAAAAGATGTTCATCACATAAACTGTGTCTCCGCCCGCGCGCAGAGTGTTGCCGCAGACGGCGTTCGAGCATTTTGGCAGGGTCAATAGAACCAGCGCTGGCAAAAAGCTCGTCAACGCATCGAGCGTTTCATCCTGCAGATCGCGGTATAGCAGCGGGAAAGACAGGCCGAGTGCGACATAAGTCACAATGACGACGATCCCCAGTCCGAGGGCGGAACGCCAGCTGCGCGTGAGGAACCTGTCGATCTTGCCAGAAGGCGCGCCGTTTCCCAGGAGCTGACCAATCAGGATTGCACTGGCCTGCGCCCAGGTTATCATCAACTGCCCCGTCAGTTGCACCCACGGCAGTATGATGGTCATGGCGGCGAACTGGTTCACCCCCATTCGGGCATAGAGCAAAGCACACAGGCTATTGGCCAACACGACGCTTGTGAAGGTCGCGGCGATCGGAAGCGAAAACATCAGATTGCGCCGCATCGTGATCAGAAACGTTCCGTGGCTCCAGCCATCCAATCCGATGTGAACGCGGTTGTAGCGCATAATTTGCCACGCCAGATACACCCCGCGCAAAACGGCACCCACCGCGCTGCCGATGGCGGCCCCGATCAGACCAAGTTCAGGCGCGCCCCCGATGCCGTAGATCAACATCGCGCTCAGACCCACATTCGTGGGCATCGCGATGAGATGACTGAAGAACGGGATGCGTGTTCGACCACACCCGTTGAAGTAACATGTCAAGCATTGGGCGAAAGCTTCAGCAAGAATGACCACGGCAAATACGGTCAAATATTCCAAAGCATTCTGGGCTATGGCGGTCGTCTGCGCGAAACTTTCGACAATGTGGCGACCCAGTATCGCGACGAGGGTCAAACCCAGAACTGTCGCCACAAGGTTGATGGCCAGCCCACACCAAAGCGCAGACTTTAGTGCCACTTCATCTTTGGCCCCATAGGCGCGGGCAATCAGAATCTGGGTTGCGTTGCAAAACGCAAAGATCACGCCAACCAGAAACCCACCAATGGAAGCGGCCAGCCCCATGGCTGCAAGGGCCGCTTCCCCCAGCGGCGTCACGAGCACCGCATCTATGACCACCAGCCCATGCAGCATGATCGCGTTGAGCGCCAAAGGCCAGGCAAGGGAAAAGATGTCCCTGCGGGTGGGAAGGGTCACGTCAGCACACAAACTTGATAAGGGGCCGGATGGATCGGCACATTCCGAAGATATGATTGATGTTCGCTTGATAAGGCCGTCACGGCCTGGATCTCTTATCGGTTAAACCTGGGATCCTAGAGTGGCAATGCTAAATCGCGGTTTTGCGTTCCCTTTCGTCAGATCACCAAAAACTTGACAGGTTGCAGACTGTTAGATGATTAACAAAAGGTGGTCGGTTTGGGGGCCGTGGCCGGTCCGGTTCGTCGTACTTTTTTCTGAATTGAAGGCAGCTTTGCCAAAGGGGCAGCGCCTTACCTGCAAAGAAACGTCGGAGGACTATGACGGCAGTTCGAACAACGTATTCAACAGAAAAACCCGGCTCATGAGATGGTCCCTTGGTGCCATCCTGGCGATATGTCTGGCCGGGCTGCAGTTTGTGGCGATCGTCATTGTTGTTCTGTCGTCCTATGTCACCTCGGAACGGGCCCTTCTGAACCATGCCAGCAACTTGCTGAGCGATGTTGCGATCAGTGCAATGGAGCATTCCAAAGGGTTTTTGGAACCCGCTCGCGGCGCGGCGGAATTGTCGACCCGCTTGGCCGAAAACCGTATTGTTACCGGCGAAAATACCCAACTTCTTGAAAAACTGCTCTTTCAGCAGCTCACAAACGCATCGCAGTTTGCCGGGCTCTACTATGGGGATCAGGCCGGCAACTTTGTCTACGTGATGACGACCGATGCACCGGGACCTTTCCGCACCAAAAAGGTAAGACGCCAGGGTGAAGAGCGGGAAACAGAACTGATCTGGCGGAACTCGGATTTCGCGATTGTTGAGGTCTCTGCTGACCCTGGGGACACCTATGACCCGCGAACGCGGCCCTGGTATCTGGACGCCACTCAGCGGCAGGACACGATTTGGACCGACCCCTATATCTTCTACTCATCGCAAACGCCGGGGATCACTGTCGCGTCACCGGTGGTAAACGCCGATGGCAGCCTGGACGGGGTCATCGGCGTTGACATTGAGATCAGCGCTATTTCCGAATTTCTGGCTCGGCTGAAGATTGGTGAGAATGGCAAAGCCTTGATCCTCAATCGGAACGGCGACGTTATTGCCCATCCCAACCAGGATCTTTTGAAGATCGAAGATAATGATGGATCTCTTCGATTTCCCGGGATTGACGAGATTGAGGATCCCATCGCGCGGGCGGCTTTTGGCAGCTTGAATGACGGTGCCTTGCTGTCCGTAGCTGATGAGGTCGCGGGTCAGTTTGATTTCGAAGGCAAAGGATATGTCTCGATAACTATGCCGGTCATCAGCGCCGAGCTACCCTGGACCATCGCGATCTATGCCCCCGAGAACGACTTTACGAGCGTGATCAAGGCCAACCGCACGCGTAATTTGTGGATCGCTGCGGGGATTGCGGTGCTGACCGGGTTAATCGGCATCACGCTGGCCGAACAGATCCATCGGCCCGTCAGGGCCTTCGCGGTGCGTTCGGCCCTGATTTCCCAGGGTGAGATTTCGCCCGATGCAAGCCCGCCCCGGACATACAAAGAACTGGAGGTCGTGAACCAGACGTTGGTGGACGAGATTGCCCAACGCAAAAAAACCGAACGGGAATATGGGCGTACCTTCGACTTGGCGCCTCAGGGCATGGCCCAAATCGAACCGCACACCAGCAAGATCACCCGGGCCAACGCAAAGTTAGCGGATGTGCTTGGGTATGAGCTGGAGGAACTGGTAGGCTTGGCCGTAACCGATGTAATTCACCCCGAGGACATTGGCCCACTGCACCTTTTCCCCGATGTGCCCGCCACATCGGCCCCGATCGTCAATGAGCGCCGTCTGGTCCGCAAAGATGGAAGCGTCGTCTGGATTCATGCCAGTTCCATCATGATCCGGGATGATGATGGGCAGTTGCTGCATGCCGTTGTCACCATCGAAGACGTAACCGAAAGCAAACAGGCGGAAGCGCAGATCGAAAAACTAGAGCGCGAGATGTCCCATGTGGCGCGGGTCAATCTGATGGGCCAGATGGCGGCTGGTCTTGCGCACGAACTGAACCAACCACTCACCGCGATCACGCAAAATATCGACGTGGCGCGTCTTACCGTCAACGAACTCGCGGCCCAGGATGAGGAACTCCTGCAAAGCCTGGAAGCGGCAGATGAACAGGCCCACCGCGCGGCAGAAATCATTCGCGCCTTGCGGAGTTTTGTCAGGAAAGACACAGGCGAGCGCAGCCATTTCGATTTTTACGAATTGCTGGAGCAAACCCTTCGCCTGCTCCGGACAGAGGCAACAGACAGCGGCGTCAGAATCTTTTACAAAACGTCTCCTCTGCCCCAGGTCGTCGGGAATCGCGTGCAGATCGCACAGGTCCTGGTCAACTTGCTCCGCAATGCGATTGAAGCCGTCGCCATGTCGGGCAACAACTGCAGAAAGATCAATGTCACTGCCCAGCAGACCGACCGGAGCGTTGAGATTTGCGTGGCAGACAGTGGCAACGGAGTTGATCCCGCGATTGACCTATTCACCCAGTTCGAGACCACCAAATCCGATGGTATGGGGCTGGGCCTGACAATCAGCCGGTCGATCGTAGAGGCTCACGGGGGCCGCATGTGGTACGGTTCGACAGAATCCTGGAAATCGGCCTTCTTCTTCACTCTTCCCGTGGTGGAGAAAACCGACGCCAAGCCAGAGCAAACTATGGCTTCCTCTTGAGGACAGACATGACAGAAACCAAAAGCACAGTATTTGTTGTCGATGACGATGACGATATCAGATCCTCTCTCGCCCGCGCGCTGGACAAGCGCGGCTACCACGTAGAGACCTATGGTTCGGCGACCAGCTTTCTGGACAGCTATGATCCTGCCCGGCCCGGCTGCCTCATCCTGGATTACGGTATGCCTGAGATGAACGGTCTGGAGCTTCAGGAACGGCTCACCGGGTTACGCTCGCGCATACCCATCATATTTATCACCGGCCATGGCGGGATTCCGGAATCTGTGCAGGCCATGAAGGGCGGCGCGCTCGACTTTATTGAGAAGCCGTTCAAGCAGGACGTTCTGATCAATCGGATCAACGAGGCCCTGGAGAACGACATGGTCGCCCGCGCCGAGGCCGAAAAGACCGCTGCGGTTTGGAAGCAATTCGAAAGTCTGACGGCCCGAGAGAAAGAGATTTTTCATCTCATGGCCACTGATCCTGCCCGATCTTCCAGCAAAGAAATCGGACGAAAACTGGACATCAGCCCCCGCACAGCCGATCACCACCGGGCGCGCATACTGGAAAAAATGGACAGCGGCTCAGTTGCGGAACTGATTGATGTGGCGCTGACTTGCAAGCTTTTTGACACTGTGCAAACGGACGCCACCTGAGAATTCCAGCCTGAGAGGGTCGGGATTTCCCGACCAAGCCTCGCCCTTGGAATTTCTGTAAATTATTGAAAATAATTTATAATTCGTAAGGCGAGAGCAAGCTTTCTACCGCAATAGGTAAACATACGAATGTGAGATGCTGCTCACACATGTATATTCACATTCAGACCTGCCGAGGTGTGGTGAGTATAACTCCGGTTTTTACGAGTTTGGGCGGGTGTGAGGGTATATGGGTATGAGTAAACATCGGCGCGTCGGGTCAAACCCGTCGCGCCGATTTTTTTTTGCAATAGTCACGGCCTCACCCATGCCAGCCTGCCCCTTGTACGCCGGCCCCCCGCGACATAGTAACGGCTAGGTTTTGGCACCTTACATGCCCGAACCCACGATGGGCTTTAGCGCCTGCTTCAGCCCCGATTTTAACCAAGCGAGTATAGGAACCTTGCCATGTCTTTCCTCTCCGCAACCCTCGACCGCGTGAAGCCTTCTCCGACGATCGCCGTGACAAACCTGGCTCAGGAACTCAAGGCTGCGGGCAAGGACGTTATCGGCCTTGGTGCAGGAGAACCGGACTTCGACACGCCGCAGAATATCAAAGATGCAGCCGCACGCGCTATCGCAGAGGGTAAGACCAAATATACCGCTCCAGACGGTATCGCGGAACTTAAGGCCGCGATTTGTACAAAGTTCAAACGCGACAATGGCCTGACTTATGTCCCGTCGCAGATATCCGTGGGCAGCGGCGGAAAGCAGATCCTTTATAATGCTCTTATGGCCACCTTGAACCCAGGGGATGAGGTGGTCATTCCGGCACCCTATTGGGTGAGCTATCCCGATATGGTTCTGCTGGCGGGGGGCGAACCCGTCATCGCTGAGACCTCCAGCCAAACTGGCTACAAGCTTACCCCCGACCAGCTCGAGGCCGCGCTGACGCCAAAAACCAAGTGGTTCATTTTCAACTCTCCATCCAATCCAACTGGCGCCGGCTATACCCGCGATGAACTCAAGGCCCTGACAGACGTTTTGATGCGGCACCCGCACGTCTGGGTCATGAC
>JBCBGY010000104.1:4837-14311 GCA_038526275.1 Pseudomonadota bacterium | reverse complement strand
AGCGGGTCGACGCTGACGGGGCCAGTGATGACAACATCCGTCACGCGATCCCGCCAGTTGCCCCGCCGGATCGTGGGCTCTTCGGCATCTGCGGGCAGGTCTGTCACCGTGTCGACCGCCGCTGTCACATCATCGGCGGCGCGGGACATGTCCCAGCCCGGCTCGAATTCGAGCTGCATACGAGCCTGGCCTTCGATGGACGTGGTCGAAACGTTTATCACGCCTTCAATCGCCAGAAGGGTGGGTTCCATCACCTCGACGATGGCGGCGTCTACATCTTCGGCTCCCGCGCCTTCCCATTCGACCGAGACCGTGACGTTATCCACCACGACATCGGGAAAGAACTGGGCCCGCATGTTCGGGAAGGCCCAAATCCCGGCGCCAATCATCAAGACCAGCAAAAGGTTGGCGGCGGTGCCGTGGCGCGTGAAGTAAGACAGCAGCCCGTCCATGCGCATGGTCTATCCTCCCATCCGGGCTTCGATGCGCTCTACAATGCTCATGGGCACCTCATCTTCTTTCAGCTGTGTTAGAACCCGCGCCTTGGCCTGGGCGGGCATGCGCGTGTTGGCTTCGACAAAGGCAATGAGCTTGGCGCGGCGTTCTGCTGTCAGCGGGATCGTGTCGGGATCTTGGACAGCAGCCTGGGCGGCTGGTGGTGCGCTTTCCTCCCCGCCGAGTGGCCGTACCCGGATGCCGTCGCCCAGGAGCGGCGTGCGTTCGGACACAAGCTGACGTCCATGCAAATCAGGCGCGCGGATCAACACATCGTCGCCTTGTAGCCGGAGCAAATCGACAGGAACCTCTCGCAGGCGCATTTCTTCCCCGATCACCAGCACGGTGCCAGACGCATCCACCGCCGTGGCCGGAATTCGCGCAACGCCATCCAAAGGCGGTTCGCTAATCTGAACGGTTACGAAATCGCCGGGGCGAAACTCCCCGGACGCATCGAGCCGCGCAAAAAGCCGCCGCCCGGTTTGGCCTTCGCCCACAGCCGCACCAACGCGAGTGACTTGCCCTTCGGTCACAATATCCAGGCCCAATACATCAAGCGTGATGTTTACCGGTGCCCGGATCAGAGCGCCGCCTGCATCAATCAGGCGGGCATATTGCGCTGTAGACAGGCGGAAGGACACTTCCAGCGCCGAAGGGTCGATCAGCCGAGCCAGTTGTTCGTTGTTCGATACCAGCCCGCCTTCCACGACCATCACTTCAGCAATGGAACCATCAAAGGCCGCGCGTATCTCGGTGTCTTCCAGGCGTCGTTCGGTATTGGCCAAGTTGATCTTCGCACGTTCCAATTGGGTGCCCGCCAGATCGTACCGGATCTCCGCCTGAGCGCTCGCTTGCCGCCGGGCCAGAACGGTTTGCTGGCTGTTGGCTTCTTCCCAAGCGGCGTTTTCTACGGCTGCGTCCGTCCCCACGCCTCGCGCCAGCAGGTCGCGCTGTCGACTTAAGGCGGTGCTGCGCAGCTCTGCCTGAGCCTGGGCCTGGGTCAGGTTGTCTTCGGCGAGCTCAAGCCCGCGATCGGCGTCCCGCAATTCCGCTTCGGCTTCAAGCAGTTCGGTTTGCGCCACGCGCCAGGCATCTTCCGCATCCGTCCGGTCGATTTGGATCAGCAAATCGCCAGACCGAACCCAGGCGCCATCCTCGAAGTCCGGCGACAGTGACACGATCCGCCCTGAAGCGCTGGCCCGAATATCCAGGCTTCGCAGGCTTTGTACCTCACCAAAGGCCGTGATTGTCGGTGTGATGGTTTCCGGCTGCACGGTCACGGTGTTGACGCCCAAGACCCGTTCGCGCACCGGACGTTCGAAAGCTTCCCGGTTCAGGCGTTCTTGCAAGGCAACGTAGAACGTGTTGCCAGCGAGTGTCAGAATGACAAGCGTTGCCGCTAGTAGAAACAAACCGACGAGAGATCGTCGCAAAAACTGCATCGTCTGATTTCCTTGGCTATAGCCGCCTTCCAGAGTTAGGGCAGCCGTCGCTCTATGCAAAGTCGCGGCGACCACACATTTAACGGAGGCAAAAACTATTTCCGTCGCAGATGTTCGTCCAATCGTGGAAAAATTTCTACGAAGTTACAGGGACGATGCCGGAAATCGAGCTGTTTTGCGAGAATTTCGTCCCATGCATCCTTACAAGCGCCCGGTGAGCCGGGCAGCGCGAACAGGTAAGTGCCATTGGCGACCCCGCCTGTGGCGCGGCTTTGCACCGCACTTGTGCCGATCTTTTGCATCGAGATGAGCGTAAAAACCGTGCCGAATGCCTCAATTTCCTTCTCATAAACGTCGCGGTGGGCTTCAACCGTCACATCGCGCCCAGTCAGGCCCGTTCCGCCTGTGCTGATCACCACGTCGATTTCCGGATCGGCGCACCATTTTCGCAATTGGTCGGCAATTTGCGTCCGTTCATCCGGTACGATCTGCCGATCAGCCAAATGGTGGCCCGCTGCCTGCAGCCGTTCAACGAGGACAGTGCCAGATTTGTCATCTTCGAGTTGCCGGGTGTCCGAGACCGTCAGGATGGCGATACGGACCGGGACAAAGTCGAGGCTTTCATCAATGCGCGACATGTCAAAGGTCAAACCAGTTGGGTGTCGGGCCCAGATTTGCCACATGGCTGCGCCCGATCATGCCGGTTTGCCCCCAACTGTCATGGATATGACCGCAAAACACCAAGCTTGGTTGGATGCGCTCAATGGCGGCCCGCACCGCGGTCGATCCAAACGATTGCCCCGCTGACGTTTTGTCTGCCAGCCCCTTGGGCGGGGAATGGGTGATCAGGATGTCGGCTTCGTCGCAATTTGAAAGCAGTACGTCCGCCTCATCCTCATCCAGATCGCAGGACCAATCACCAAAGGGGGTACGGGGAACCGCATAGCCCAGTCCGAAGATCGAGATCCCATCCACGATCGTTCCTGTACCGTGCAACACCACCATATTGTTGGCGGCGGCCTCGGTCAGTTCATCGGCACTTTCCGCGTTACCCGGCACCAGAATGCACGGGCAACTGATGTCGGATAGCAGGCCAATCGCCTCTGGCAAGCCTTTGCGATGATTGCAAAAATCTCCGGCGCCAATCACTAGATCAGCGTCCTTGCTTGCCGCCACCAAGGCTTCGGCCCGGTTGCTGGCCAGATGCAGATCCGAAAAGGCAAGAATACGAGTCATGATTGCTCCCCTAACGTCGTTCTAGGCTGCTTCATTCCGCGGGGCGGCGCAACCAGCCCTTGTTCGCTCTCCACCTGATCTTACCTCTTGGCCATGAGTCTGATCGCTCCCCAACCGCCGAGTGGCGCGCGCCGGTATGACCTCGACTGGTTGCGGGTCATTCTGTTCGGGATCCTGGTTGTGCACCATGCCGCGGTTGGGTTCGCCGCGTTCGGGGCCGATATTTATGGGTTCGCCAATGACAAGCTCGGTGGAGACGGCCTCTCCCTGATCATCTATTTCAATCATACTTGGCGATTACCGGCGCTGTTTCTGATCGCCGGGATTGGCACCTATTTTGCCACCGGTCGCGCCATGGGGCCCGCGTTCATGGGGCGGCGTCTCGTCCGGCTGTTGGTGCCGGTCGTCTTTGGTTTCTTTATCCTCAACCTTTTTGCGGGCTACGCGATTGCGGTCCGCCAAGGTGGTGGCCCAGCTGTGGAGGTGATCCGCGACTGGTGGTTCAACCCGGAGCCGCGGCAGGTGCTGCATCTGTGGTTTTTGGTCAATCTTTCCATTTATACGCTGCTCAGTTGGCCACTATTTCTGCTCCGGTCCCGTTTGGAAAGGTTGATCATTCACCCCGCTTGGCTGGTGGTAAGCGTCATGTCGATTTCCACGATGATAGCCGCCCTGGCCAAGCCTTATGGCAGTGCCTTGGCGGGCGATGGTTACCAGTTCCCGTGGTACTGGTCGATCTTTATGGCGGGCTATGTGCTCGGCGCGCAGCATCGCTCCGTCCTGGACTGGGCGGCGCGGTGGTGGTGGGCTCTTCTTTTCGCCGGTTTCATAGGGTTCACCACTGAGATCGGTCTGCTTGGGTGGTTCATCAGCCGGGATCTGGCGCTGGGAGAAGCAGTGGCGTCCGGCGGATGGGCCGCGCATGGTTTGTGGCCCGCTTACTCGGCTCCGACCCTGACATTCTCGATTGCCGAAGGGCTGAATGCTTGGTTCTTTTCGTTGACGGCTGCGGGCCTTTGCGCGCGGTTTCTGAACCGTCCGGGTGCCCTCTTGGATGAGTTGAGCCGGGCGACCTTTCCGATATATGTGCTGCATTTCCCGGTAACGATAGTGCTTTTGGCTTTCCTGGCGGTGGTGCCGTGGCCATGGGGGTGGGAGTTGTTGATCCTCGCGGTGTTGACCTACGGCATTACCGCAGGTCTTTACCTGTTGGCAGATCGGTCTGGGTTTCCATTGGTGCTGATTGGTGGACGAAGCCGTGGGGCGGCCGTTCCATCCCGGAAGGCGGAGGCCTAACCGGCATGGTCCCAACGGGGGCATCAAAGCCGCTTCGGTTTCGATGGCCTCAGTATCAACTACGCTTTGAAGTTTCTTATCTCAGACCGAAGTCTGAGATCCGGGATAAACCGAAACCGGGATAGTCCAACTCATCCTGTGCCGGTTCGCACCAACAGTGCGTTTTGGTTCATGAATTCCAGGAGGTCGGGTAGGGCAAGCGGTTCCGAAAAGTAAAAACCCTGCAACCTTTGGACCCCGAGCCGCGCCAGAATGCGTGCTTGCTCTGCGGTTTCGACGCCTTCTGCGATGACACTGATGTCGAGCGCATGTCCGATCTCGACGATCGACTGAACAAGGCGGGTTGCATTATTGCCGTCAGACATCGGGGCAATCAGCCTACGATCAATCTTTAGATGATCCGGGGAGATCCGCTGAAGGGCCACCACGGAGGCGCGGCCACTGCCGAAATCGTCCACCTCTATCGAGATGCCCATTTCGCGAAGCTGGTCGAGCCGCATCAGGAATTCGTCGCTTTCTTCTTCAAGGAAAATGGTTTCCAGCAACTCCAGAGAGACCTGACCCGAATAGGTGGAGGCCAGTTCTCCGATTTCGTTGATCTGATCGAACTGGAGACGCGCGGCGCTGACATTGAACGACAGGCTTGGTAGGTCTGAGACGTCAGAGGCGAAAGCGTCCTGGCATTCGTTAAGGGCCTTGCTGAAAATCATTCGGTCAATGTCTGCAACTACGTCCAGGTCACTGGCGACCGATAGAAAATAGCCTGGAGGAAGAGTGCCTTTTTCGGGGTGATGCCACCGCGCCAACGCCTCGACGCCGACGATTTGGCCGGTCGAGACATCGATTTGCGGCTGATAATGTGGACAGAATTCTTTGGCTTCTAAACCCCGGATGATATCGTCTGCCAGAACCTTGGTGCGACGCATTTCGTCGATATCGCTACTGTCAAATACACCGACGCGGCCGCGGCCTGACCTTTTTGCTTTATACAGCGCCACGTCTGAATTGATCAGCAGGTTCGTTTCATCGGAGAGCCGGGTATGGGCAATCCCAATGGATACGCCCGAGCGACATTGCCGACCATGAAAATCGATTGGCTTACTGAATTCGGAGACAAGTGTTTCAGCCAGTTCTTGGGGTCGATCACTGTCTTCCGGAAGCCACAGCAGGATTACAAACTCGTCGCCCCCAATCCGGGCCATGACGTCGCCCGGTCGAACATGGGTCCGGATCAGTTGCGCGACCTCAAGCAGGACATAGTCACCGGCCGCGTGCCCCATCGTATCATTGATCTGTTTGAACCGGTCCAAATCAAGATGAAGGGCAGCCAGTTCTCCGCCATGTTCCTTTCTCAGGGCGCAAAGTTCCTTGAACTTTTCGGAAAGATAGCGGCGGTTGCCAAGGCCGGTCAGTTCGTCATGAAATGCCTTGTAGGTGATCTCCTCGTTGGCAGATTTCAAACGTTCTGCATATTCCTCCAAGGCGCGGCGTTGCCGGACGGATTCGGTAATGTTTAGCCGCAGAACGACCATCTCGCCGTTGTCGGAGAAGGAACGAATGTTGCGGAAGTGTTGATCGCCCGCGAACTCGATCTCCTCCAGGTGGTAATGCTGTCTGTTTTGGTCGACGAAACTGTTCAACCATTCTTCTTCCCGACCCTTGGCGGCGGGGATACGCCCTTCTCCCACTGCAATCCGAAAGATATCGATTGGGCTCATGCCGACTTGGATCTGGTCATGCTTATTGGTCAGACATTCGGCGAAAGCCGGGTTCCAGAATTGCAGCCGTGACTCGCCGTCATAGATAGCGAACGGGTCCGGGAAGGCCCGTATTGCGGAAAGCAGCCGGGACTGCGTCAATTCAAGCGCGTCCTGCTGGCGTACCAGCTCGGTCGTGTCGAGCCGCAGAACGACAATGTCACCGTTGACAGAACGCGATCTGAGCGTCCGATAGTGGCGATCTAACGAAAGCTGTTCGTCGCGAATGGGTTGGACTGTTTCGACCGCCTGGATCATGTCCCTGATCCAACCTTCCTCATCTTCCGCTGCCGCAGGAAAGGACCTGTTGCGAAGACCCAGACGGAGAACATCCTCTATTCTCATCCCTTCGTAAATCTCGCTGGGATCGTCGGTCAGTAACTCGGTATAGCTGTCGTTCCAGACAGCGATGCGGAGTTCTGCATCATAGATGCAGAATGGTGCGGGGTAGGCGTTGATCGCGGCAAGAACGCGAGCCTGCGCATGTTCGACCGAGCGCTTTTGCCGAACCAGTTCGGTAATATCCAACCGAATGACGACCCGGTCCCCCTTGTCGGTCTTGCATTGCAGGATGCGAAGATGCCGGTCGCCCGTAAATTCCCAATCTGTCGAATGCACATCGGCTTCGTCTGGACTTTCGAGCTCCTGCAGAAAGGCCTCTTCCTCCTTGCTATGGAGGGGGAAAAGATCGCAAGACATCGCGTCAGATACGATGTCTTCCCAATGCATGCCCAGTCGGATCCAACCGGCTTCACTGGCCATCGACTCCTCGTAGGCTTTATTGAAAAGAACCAACTTGAGGTCCTTATCGAAGATCGCAAACGAAGTTGGATAGGCGTCTAACGCTGTTTTCATCCGCTGGTGGCGGTCGGAAATGTCTTGAAGCGCGCGTTGGGTCGATGCCAGTTGAGCCTGACAATCCTGAAGCCTTTGGGTTAGGTCGTCATTGGTCTGCCGTTGATGTGTGATATCGCGAAAGGTTGCGCAAATATATCGCCCGTCCGGTTCATCAACAGCGAACAACCCGATTTTGAACCAAGACGTTGACCCGTCGCGCAACCGCACGGGTACCTCTGCCGGGTTTTGTTCTGCAACAGCATCCCAGGCCGGGTTTCCGCAGACCGGTTGGCCCAAGATATCTTCGGTGGTATCGAAATAGCGTTTGAATGCCGGTGATGCGAAGACCCAATGGGGCGTGCTTTCCAAATGGCGTTGGAAGCAAATGCCCACTGCATCCTGGGTCAGGGCCAAGAAGTTTTGTAGTACTTCCGACAGTGGCATCGGTCACCCTCTACGTCGATGGGGCTTATTCCTAATGCCTAGAGGTTACCGTTCGCGTAACCCTCGAATTTTACCGAATAAAAGGTGCGCTCAGCTCTGCAGTCGGTGTTTCACAGCCAGTAAGTCGGCCCAGGTCTCCCGCTTCATTGCCGGGTTGCGCAAAAGGTAGGCTGGGTGGAACATTGGCAGGGCAGGTCGCCCCAGCGCCTCAGTCCAATTGCCGCGCAAACGGGTGATCCCCCGTTTTCCCAGCAGGGCCTGACAGGCGTGGTTTCCCATCAGGATCAGCAGGTCGGGGTTGATCAGGTCGACATGGCGTTCGACGAAAGGTCGCATCATCGCGACCTCTTCCGGCTTTGGATCTCGGTTCTGCGGTGGTCGCCAGGGTAGGATATTGGTAATGTAGAGACCCGTCTGCGCATCCGGCTGATCTCGCCCCATGCCGATAGCCGCAAACATCCGATCCAGGAGTTGTCCTGCCCGCCCGACGAATGGCTTGCCGATGCGGTCCTCATCTGCGCCGGGCGCCTCGCCGATGACCATTACCCTTGCATCGGGGCGGCCGTCGCCGAAGACCAGGTTGCGCGCTCCTTTTCGAAGGTCGCAATGGTGGTAGTTTTCGAGGGCAGAGCGGAGGTCGTCCAAAGACGCGGCGCTATTTGCGGCTGTACGAGCCTCGGCAATGACATCGAACTCTTTCGTCTCGGCTGGCGCTGTTTCTGCAGGCGGCGTTACGTTCGTCCCAGGTGGCTCGCGTTTCAGCCAAGTATCGGCCTTGGGTCCGGCAGCACCTAAGGCGAACCGATCGACTGGATCGTTCCCAATCGCTTCATTCCCGCCGATCTCGATTTGCCAGTCGAGCGCGGCAAGCAGTTCGGCATATGTCCATTCCTTCGTCACGCCATTGTTCTAGGCGATCCGGCCAGCCGAGAGAAGCGCCTGCCTTGTGGCTTGGCCAAGCTTTGATATATCGAAGCAGAATTGGAGGAGCCATGACGTTTCACGCCCGCCATTTGCTGGGGATCGAGCACCTAAGCCCCGCTGAGATCACAACGCTTTTGGATCTGGCCGAGCAATATGTGGCCCTGAATCGGGCCCGTCACAAACATACCGACGTTCTGGCAGGTCTGACCCAGATCAACATGTTCTTTGAAAACTCGACCCGGACCCAGGCAAGTTTCGAATTGGCGGGCAAACGGCTTGGCGCTGACGTTATGAATATGGAGGTGCGGGCGTCGAGTATCAAAAAGGGTGAAACCCTGATCGATACCGCGCTGACGCTCAACGCCATGCATCCTGATCTGCTGGTCGTCCGCCATCCGCAGTCCGGGGCAGTGGACCTGTTGGCTCAGAAGGTTAATTGCGCGGTTTTGAATGCGGGGGATGGGCGCCACGAACATCCAACACAGGCGCTGCTGGATGCCCTGACGATCCGGCGGGCCAAAGGACGGCTGCACCGTCTGACCATCGCGATTTGCGGGGACGTTGCCCATTCGCGCGTTGCCAGATCAAACCTGCTGCTTCTGGGCAAGATGGAAAGCCGTTTGCGTTTGATCGGCCCGCCGACCCTCATTCCGTCGGGCGCGGCAAACTGGGGTGTCGAGATCTACGACGACATGGCAGAGGGCTTGAAAGATGCCGATGTCGTTATGATGCTTCGGCTCCAGAAAGAACGGATGGATGGTGGCTTCATCCCGTCTCACCGGGAATATTACCATCGGTTCGGGCTAGACGCCGTCAAGCTCGCCCACGCCAAGCCCGACGCGATTGTCATGCATCCAGGCCCCATGAACCGGGGCGTCGAAATTGATGGCACCCTCGCCGACGATATCAACCGGTCGGTGATCCAGGAACAGGTCGAAATGGGTGTCGCCGTTCGGATGGCCGCCATGGATCTCTTGGCCCGAAATCTCCGCGCGGCCCCACGAGAGGTCATGGCGTGACCCTCAAATTCGGACCCGATCCAA
>JBCBGY010000104.1:0-4737 GCA_038526275.1 Pseudomonadota bacterium | reverse complement strand
GCCAACGCGCTGATTGTACACAACCTCCGAGACAAACCACGAGATGTTGCGGCGAAAATTGCTTCAATGATTGGCTGGTCTTCCAAGTCCGGGACGGTCGGATGAGTCGCTTGCAGGTCTATCGCGTGACCGTCCCGTTGGACGTCACCCATACCGAGCTGACACGGCGCAAGGGCGAGGCGCCTGATCTGCCGCCGCTGGAGCGCTGGCTTGGCACCGGGGTGGACACGGATCGCATTGAACTGTTTCCGGTGGCCAATTTGCAGCCGATGAGCCTGGGCGACTATCTGGTCTCGGCCCATGACGTCGTGCCCGAAGCCGTGCTGCAAGACGAACCGTTGCATGCGATTGAAGGCCATGTGCTTTTGGTGCCGGAAGACGCGCTTTACGGCACACCATCGCCCGGACCTGAATTGCAGTTGGTGGCCGTGTTCGGCTTGATCGAACCAGACAATGCGGTGCGGCCATTGCCACCTGCTGACGTCGCGCCGCAAAGCATCACGCCACCACAGTCGGACATACCGCGCATGAGTGACGCGCGAATGTCGGGCATGGTGGCTTTGGCCGCGCTGGTGGTACTAGGGCTTCTGACAGTTTTGATTGTGGTGATGGCATGATGGCTCCTTTGACCCTGACCAATGCAAGGTTGATCGATCCTGAGGCGGGCACCGAAACATTGGGCGCGCTGACCATCGCAGATGGCGTGGTGCGAGACGTTTTTGCCGATCCGAACCCGGCAGTGGAAAACAGCCTGGACTGCGAAGGGCATTGCGTCGCCCCTGGCATCGTCGATATCGGTGTCAAAATCGGAGAGCCCGGCGAACGCCATAAGGAAAGCTTTCGCACGGCGGGGGCTGCCGCTGCTGCGGGTGGCGTCACCACAATGGTAACCCGGGCGGATACGACGCCCGTGATCGATACGCCGGAAACGCTGGAATTTGTCACCCGACGCGCCGCGGAAAGCTCGCCTGTCCACATCGCCCCTTTGGCGGCCCTGACCAAAGGGCGGGACGGGAAGGAGATGGTGGAGATCGGTTTCCTGCGGGATGCGGGCGCTGTGGCCTTTTCTGACGGGGATCGGGTGACAACCAACACAAAGGTTTTGATCCGCGCGCTCAGCTATGCCCGCTCCTGCGGGGCCTTGACCATCGCGCATCCACAGGAGCCCGGTCTTTCTGCCGGAGCCGCCGCCACGTCCGGTCCGTTCGCGTCGCTTAAAGGCCTGCCTTCTGTGTCACCCATGGCCGAGCGGCTTGGACTGGAGCGGGACTTGACCCTGGCCGAGATGACCGGAGCGGCGTATCACGCGGATCAGGTGACCACGGCGGTGGCTTTGCCCGCCCTGCAACGGGCAAAGGATCAGGGGCTGGATGTCACGGCGGGCACGTCCGTGCATCATCTGACGCTGAACCAGCTCGACGTGGGCGACTACCGCACATTCTTCAAAGTGAAACCGCCATTGCGGGACGAATCCGACAGGATCGCCGTGATCGAGGCCCTGGCCAGCGGCCTGATTGATGTGGTCAGCTCAATGCACACGCCGCAGGACGAGGAAAGCAAGCGGCTCCCGTTTGAGGAGGCGGCCTCTGGTGCCGTCGCTCTGGAAACCATGCTGCCTGCCTGTTTGCGGTTGGTCCATGCGGGCCAGATCAGCCTGCCGATCCTGTTTCGGGCACTGTCGTTAAATCCGGCGCGTCGGCTGGGGCTGCCCGGAGGGCGCCTGTCGGCCGGAGCGCCTGCGGACCTGATCCTGTTCGATCCAAACGCCCCCTTCCGGCAAGACCGGTTTCTGCTTCAGTCGAAGTCCAAGAACACGCCCTTTGACGGCCAATTGATGCAAGGCAAAGTTTTGGGCACATGGGTTTCTGGGGTAAGAGTCTTCCCGTTCACATAATCGCTTGGTATTCGGCCCATAATTGCCGCGAACCGGCATGACATGTGCAACATTCGAGCCGAAGAGAGATCCCTGCAATGCCGTTGATCGAAACGTCCTACCTGTTGTTGGCCTTGGCTGGACTGGCGGGCTACCTTTTGGGATCAGTCCCCTTTGGCATGATTGTCGCGAAGGCCTTTGATCTGGGCGATCTGCGCGCGGTGGGGTCTGGCAATATCGGTGCGACAAATGTTTTGCGGACGGGCAACAAGCTCGCTGCCTTTTTGACCCTGGTCCTGGATGCGGCCAAGGGGGCTGTCCCGGTACTGGTCGGGTGGACGCTTGTTGGGGAAGATGCGGGCCAGATCGCCGGGCTGGGCGCGTTCCTGGGGCACCTCTTCCCCATCTATTTGGGTTTCAAGGGGGGCAAGGGCGTGGCCACTTTTCTTGGTGTCATGCTGGCGGCCGCTTGGCCTGTGGGGATTGCCTGCTGCCTGACTTGGCTGGCGGTTGCTGCGGTTGGCAGATATTCGTCTCTTGCGTCCCTGACTGCTGCCGCCTTTTCGGTCATGTGGGCCGTTTTGCTGGTTCAGTCACAGGTCGCGTTCATGGCGACGATCATGGCCATTCTGGTCTTCATCTTGCATCGCGCCAATATCAAACGCCTGAAAGCTGGTTCAGAGCCAAAGATCGGCCAAGCCACGACGTAACAAAGGTGACTGCGCGTGTGCCGCGCAGTCCGAGGGTTGTTGTTTAGCTGGGAAGTTCAGCCTCGATCAGGCTGGACATTTGCGAGAAGCTCTGGTCGCCCGACACAAGCGTGCCGTTAATCAAAAAGGATGGGGTCGAGCGGATCGCATCGCGTTCCACATTCTCCTGATATTTCGCATAGAGCGCCTGGGCCATGTCGGCATCCTGCATACAAGAATCGAGCATGGCGTCATCCAGCCCGGCTGTGCGACCAATTTTGCGCAGATTTTCCACAATCGTTTGAGGGTCACCACCCGTCCAGCTGCGCTGCTGCTCATAAAGCAGATCGTTGATACCGAAGAACCGGACCGGACCGCCGCAGCGCGCCACAAGGCTGGCCCACAGGCCGGGGCGGTCGAAATAGACCTCGCGGTAGATAAAGTGGACCTTTCCCGTATCGATGAACTCGGTTTTCACCTGCTTGAAGGCATTCTTGTGAAAGCTCGCACAGTGAGGGCAGGTGTAGGACGCATATTCGATGACTTCTACCGGCGCCTCTGGATCGCCCATGGTCATCTCTACGACGATCGACGTATCGACTTCGCTGGTATCAGAGGTTTGCGCATTGGCGACGGCAAAGCCGGTCGAATTGCTGGCAGAGCCCTGCCACCAGTAAACGCCAAAGGCGCCAGCCACGGCTGCGGCCGAAGCCGAGGCCAGAACAGTGCGACGATTCATTGTTCTTCCTTCTGAGTTTGGTTCGATTTTGAAAGGACGTTTTGCGCCAGCAGGTTCAGCGCCGACCTCAACCCGTCATCTTCGACGGCTCCCGTAAGATCGTTGGCCTGCCTTTGATTTTCGATGGATGTGGTTGGCGCTGGTTTGGCCGGCTCGGCTGGTTCGAACTGCGCTTGGCCTTCGGCAAAGCCGGTGGGCGCCGTTTGAGTCAATCGGATCCGGGCGATTGCGTTATATCCATATACCGCATTGATCTTTGCCCGGAGCTTGGGTTCCTGCATTTGCAGCATCGGCGCGGCAGACCCAGTCGTGAGGATGGTCAATGTTGCCCCGAACCCTTCGCGGCCATAGCGCACATCAACCGGGCGGGCGATTTTTGCTGTCTCTGGGCCCACAATTTCGGTCCAGTGGGTCAGCAGCCGGGTCACCGCAAAGCCACGTTTTGCGCCTGCATCGCGGATCCGATCCTTCAACAGACCAGAAGCTTGGCGAAATCCACCGGTTCGACCGGCGCGGAATGATCGTTTCTGTACCATGACTGCGCTATATAACATGGTGAGTTCTGACAAAACTCAAAGCCGCATAGCGGCAACCAGGGCGGGAGCATCATAACTTATGCGTGACGAGTGTTTCGATTTGCCTGCCATTTTGCTGAGCTGGTATGATCGGCAGGCGCGGGTCATGCCCTGGCGGGTCGGACCTGCGGAGCGGGCAAAGGGGATTCGTCCTGACCCTTATCGTGTCTGGATGAGTGAGGTGATGTTGCAGCAGACGACGGTTGCTGCGGTTCGATCTTACTTTCTGACGTTCACAGACCGGTGGCCGACCGTTCGTGATTTGGCGGCTGCTGAGGATGGCGATGTCATGGCTGCTTGGGCGGGTCTTGGCTACTACGCGCGGGCCCGAAACTTGCTGAAATGCGCTCGTGTTGTCGCAAGAGAGCATGGCGGAATTTTTCCCGACAGTCGTGAGGCGCTTCTGAAGCTGCCCGGTATTGGGCCCTATACCGCGTCTGCCATCGCATCCATCGCGTTTGATGAACCCGCAACTGTAGTCGACGGGAATGTAGAGAGGGTCATGGCCCGTTATTACAGCGTGGAGACATCGCTGCCCGCCGCCAAGCCGGAGCTGACACGTTTGGCGGAGCAATTGACCCCCAATGCACGACCCGGTGATTACGCACAGGCCGTGATGGATCTTGGGGCCACAATCTGCACGCCGCGTTCTCCCGCCTGCGGAATATGCCCTTGGATGGATGGCTGTTCGGCCCGTCGTGCCGGAAACGCGGCCCAATTGCCGCGAAAGGCTCCGAAAGTCGCCAAGCCCATTCGCTTTGGCACGGCCTATCTGGCCCGTCGCGGTGACGGCGCATGGCTGCTCGAACGTCGTCCGTCAAAGGGTCTGCTGGGGGGAATGCTGGGTTGGCCCGGATCTGA
>JBCBGY010000103.1:0-14361 GCA_038526275.1 Pseudomonadota bacterium | reverse complement strand
GTACAGCATGACACCGGTTCCATTGTACCAAGGCGCCCGGCCTTTCGGGTCGCGCAGCAAGACGGTCATGGCGGCGATTTGGGCGCCGAGACTAACGGCAATAACGGCCGCAAAGATCGGCTTTTGCCACAGGAGCAACAGCAGAATGACGGCGACCTGCGGCAGCGCCATCACCCAGCAGGCCAAACGGGCGGCTCGTTTTGGCCCCAGCGTCACCGGCAATGAATTGACGCCGGTCTGCCGATCACCCTCCAAGGCCTTGAAATCGTTCAAGGTCATGATGCCGTGCGCGCCCAGGGCATAAAGCCCGGCAACCACCACAACAGGCCAAGCGGGCGCGCCCGCTGAAAGGATAGCTGCACCGGTAAACCACGGTAGCCCTTCGTAGCAAAGGCCAACCAATCCTGGCCCCCACCAACCCGACCGCTTCAGCCGAACAGGTTCGGCCGAATAGGCCCAGGCACACAGGACCGCGACGACGGTTGCGCCAAACCCCCAAGGGCCCAGAAAACTGCCCAGCACCAAAGCCAAGCCGGACATGGCCAAAGCGATCCAAAGTCCCCATTTCCCCGGGATGCGCCCTGACGGAATAGGCCGATCAGGCTCATTGATGGCGTCAACATGACGGTCGCACCAGTCATTGGCCGCTTGGCTCATCCCGCAGACGATCGGTCCGGCCAGGATGATCCCCAACAAAACCATCGCCCAATGTTCCAAAAGCGATCCGCCGGAAGACACCGCGCCGCAAAGATAGGCCCACATTGGCGGGAACCAGGTGATGGGCTTGATGAGCGTCAGGGCCGCGCGGGGCTCCGGAAAATCACGAGAGCGTAAATTTGTGCTGACAGTCATATGTCTAGTGAACATCACATGACCGTTTCTCGCAAGAAAAACTACGCGACCTGCGGCCAACTGCCTACTCCGCGCGGCGCAACGTCAGCCGCATGGGTGGAAGATAGAGAAACCGCATTCAGATTTCCCTGCTCCCGTCTTGGTGAGGCGGACCTAATAAGGTGCGTCTGCTCTTTCTTACTGGCCCAAATACTTCCGCCGGAGGCACCGCGCGGAACGCGCGGCCACACCCAACGCTTGTCAAGGCCGCAAGGCCGAAGCCAAGGGGCGGGAGAGCCACCGTCCGGTTTTGTGGACTCAGTCGGCGCCCTTGGCCAACAGGCCGTATTTGCGCAGCTTCACGTAAAGGCTCTGGCGCGACAGGCCGAGCATCTCGGCGGCGGCAACGCGATTGTTCCGCGTCAGTTCGACGGCGGTCTCGATGCACATACGCTCCACAACATCGGTGGTCTCGGCCACGATGTCCTTCAATGTGGCCGACCCGACCATCTCCATAACGGATCGAACCGCATCATCATTCACAGCGAGCCCGGGCTTTCGCAAAGCTTCCGCACGGCTGACATCGCGAATGACAAAAACGACAACCGGATGCGCGCGGTGGTTGAGATAAGTGGCTGAGATCTCGACCGAAACCTGACCACCGAACTCTGAATTCACCTTGGTCGCATACATGCGCATCTGACCGGCGCGCGCGGCATTCTCGATCAGAACCTTCAGGTCTACAGACCCACGCGCCAGAAACCCGCCGAGGCTCTTTCCCTTGACGCTGGTCATGTGGCCCGCTTCGATCAGGTTCAGAAAGCTGTCATTGGCCGTCTGAACCACGCCGTCGCTGTCGGTAAAGACAATCGCATCAACGCCTTCTTCATAAAGCCCGGACAGATCTTTCGACAGCGCATCGCCATTCGACGCGGATGCCGCATCATCGGCGGATTCAACCTTGCAAAGGAGCCAACGGTCGCCGCCCGTCCGAAAAATCCGTGGCGAGACCCGGACGTTGCTTCCGTTCTTGCGGGCCTGCAGATCCAAATATGACCGGTCATCGGACAGTGCCGCATTGGTCAGGCTTTCCATCAATTCGGCCCGGCGGCGTCCTTCGAACTCTTGAGCAAAGGCCGCGCCCTTAAGATTCTCAGATGTGGTCATCAACAACTCGGCCGCCGCACCGTTTGCGTCCACGATGCGCCCACTGTTCAGACTCACAAAGATCATCGCATCTTCGCACGCGTCCATAAGGACCCGATAGCGGGTGTCATATTCCCGCTGCGCCTCATAATCCTTTTCCAGCGCCATCTGCGCTTTGACCAGCTGTTGCTGCATCTCGGCGATGGGACGTAGATCCCGGCCCAACATCAACAAGGTGCCGTCAGGTCCAATCCGGTGAAACGAATACCTGATGGGGAATTCCCACTTTTCATCCTCGGTATGGTTCAGTTCCACCATCGAAGATGTTGCGACGCCTTCTTTGATTTGTTCCAGGCGCTCTTCTAGCTTCGGAACACTTTCCACAGTCAGATACTGGCGCAAGTCGCGCCCTTCCCAGGCGTCTGCAGGGGCTAAATGACGGTTCTCAGGATTGACAAGAACCGACAAAACCAACGCATCTGGAGAGATCACAATGGCCAAATCAGAGGCCATCGCGATGATGTTACCGAGCAAGTCTGGAGCAATCAGCGGGATAGATCCGCTATTCCAGTATTTGGTTCCGCGAGAGGTCATGGGGTCACGCCCAGCGGAGCTGTTTTGACCATCCTCACCTATGCTCCCATTTTCGAGCTGCGAGGTTCGCTTGAATAGGTCTTGAGACCGCAAAGTTCCAGGGCCTCCTTAGGATCCCGTGCCGCAAAATCCGCGCCCACCAGTATTTCGATATCTGGTTCGCACTCCAACAACCCACCACCAATGACAATACTCGGGCGGCAATTCGGAATTTTTCGTACTTTGTTGATCATTTGGCGCAGTAGATCAAGCGGTGTACCGGCTGGTGCCGAAATCGCGATCATGTCGTAGGTGCCGTTTGCAGCGGTCTCCCTTAGGTCATCCGCAGACTGACAAATAAGGAGGCGAACGGACGCGCCGGCGCGTCGAAACTGCGACAGCGCGACGATCGCGCCCAAAGTATGAAAAACGTCTGGTGGAATCACCAAAAGGCAGGTCGGGCTATCGATGTCATAGTCGCCCCGGCTGGGGTCAAACGATCTGTCCAGATCGCGCACCCAGCTTTGCAGGCGCGCCGAACCGATCGTGACCTCGGCAAAACTCATATGATCGGAACACCAGCGCTCGCCCAGGATACGGGCCACATGCGGGATGAATGTGTCGATCAAACGACCAGGTGTGATGTCCTGCCGCGCCTCGATTTCGGCTACCATGGAATCGAAGTTATTTCGATCTAGGGCGATCACGCCTTCAAGGATCGCATCAACCAGGCTGCCATCGGAATGGGTGTGGGTGGCTCGTTCGGAATGGGATCGCATCATAGTGCACCGCTCCTGTCGATTGCTTGAGGCCGTGCTAACGTGCCACCGTCAAATTGTCAGGACGTGACTGGAATTTGGCGGAGGAGCCGCCACTCCTCTTCGACGAGTTAATTGTCCCAAAAACCGTTAAAAATGTCAAAGAAAATTGACAGTTTTAACTTTCTGTTTCGGTTTTCGGGCTCCGACTGTTGGGAACGTATCGGAATTACTGGGCAAAATCCCCTCGGCAATTCCTGCGAAAGATGCCGCAATGCGGGGCGGTGTAAACCTCAGAAGTGTAAATTTCAGTTGACACTTTAAACGTGCAGTTCCTACACTCCGGCTAAAGGGCAATGGAGACTCAACAACATGCCTTTCTGCACGGAGGAGAAGCTGAGCCGTCAGGGACTTTACAGTCCTGCAGAACGGGCGCGGCGAGATGCGACCATCTGGACCCGTGTTCAAGGGGTGCTGGCCCCGCTTCAGTTTTTGGTGTTTTTGATCTCGCTTGCGCTGGTCCTCTGGTATCTTTGGACAGGCGACGGGTATGGGGCAGCGACGGCATCGATCCTGCTCAAAACGCTCCTGCTCTACACAATCATGATCACTGGCGCGATTTGGGAAAAAGTCGTTTTCGGTCAGTATCTTTTCGCCCCCGCTTTCTTTTGGGAAGACGTTGTCAGCTTTTTGGTCATAGCGCTCCATACACTTTATCTTTGGGGCCTTTTTGCCGGTGGAATGCGCCCGATTGACCTGATGATTTTGGCGCTGGCAGCCTATGCCGTTTACGTCGTCAATGCAGGTCAGTTCCTGTGGAAGTTGCGGCTGGCCCGGTTGCAGGGAGGTGTCGCCGCATGACCGAGCACCGTCCGCTCCCCAAGGCCGGATGTCGCGATGTTCCAGTGTTGCGCCAACGTGGACAACATGAGGTATTTTGTGGCCTGACCGGCATAATTTGGCTGCATCGTAAGATGCAGGACGCCTTTTTTCTGGTGGTGGGCAGTAGAACTTGCGCCCATTTGCTACAAAGCGCCGCCGGCGTGATGATCTTCGCGGAGCCCCGGTTTGGCACTGCCATTCTGGAAGAGCAGGATCTGGCCGGAATGGCCGATGCCCATGAGGAATTGGATCGAGAAGTGGCGCGCCTATTGTCACGGCGGCCTGACATTCGACAGCTTTTCCTCGTCGGATCCTGCCCGTCTGAGGTGATCAAACTCGACCTGAGTCGCGCGGCTGAACGGTTGAGTCGGGTTCATGCGCCCCATGTCCGGGTGCTGAGTTACTCCGGCTCTGGCATTGAGACGACGTTCACCCAAGGTGAGGATGCCTGCCTTGCTTCCATGGTGCCTGAACTTGCGGAGTCAGACAGCCGGTCACTTCTCGTTGTGGGCAGCCTGCCGGACGTCGTTGAAGATCAGGCGCGAACATTGCTGGAAGGTCTTGGTATTGGCCCCGTGGCCTTCCTGCCAGCGCGTCGCGCCGACGATGCACCAGCCATTGGGGCAAACACAGTCTATGCCCTAACCCAACCCTTTCTGGGAGACACGTCTGCTGCTTTGGAACGCCGAGGCCTGCGCCGGATCGTGGCCCCGTTCCCGTTCGGCGAAGAAGGAACAACCGCCTGGCTCGCTGCCATTGCCGAGGAATTTGGTGTCGAACGCGCCCGATTTGAAGCTGTAACGGCCGCTCCGCGCGCCAGGGCCCGAAAGGCTATTGCGGCTCAGGGGCGTGATCTGTTGAATAAGCGGATTTTTTTCTTTCCCGATAGTCAGTTAGAAGTGCCGTTGGCGCGATTTTTGACCCGTGAGTGCGGGATGGAGGCGGTGGAGATTGGCACGCCCTATCTGCATCGCGGCCTGTGTGGCCCTGACTTGGATATGTTGGCGGAAGGTCCCGTCATTTCGGAGGGTCAGGATGTGGACTTGCAGCTTGAGCGCTGTCGCGATGCGCGTCCTGATCTCACTGTCTGCGGGCTCGGTTTGGCCAATCCTTTGGAGGCCGAAGGGCTGAGCACCAAATGGGCGATCGAACTGGTCTTCTCGCCGGTGCATTTCTACGAGCAGGCCGGTGATTTGGCGGGGCTGTTTTCCCGACCATTGCGCCGCCGCGCGATATTGAAAGCGGGGGCGACCTCCGGCCCCGTCGAGGGGCCGTCGGCCGCGCGGGGCAGGCGCCCCGCCGAAATCGGAGAGGGTGCACCATAATGTTGGCGGGGGCCCAATGAAGTTGTCGGTTTGGACCTATGAAGGACCGCCTCATGTTGGCGCCATGCGGGTGGCTACAGGAATGGACAGCGTTCACCTGGTGCTGCACGCCCCGCAGGGCGATACTTATGCCGATCTGCTATTCACCATGATCGAGCGGCGTGATCGCCGCCCGCCCGTTACGTTCACGACCTTCCAAGCCCAAGATCTCGGCGCCGATACTGCGACCCTTTTCAAGGAATCGGTCGCTCAGGCCTATGAAAGGTTCCGTCCTGGTGCCATGATTGTCGGAGCGTCCTGCACCGCTGAACTGATCCAGGACGATCCGGGTGGCCTGGCGCGCGCCCTGGATTTGCCGGTCCCCGTTATCCCGCTGGAACTGCCATCCTACAGCAGAAAAGAGAATTTCGGCGCGGATGAGACCTTCTTCCAACTGGCCCGCCATCTTTCTGGACCTTGTGAAAAGACGAACGAGGTGAGTTGCAACATCTTGGGCCCCACCGGACTTGGATTTCGGCATCGCGATGATGTTGCGGAAATCTCCGGTTTGCTGGCAGAGATCGGGGTCGCGGTGAATGTGGTGGCCCCGATGGGCGCAGCCCCGGCGGATATTGCACGACTGGGTGCCGCCCATTTCAACGTGCTTTTGTATCCTGAGACTGCAGAAAGTGCAGCCCGCTGGCTTCAGCGCGAACATGGGCAGCCCTACACCCAAATGGTGCCCATCGGCGCGGCGGCCACTCACGATTTCATTGTGGAAGTCCAGGCTTTGGCCGGCACCGACCGGACCCCGGACACCAATCGCTTGCGTCAGCCCTGGTGGTCTCGCAGCGTCGACAGCACGTATCTCACTGGCAAAAGGGTGTTCGTCTTTGGCGATGCGACCCATGTCAAAGCCGCTGCTACCATCGCACGGGACGAGATGGGGTTCGAGGTGGTCGGCCTTGGTTGCTATAACCGAGAATTTGCCCGGGCAATCCGCCAGTTGGGCAAAGACTTTGGCGTCGAAGCCCTGATTACCGACGATTACCTGGAAGTTGAAACCGCCATTGAGGCGCTGCAACCGGAATTGATTCTCGGAACCCAGATGGAGCGGCATATCGGCAAGCGCCTTGGCATTCCGTGCGCGGTTATTTCCGCACCGGTCCATGTGCAGGACTTCCCGGCGCGCTATTCCCCTCAGATGGGATTCGAAGGCGCCAACGTGATCTTCGATACGTGGGTTCACCCGTTGGTTATGGGCTTGGAAGAACATCTGTTCGCGCTGTTCCGCGAAGATTTCGAATTCAACGATGCCGCTGGTCCGTCGCACCACGGTGGGCACGGATCGATAGAACAAAAGGTAGAGCAACCCGCCGCGACTGCGGCCGCGGGCAAGGAGGCCTCAATGGCCGACGCGCCCGCCCCCACCAATAGCAATGTCATCTGGCTCGCGGACGCAGAACGGGAGTTGAAGAAAATCCCGTTCTTTGTCCGGGGCAAAGCCAAGCGCAACACCGAACTTTTTGCCGCCGAACAAGGTGTCCACGAAATTAGCGTGGAGACCCTCTACGAAGCCAAGGCCCATTATGCGCGATGAGGTCGTGACACCAGCCAACTATCGCTTCGTTATCCTGACGCTGGACCGTCATATTGCTGGCCCGGCCGCCAGAGTTGCGCCGGGACTCGCCGCAGAATTTCCGGGCCTTCAAATCTCCGTCCATGCTGCGGCCGAATGGTCCGAGAATCCTGGCACGCTGGAAAAGGCCCGGGCGGCCGTGCGCGACGCAGATATCATTGTCTGCAATATGCTCTTCCTTGAAGAGCACGTGCAAAGCCTTATGCCCGAACTGCAGGCCAAGCGGGACAAGTGCGACGCCCTGATCGGCGTAATTGCGGATGGATCAATCGTCCGGCTCACCCGCATGGGCGATCTGGATATGGCAAAGCCGACCTCCGCGGCCATGAACCTCCTTAAGCGCTTGCGCGGGTCCGCAAAGCCATCTGCGAAATCCGGCGTGAAGCAGATGAAAGTGCTGCGCCGTCTGCCGAAACTGCTGAAATTGATCCCGGGAAAGGCGCAGGATTTGCGGGCGTGGTTCCTGACCATGCAGTATTGGCTCGGCGGCTCGGACGATAATATCCGGGAGATGATCAAGTTTCTCGTGGCGCGCTATGCCAAGAGGCGCGACTGGGGCGGTGTGCGAGCCAGACCGCCGGTCGACTACCCGGAGCTAGGGCTCTACCACCCTGATCTACCCGGACATCGAATTGTTGAAACTCTCGATGATCTTCCCGGCCCGAAGGCGCCATCAGCCACCATTGGTCTGCTGCTGTTGCGGTCATACATCCTTGCCGGCGATACCGGGCACTATGATGGAGTGATCCGGGCGATGGAGGCCCGTGGCCTGCGCGTCATTCCGGCATTTGCTGGCGGTTTGGATGCGCGCCCCGCGATTGAGGCCTATTTCGGCGGCGGAAGGATCGACGCGCTCGTCTCGCTCACAGGCTTCTCGCTGATCGGTGGTCCGGCCTACAATGACAGCGCGGCGGCGGTCGGTGTGCTAGAAGAACTCGATCTGCCCTACATCGCGGCCCACGCGCTGGAATTTCAGACGCTCGGGCAATGGGCCGAAAATGCGCAAGGGCTTGGGCCTGTTGAGACAACCATGTTGGTTGCGCTGCCTGAACTGGATGGGGCGACCAATCCAACAGTCTTTGGAGGGCGTCACGGGCCCGGCGGGTGCGCCGGGTGCCATCGTCGGTGCGAAGGCACATCCGCCGTCAAGGCAATGGCGGCGTGTCCCGAACGGGCAGAGGTCCTGGCGGGCCGCGCCCTTAAGCTAGCAACCCTGCGCCAGACCCGAAATGACCAGAAACGGGTGGGTATCGTGCTTTACGGCTTTCCGCCCAATGCCGGGGCCGTGGGGACAGCAGCCTACCTGAGCGTGTTTGAAAGCCTTTGGAACACCCTGGCGCGTCTTCAGGCCGAGGGTTACACGGTCGACCTGCCTGAAAGTGTCGAGACTTTGCGGGCCAGAGTTTTGCAAGGGAATGCCGGGCAGTTTGGGCAAGAGGCCAATGTGGTGGCCCAGGTCATGGCCGACGAGTTGGTGACGCAGACCCCGTGGCTCGATGAGATCGAGGCGGCCTGGGGGCCGGCCCCCGGGCGGGTCCAGTCGGATGGACGCGGCGTTTTCGTTTTGGGGGCAGAACTTGGCAATGTGTTTGTGGGGGTGCAACCGGCCTTTGGATACGAAGGCGACCCGATGCGTTTGCTTTTTGAGCGCGGATTTGCCCCGACCCATGCCTTTAGCGCCTTCTATCATTGGCTGAAAACCGGCTTCCGCGCGGATGTGTTGCTGCATTTTGGTATGCACGGTGCCCTGGAATTTATGCCGGGTCGACAGACCGGTCTGGGGCCGACCGATTGGCCCGACCGGCTGATTGGCGATCTGCCCAACGTCTACCTTTATGCCGCGAACAACCCGTCAGAGGCGAGCTTGGCCAAGCGCCGCTCTGGTGCAGTTACGGTTACCCATCTCACGCCGCCACTTGCTGTGGCGGGGCTCTATAAGGGGCTCGCCGAGCTGAAAGACAGTTTGCGGCGTTGGCGAGATCTGCCTGCCGAGGCGGAGGAACGTGCGGATCTGGAACAGTTGATCGCTGATCAGGCGGAGGCTGTTGATCTGGGTGGGGTCGCGCCAGAGGCGCTTTGGCTGAAGCTTCTCGAAACCGAGGAAGCGCTTATCCCGGATGGGCTGCATGTGGTGGGCCGCCCGCTCGACCAAACTGCGCGGGACAACCATTTGGCTGCGATGGCAGAGGCCGGAACGACGTGCGAGGCTCGTGAAACGGCCGCGGCCTTGCTCCAGGAGGAAACCGAGCTTCCGGCCCTGATGCGGGCGCTTTCTGGCCGCTACATTCCGCCTGTGCCGGGTGGAGATCTGATCCGCAGCCCAGAGATCCTGCCAACCGGGCGCAACATCCATGCGTTCGATCCGTTCCGCATGCCCACAACCTTTGCCATGCAGGACGGGCTGCGGCAGGCGGATCTGCTGCTGCAAACCCATGCGGCTGTGCCGCAGACCATCGCGCTGGTTCTGTGGGGTAGCGACAATATCAAATCGGACGGCGGGCCGATTGCCCAGGCGCTTGCGCTGATGGGTGCTGTGCCCCGGTTCGACGGCTATGGCCGCCTGGCTGGAGCGGATTTGCTGCCGCTGGAGGAACTGGGTCGCCCCCGCATTGATGTGGTGATGACACTTTCCGGCATCTTCCGGGATTTGCTGCCATTGCAGACCAAGATGCTGGCCGAAGCTGCCTGGAAGGCCGCACAAGCCGATGAGCCTTTGGAGATGAATTTCGTTCGGTCCCACGCTTTGGCCTATGCCGAGCGAATGGGCGTGCCTTTGGAAGAGGCCGCTTTACGGGTCTTTTCCAATGCCGAAGGCGCTTACGGCGCCAATGTGAATGGCCTGATCGATAGCGGCGCCTGGGGCGAAGAAGATGAGCTGGCTGATGCGTTCGAGGCTCGCAAGAGCTTTGCCTACGGTCGGAATGGCAAAGCCGTGTCCAAGCCCGCGCTGCTGCAGCAGGCTTTGAAAGATGTCGATGTGGCCTATCAGAACCTCGAGTCCGTTGAGTTGGGTGTGACGACGATTGACCACTATTTCGACACGCTTGGCGGGATCAGCCGGGCTGTGAAGCGCGCCAAAGGCAGCGAGGCAGCGGTTTATATTGGCGATCAGACCCGAGGCAGCGCGAAAGTGCGGACCTTGCAGGACCAAGTGGCTCTGGAAACCCGGAGCCGCAGTCTGAACCCGAAATGGTTCGAGAGCCTGTTGAGCCACGGTCATGAAGGCGTGCGCCAGATTGAGGCGCAAGTGACCAACACGTTGGGATGGTCGGCTACAACCGGGCAGGTTGAGCCGTGGGTCTATCAGCGTCTGTCCGAGACATTTGTTCTGGATGAAGAGATGCGCAAGCGCCTGGCGGCCTTGAACCCGCAGGCGAGCGCCCGGATGGCCGGTCGGTTGTTGGAGGCGAATGATCGGGACTATTGGCAGCCGGATGCCGAGACGCTCGCCGCTTTGCAGGACGCGGCCGACGAGTTGGAAGACCGGCTAGAAGGGATCGCGGCGGAATGATGGGTGCACTGTCATATCGTCTGCAGCTGAAAGGGGGGCCAGCCCCCCATCGCCGTTCCGGCGATCCCCCCCGAAGTATTTTGACCAATAAGAAAGAGGGTTTGGCTCTCTTTGTGGAGGAGGTGGCCCATGGCGCCCTATGATGATCTGAAGCAACCGCCCGCCGCCCGGCGGGGCGCGCCACCCATCCTGACGGGCGAGGATGGCGAAGGATCGGTGCAGGTGCACCAGGACGCGTCGATGAAAATTGAGGGAGCCAAGGTTTTCTCGGTTTACGGCAAGGGTGGTATTGGGAAGTCGACGACGTCGAGCAACTTGTCGGCGGCCTTTTCGATGTTGGGCAAGCGGGTCTTGCAAATCGGGTGCGACCCGAAACATGACAGCACCTTCACGCTGACCGGGCAGTTGCAGCCCACTGTCATTGACATACTGAAAGAGGTGAACTTCCACGCGGAGGAATTGCGACCGGAAGATTTTGTCACCGAGGGTTTCAATGGTGTTCAGTGTGTGGAGGCTGGTGGGCCTCCGGCGGGCACGGGATGTGGTGGTTACGTTGTTGGCCAGACGGTGAAGTTGCTGAAACAGCACCACATGCTGGAAGACACGGATGTGGTGATTTTCGACGTGCTGGGTGACGTCGTTTGCGGCGGGTTCGCAGCGCCGCTGCAGCATGCGGACCGCGCCGTGATTGTGACCGCCAACGATTTCGACAGCATCTATGCGATGAACCGGATCATCGCTGCGGTTCAGGCGAAATCGAAGAATTACGGCGTGCGGCTGGCCGGTTGTGTGGCGAACCGGTCGGAGACCACCGAGGAGGTGGACCGGTTTTGTGATGTGGTGGGGTTCAAGCGCATTGCCCATATGCCGGCGGTTGATGCTATCCGGCGGTCGCGTCTGAAGAAGAAGACGCTGTTTGAGATGGACGATGATCCGGACATTCTGGCCTGTCGGGCGGAATATATCCGGCTGGCGGAGTCGCTGTGGGCCGGGACGGAGCCTTTGGCGCCGGCACCATTGCCCGACCGTGAGATCTTTGAGCTTTTGGGGTTCGATTGATGGCAGATTATGCCGCCACCCGCGCCCGTGTTGAGGGCTATTTTGACCGGACCGCGACGGAGACCTGGGCGCGGCTGACCTCTGACGCACCGGTTTCCCGGATCCGGCAGACGGTGCGGGCCGGTAGGGACCGGATGCGGGCGGTGATGCTGGGTCAGTTGCCTGCCGATTTATCGGGGGCTCGGGTGCTGGATGCCGGATGCGGCGCGGGTCAGATGACGGCTGAGCTTGCCGCGCGCGGGGCTGAGGTTGTGGCCGTCGATATCTCTCCTGCGCTTCTGGAAATTGCGGCGCGGCGGCTGGATCCCGGCATGGCAGCCCGCGTCACGTTCCGAACGGGTGATATGTTGGCCGATGGGCTGGGGCGGTTCGATCATGTGATCGCCATGGACAGCCTGATCTACTATAGTGCGCCGGATATTGCGGCCGCCTTGGCTCGGTTGAACACCAGGTGTGGGCAGGTGGTCTTTACTGTGGCCCCGCGCACGCCGTTCCTCATGGCGTTTTGGGGGGCAGGGCAGCTTTTCCCGCAGTCCGACCGGTCGCCGACCATGGTGCCTCATAGCGTGAAACGGCTTAGGCGGGAGATTGCGGGTCGTGGCTTGGCGGGTGAACTCACCGATGTCGAGCGGGTTACCAGCGGATTTTACATCTCCAACTGCCTGGAATGGCGTGGATGACGGACCTGAGCCGCATACTGCCCTTTTCGGATGCCGCGTCAGAGACGCTGCCTCTGGGGCAGTTGCTGCGCCTGTCCCTGTTCCAGATCAGTGTCGGTATGGCGACCGTGATGTTGCTGGGCACGCTGAACCGGGTGATGATCGTTGAGCTTTCCGTGCCGGCGATGATTGTGGCCGCGATGATCGCCTTGCCAGTGTTGGTGGCGCCGTTTCGGGCGCTGCTTGGCTTTCGGTCAGACACGTATCGATCGGCGATTGGGTGGAAGCGGATCCCGTACATGTGGTTCGGCTCGCTATGGCAGATGGGTGGCTTGGCGGTGATGCCCTTTGCTTTGCTGGTCCTGTCTGGTGACACGGTGCATGATGTGCCGTTTGCGGGCGAAGTGCTTGCAGCTTTGGCTTTCCTGATGACGGGGCTGGGACTGCACATGACGCAAACCGCTGGGCTGGCGCTGGCCAGTGACCGGGCGACGGAGGAGACCCGCCCGCGGGTTGTTGCACTATTATACGTGATGTTTCTGGTGGGGATGGGGATCTCGGCCCTTATCATTGGCGGATTGCTGGCTGATTTCAGCGATATGCGCCTGATCCGCGTGGTACAGGGAACGGCGCTTTTCACCCTGCTTTTGAACCTGGCGGCGGTCTGGCGGCAAGAGAATGTTCGCCCCATGGCCAAGGCCGAGCGCGAAGCGCCGCGCCCAAGATTTGCCGATGCCTGGGCGGACTATGCCAAGGGCGGGCAGGCGGGGCAGCTTCTGGTGGTCGTGGCGCTGGGCACGATGGGCTTCAACATGCAGGACGTGTTGCTGGAGCCCTATGGTGGTGAGATTCTGGGATTGAGCGTTTCGTCCACCACCTTGCTGACCGCTGTCTGGGCCGCGGGCGCGTTGCTGGGCTTTGCCCATGCGGCGCAGCTTCTGGCGCGGGGGCGGGACGCCTACCGCATGGCGGCGCGCGGCATTCTAGCGGGTATTGCAGCATTCTCAGCTGTCGTCTTTGCTGCGCCGCTTGACTCCACGGTTCTGTTTTTCGCCGGTTCCGCGGGCATCGGGTTTGGCGGCGGGCTTTTTGCCGTGTCGACCCTGACTGCTGCGATGACCATGCCGGCCCAAGGCGTTGCCGGGCGCGGACTGGCCCTGGGGGCCTGGGGTGCCGCGCAAGCCACGGCTGCTGGTGTTTCGATCTTCCTGGGCGGTGCCATTCGCGATCTGGTCGCCCATTCCGGCTGGACCGAACAATTGGGCGCCGCCACCGGTTATTCGGTGGTCTACCACTTGGAAATCGGTCTTCTGTTTCTCACCCTGGTTGCGCTTGGACCGCTGGTTCGCACAGTCAGATTGTCCTCTCAAAACCACCCTGAAACTGGGTCTGGCGGCAAGTTAGGGCTTGCCGACCTGCCCGCCTGACCCTCGGAGGTACCACATATGCTTGGCGTGGAGTTTTTCGGAAATGTTGATCTGGCCAGCGTGTCGATCTGGATGTTCTGGGTCTTTTTCGCGTGCCTGATCTATTACATCCAGCGCGAGAACATGCGGGAAGGCTATCCGCTTGAAAATGAGGGCGATGGCCGGGAGACCACCCAGAGCCCTTATTCGTTGCCAAACCCGAAAACCTTTCACCTGCCCCATGGCCGTGGCGAGGTGACGGTGCCGAGCAAGGAAAACGAAGACGCGCATCGCCGGACTGACCTGGCGCTCGCACCAAGTTCGCCGAGCGATGGCACGCCTTACATTCCCACCGGCGACGCAATGGATGATGGTGTCGGTCCGGCCTCTTGGGTGAGCCGCAAGGATCTGCCCGAACTGGACGGAAAGGGTTACCCCAAGATCGTTCCGATGAGCCATGTCGAGAATTTTTCCGTGTCTGCAGGTCGTGATCCGCGGGGCATGCGCGTTGGCGGGCGGGACAACAAATCAGCCGGAATCATCAGCGACATGTGGGTCGACGAGCCAGAGCAGCTGGTCCGGTATCTGGAGGT
>JBCBGY010000102.1:0-14508 GCA_038526275.1 Pseudomonadota bacterium | reverse complement strand
GGACCGTGTGTTCCTCACTGTGGCCATACTCGGACGGTAGCTGATCGCCGGGCGCAACTCTAAACTTGAAACCATCTGGCCCCGTGGCCCGAATGTTTCTGATGTTCAAACCGGTGGATTTTAACCGGCCAAAGGTCTGTACGCACTAAAGCGTTTTCGGCTTCATGCCTCCAGTGCTGCAAACGCCTGTTTTTGACGGGACGTCCAGTGAACCGTCAGTTGCACGCCGTCTTCGCCCTGTTCTTCGCGCGTCACCACACTTTGCTGGTAAAGCCAGGCGCGTGCTTTGCCTGCGGAAAAGTCCAATGTGATGGTCTCGCAGGTCCGGACACCATCAAGCGCTTCGGTCACGCGCTCGATAAGGCCCTGAAACCCTTCGCCCGTTTGCGCAGAAATGGTGATGACCCGGTCCTGGCGACTGGCTTGCGCTTCGACCGTGGCCCGTTCGTCAGTTTCCAACAGATCGACCTTGTTCCAGACCTCGAACTGCGGGGTCGCTTCGTCCACACCGAGGTCGGACAAGATGGTCCGCACATCTGATGCCTGCTGTTCCGTTTCAGGATGCGCGATGTCGCGAACATGAAGGATCAGATCGGCTGCCAAAACCTCTTCCAGTGTCGCCCGAAAGGCCGCGACCAACTGTGTCGGCAAATCGCTGATGAAACCCACCGTGTCAGACAAAATGATCTCTTGCCCGGTATCCAGAGTGACGCCGCGCATGGTTGGGTCGAGCGTCGCGAACAGCAGGTCTTTGGCAAACACTTCGGCGCCTGTTAACCTATTGAACAGGGTCGACTTGCCCGCGTTCGTGTAACCCACCAGAGCGACAGTCGGGAATGGGACTTTTGCCCGCGCAGCCCGATGCAGAGCCCGAGTTTTCACAACTTTGGCCAGTTGGCGTTTGATCCGGATCACGGCTTCGTCAATGGCCCGGCGGTCGGCCTCGATCTGCGTCTCACCCGGGCCACCGACAAAGCCGAAACCGCCGCGCTGGCGTTCCAGGTGGGTCCAGGCCCGAACCAGGCGCGTGCGTTGATAGCTGAGCGCGGCCAGTTCGACTTGCAAGACACCCTCGCGGGTCTGGGCCCGATCCGCGAAAATCTCTAGGATCAACCCGGTTCGGTCGAGGCATTTGACCTTCCACGCCTCTTCGAGATTGCGCTGTTGAACCGGTGTGACGGGGCCGTCGATGACCACCAGTTCGATATGTTCGGCCTTGAACATGGCGCCAAGTTCGTCGAGCTTGCCCGACCCGAACAGCACGGAAGGCTGCACTGCGCGCAACGACACGACCTGCCCACCCACAACATCGAGTTCTGGCAAAGCCCGCGCCAGCGCCGTGGCCTCGGCCAAGCCATTTTCTGGCGAGCGTCTGCGCTCCGCCGTTTGGATGTCAGGATGGATGACGTAGCAGCGGGTACCGCCTATATCGCGGGTCTCAGTCTCGATTATTCTTCACCATCATACAGGTTTATCGGCTGCGCAGGCATGATGGTCGAAATAGCGTGCTTGTAGACCAACTGCGACTGACCGTCGCGCCGGAGCAAGACACAGAAATTGTCAAACCAAGTGATGACGCCCTGCAATTTTACACCGTTGATTAGGAATATTGTGACGGGAACCTTCGTCTTACGTACATGATTAAGAAAAGCATCTTGTAAATTTTGCTTGTCGGCAGCCATTCTTCCAGCCTTTTTCTTCTGTGTTATCGCTGTCTTAGCAGTCTAAGCTCAAGCTTGTCCCAGGTGAGTCGAGCAAGTATGGTCTGCTCGTTGAGAAGTTTCTAGCCCAAATGACCAGGGGTTAAAGGGGAATTGTGCAGCTGCAGCAATTACCGTCACTTAGCGGCGCCAAAATTCAGGATTGAGCAGTGCAATAATCGCGAGCGCTTCAAGACGCCCCACAACCATGGCGAGCGACAGGATAAGTTTGGCCGCGGACGGGATGCTGTTCAGATCGATCGGTGCATCCAAAGCCACCGTCGCGACCGGTCCCGTTGTGGACAATCCAGCGACCGAAAGGATGATAGCCTCTTCGAATGACAGCCCGGCCGCGGTGAACGCCAAGGTGATTGCCGCCAGGGACACGGCGAACAGCATGAAAAAGATCCAGGCGATGTAAGCGCCCTGTCGACGGATCCGGCGGGCAATGACGCCTGACCCACCCATGGAAGACGGGTGGACCAATCGTTCCATCTCGCGCAGACCGTGTTTGTAGAGCGCATAGACCCGCATCAGTTTTACCCCGCCGGCCGTGGTTGCGACGCCTCCGCCAATCAGGGCAAGGCCCAGCAGAATAACGCCGGGCGTCTGCAAGCCAGACCACGCCCGAGCCGTGGCCCACTCAGCAGATTCAAAGCCCGTCGTGGTCAGAAAGGACAAAACGCTGAACATGCTTCCCCAGAACGCCAAAAGCGCCGAACTCAAGTCGGCCTCTTCGTCCACTTCGTAGGCCCCAACCCAATGTCGCAGGAACAGAACGGTCGGCACCAGGATGACAAGAAACAGACCAATCCGGGCCTCCGGATCGCTGCCCAGACCGGTCACGCGACCAGGCGAAAAATCGGCCGCAAAGGTGCGCCGACTGATCGCGAAGGCGAAGAAAGCAAAGATGACCATCTCGCCCGCAATCCCGGACTGTGCGTTCTCAAGACCACCCACCGGGCTAATTCCGCTGGTGGCGAGGGTCGACATGGCGTGAATGATCGCAGTCAGGGGAGCTTCTCCAACTGTTAGCAAACCGAACCAGAGAACCAGGGTAAGCCCGGCATAAAGCGGTAAGAACTTCCAGGCGAAACGCGCCAGCCGAAACCGCGCATCGGCGGCTTGACGGGTCCCCTGCCCCTGATATTGACCGACATCCGATCCGGCGCTGGAGGATGACGTCACCTCGAACCCACCCAGGTTCATCGGAGCCAGGATAGCGATGGCTGCGACCCACATGAAGTAGCCGCCCGTCCAACCCACAATGGCGCGCCACAAATGCACAGCAGGGCTCAGGCGTTCCGCCGCAAAAAGCGTGGCACCTGTGGTGGTGAGGCAGGACACCATCTCCAAATAGGCATTGATGAATGTCGTGTCCCGGACGCTTTCGTAAAGCGGCACAGCCAGGATCAGGGGCAGCAGTGAAAACGTACCAGCCAGCGTCAACAGGTGATTGCGGGCAAGGTTTCGACTGCGTCGGTTCCATGTGGCTGCCGCGATCAGACTGGTGATCAGCAAGGTCAGAAAGCCGGAATAGAAAAACACACGCGCGGGCAACCAATCACGGATCGACAAGGCAAACCCCATGGGCACAAACATCAGAAGGCCCATGGCCCCCATCAGGATCACAAACAAGGGAAGTTCGAGAACCCAGCGCACGGAAGCTCAGAAATAGTCGATGGAGACCTGCAACAGCCGCTCCACCTCGGGCACATCATCCGTTAGCGCGAAAATCAGAACGTGGTCACCTTCCAGCACCTGCGTATCCGCGCCGGGCGAAATCGCCTTGTCACCGCGCATCATCGCCCCGACCAGCACACCTTCGGGAAAGTCCACATCGCGGATCCGCTTGCCCGAGATCGGAGAGGTCGACAAAACTTGCGCCTCGATAATCTCTGCCTCTGCATCGCCAATGGAGTAGACGCCGCGCACCCGGCCATGGCGCATATGGCGCAAGATGGAACTCACGGTTGTCGCACGCGGGTTGATGTATGCATCCACGTTCAACGGGCCAAGCAACGGCACCAGGGTCGGGTCGTTGATCAGGCAAATCGCCAAAGGATCACCAGCCGATTTGGCCCGAACGGCTGTCAGAAGGTTCACCTTGTCATCATCAGTGACGCACAAGACCGCATCGGCCCGGTCGATGCCCGCCTCGTTCAGCAGTTCCCTGTCCAGGCCGTCGCCGTTCAGGACAATGGTTCGTTCCAGCGCATCGGCGGCTCGTTCGGCACATTTGCGGTTGCGCTCGATCACCTTGGCGCGGATCCGATCCGTCCGCGCCTCCAGCGCCTGAGCTACGCCGAGCCCGACATTGCCGCCACCGATGATCACAACTCTTTCTTGTTTTCGGGTGCTTTTGCCAAAGATCTCAAGCGTTCGGTCAACATCCGTACTTTGGGCAATGACATAGATCTGATCGCCTGCAAAAAGCTGGTCGCGGGATTCCGGCGCGAACAGGGTGCCCTCGCGGCGCACTCCCACAACAATGGCCCGCAAGGTTGAAAAAAGGTCGGTCAACTGTCGCAGCGGTGTGTCGAGCACCGGGCAATCATCGTCCAGCTTGATGCCAAGAAGCTGAACCTTGCCCTGCATAAAGCTTTCCGTATCGAACGCCGCAGGGGCTGCAAGGCGTTGCAACGCCGCGTCAGCCACCTCCCGTTCGGGGCTGATCACCACATCAATCGGCATATGGTCCTGCCGATATAGGTCGGAATAGATCGCCGTCAGATAGGATTGGCTGCGTAGGCGGGCGATTTTGCGCGGCACATTGAAGACCGAATGGGCCACCTGACAGGTGACCATGTTCACCTCGTCAGAATGGGTGGCCGCGATGACCATATCGGCGTCGCGTGCGCCTGCCCTGTCGAGAATGTCGGGATAACTTGCGAAGCCCGGAATGCCTTGCACGTCCAGCGTGTCCGTGGCGCGGCGCACCAGATCGGCATTGTTGTCGACCACCGTCACATCGTTGTGCTCTGCCGACAAATGGCGCGCAATCTGCCAGCCAACTTGCCCCGCCCCGCAAATGATGACTTTCATACGCTGGTCCTGGCCCTCTCCCCGCCGCTGGGCGGGTCGTCAAACTACTGCAAAGGCGCCCTTCTGGCCCCCTGCACCGCCAGTACCAGGCGGTTTCAGCGACGCAATCCTTGGCAGACCGCGTCGCTGGGGTCAATCATTCCGCGGCGTGGACCTTCTGTTCCGGTGCCGGCGGCTGTTCGACATGGGCCACGCGCGCACCCGCCTTGGACGACGTGACAACGCCCAGGGACTTAAGTTTGCGGTGCAGCGCGGAACGTTCCATCCCGACAAACGTGGCCGTCCGGCTGATATTGCCGCCGAAGCGGTTGATCTGGGTCAGCAGATACTCACGCTCAAACAGTTCCCGGGCCTCGCGCAGCGGCAAGGTGGCCAATGCGCCCGACAGAACCACGCGCCCATCTTCGGGTTCGCTCTGCTCGGCGCCTTGCAATTCGCTTGGCCCAATGGGGCCATTGGCTTCACCCAGGATCAATACCCGTTCGATCATGTTGCGCAACTGACGCACATTGCCCGGCAGATGCATGGTTTGCAGCAAAGCCACGGCCTCGTCACTCAATTCACGCGAAGGCAAACCCTGGCTGCAATTCAGGGTCTCAATAAAGTGGCGCGCAAGTTCAGGGATATCTTCGCGCCGCTCATCAAGGCCCGGCACCCGGATCGGCACCACATTCAAACGGTGGTACAGTTCCTGACGAAAGGTTCCATTCCGAACTTCCTGATCCAGATCCCGATTGGTGCTGGAGATCAGACGCAGGTCGACCCGCACGCGATCCACGCCACCGACGCGGGTAAATTGCTGATCCACAAGAACGCGCAAAATCTTTGACTGCGTGCCCAGCGGCATATCGGCGACTTCGTCAAAGTAGATGACGCCGCCATTGGCCTCTTCCAGCAAACCGGTCTCTATGCCGCGTTCCGCGCTTTCACGCCCGAACAGAACCTCTTCCATCCGGTCCGGCTCAATGGCCGCTGACGTTACGCTGACAAATGGCGCAGAGGCACGGTTCGAATTGGCGTGGATGTAACGGGCCGCGATTTCCTTGCCCGCACCTGCGGGGCCGGTCAGCATGATCCGCCCGTTTGACTTGGTAACCTTTTCAAGCTGTGATTTCAGCGCCTTGAAGGCCGGGCTGGAGCCGATCATGTCGCTGGTCGTGACGTCCTTGCGACGAAGCTCGGTATTTTCCTGACGCAGGCGAGACGTTTCCATCGCACGCCTGACGACGACCATCAGCTGATCTATGTTGAACGGCTTTTCAATAAAGTCGTAGGCGCCCTGCTTGATCGCCGCGACCGCAATTTCGATATTGCCGTGGCCCGAGATGATGACAATCGGCACATCGGGATGGGACCGTTTCACCGACTTCAAAATGTCGATCCCGTCCATGTGACTGTCTTTCAGCCAGATATCCAGAACCATGAGCGATGGTTGCTGCGCCTCAACAGCCGCCATGCAGTCGTCACAGTTCCCGGCAAGACGGACCTGGTAGCCTTCGTCTCGTAAGATGTCTCCGATGAGTTCGCGGATGTCCCGTTCGTCATCTACAATTAGTATATCGCCCATGCCTGCTCTCTCCTTCTTTTTATTCGGCCGCTTCTTGGACTGGATAAACCCTGGGCAGGGTGATCTCTGCCAGCGCACCGTGGTGAGTATTCCCGTCGAAGATCGGGGCGTCGGTTAGCTCCAACGTTCCGCCATGCTCTTCGATAATCTTTTTTACGATGGACAGTCCCAAGCCCGTCCCCTTATCCCGCGTGGTGACGTAAGGTTCAAAAAGCCGCGCGCGGTTCGCGGGCAGTCCAACGCCGTTATCTGCAATCCGAACAATTGCGTGCTGTTCTGTCAATGTCATCTCGACCCGCACTTGCGGCTGATAGTCGGAATCTGTTCCGTTTTCTTGAAGCGTCTCAATGGCTTCCCCGGCGTTTTTAATGAGATTTGTCAGCGCCTGGCCGATGAGCGTTTCGTCGATATCGGCCATGACAGGCCCTGCTGGCAGGTCAGAAACCAGCATCTGCCCAAGCGATTGGGTTTGCAGCGTAACCGCATCGCGGATCAACACAGACAGATCACTTAGCTTGCGGGTCGGCTCTGGCATACGCGCAAACTTGGAAAATTCGTCGACGATCCGCTGCAGATCTTCGGTCTGACGGACGATGACATCTGTCATTCGTATGAACTCGTCTTTGTCTTCCTCGATCTGTCTATCGAATTTACGCTGCAGCCTTTGAGCGGACAATTTGATCGGGGTAAGCGGGTTTTTGATTTCGTGGGCGATCCGCCGAGCCACATCGCCCCAAGCCGCCATCCGTTGGGCGCTGACCAGTTCTGTCACATCGTCGAACGCAACCACATAGCCATCCAGATTGCCTTCCGCGTCCCGGCGTTTCGCCATGCGCACAAGCAGATTTTCCATCTTGCCCCGGCGGGTCATGCGCAGCTCTTCCTGAGCCGACTCTCGCGATCCGGATCGCAGCGCATCGAACAGTTCCGCAAAATCCGGAACGACCTCGACCAGGGTCCCGTCGGACTTACTCAGCCCCAGCAAGCGCAAGGCGGATGGGTTAATGAAGGTGATCTGCCCGTCCGCGTCGATCCCGATGACCCCGGCTGTGACCGACGACAGCACGCTGTCAAACAGCCGCCTGCGATCCTCGATATGTGTGTTCGTCTCTAGCAGCGCATCGCGCTGGCCTTTGAGCTGGCGGGTCATCTGGTTAAAGATCCGCCCCAACATGGCAATCTCGTCGTCGCCGCGTTCCTCCTTAACGCGGACAGACAAATCGCCGGAGCCGACCCTTTGCGCAGCCCCGGCCAGACGGCCCACAGGTCGAGCAAGCCGCTCCGCAAAGGAAAGCCCCATCCAAATCGCGGCCAGCAGCAAGGTGACAGCAAAGCCCAGATAAAGCAGGCCAAAGTCAAACAGCATCCGCCCGCGGTCGTTTTCCAGCTGCTGGTAGAGCCCCACCGTTTCCTGTGTCTCGTCCAGAAGTTGCAGGATCGAGCCATCGACGATCCGACTGACATAAAGATAGTGATCGGGATAAGCCTCCAACCGCAACAAAGCGCGAAACTCGTTATTGTCCCAGTCCTCGATGATCAGAGGGAATGGCCCTTCGGCTTCCGCAATTTGTCCATCGGTCGGTTGTTCATAGTCAAAAAGGTAGGACCGTTCACCGCGCGCCCGGATCTCGCCAGCAGAGTTAATGACAAACGCCTCGCGCAGACCCCGTTGGATTTGCCCCTGCCCCCGCGCCAGGACCGATCGCAGTTCGCTTTCCGAAATAAGCAGTTGCGTGCGCCGCGCGGCATTCAGGTACGTTGCGAGGGCCAGGGAATCCTCGCGCAAATCCATATGGTGCTCGTCTTCGTAGGCCTGGGCGGCGGACAGGGAGGTGCTTAGGACATTGCGGACGCGGTCCGAAAACCAGCCTTCCAACCCGACATTGATGGTCAAACCGGCAAAGACCGCCACAAGAACCGTGGGCACCAGCGCAATGCAAACGAAGACAACTGTAAGCCGGACATGCAGCCGCGATCCTGCTGACCTCGCGCGGCGCGCTGCAATCATCCGCGCCACCTGCATCAGCACCAGCGCGGCGACGGACAAGACGTAAACCAGATCGGCCAACAAAATCAGCCGCAGGGCGGGAGAGGTCGATTGGACGCCCTGTCCCCATGGCGCGAGAACCAGGAACGTCAGGACGGCAAGCACCGGGCCAAGCGCCACGATCGCGACTGTTGCCGCGGTTTGCACACGCCTCGACCGGACGTAGGACGCCCAATGGCTCAAACGGATGTTCGTTGCGGGGCCTGCCACCTCGCGCCTCGTTTTTTTCCTGCCGCCTGCACGGCGTACCGCCACATACCGCGATCGTTATTTGGGTCAGTCGCCCGGTGCCGCGGCTCTGTTGCAGCTTTACATCAATTTACGCCGCCGTGTCACGCGAATATCGAGGTCGGTTATCTTCTTTCTCAATGTATTGCGGTTGATGCCCAGCAGATCAGCACATTTGGCTTGATTTCCGCCCGTTGCGTCCAGAGCGATCTCGATCAGGGGCATTTCGACCTCGCGCAGGATCCGCTGGTAGAGCCCGGGCGAGGGCAAAACCCCACCATGCAAGTCGAAATGTCGGCGCAGGTGCTTGGCGACAGACGTCGAAAGCTTCTCGCCCTCCCCTCCTCCGACAAAGGGTTCGATCTCGGGTTGATTGCCCAGAACAAGCTCAACTTCCTTGCGGCTGATTTCTTCCTCGGCGGACGTCACCACGAGCCGACGGATCGTATTTTCCAACTGCCGCACGTTGCCCGGCCAGCTATAGGCGCGGATCAGGTCCATCGCACCGGAAGAAAAGCGTCGGGCCAAAGCCCCTTCTCGCTCGGACCGGCCCAGGAAATGCTCTGCCAGAAGCGGAATGTCATCCACCCTCTCCCGCAAGCTCGGCACGCTGATCGACACGCCGCCCAGGCGATAGAACAGATCCTGACGGAACTGGCCGGTTTCCATTTTGTGCATCAAATCGCCCTGGCTCGTCGCCATGACACGGGGCGCGGTGTCGCTGAAATTGTCGAGCATTCGGACAATGCGCGCTTGCGCGTCGGCATCCAGATCACCCACTTCGTCGAACAGGATCGACCCGCCGCGAGCCTTGGCGACGATGGATGACGGCCCGTCGACGCCCTGCAGGTCCGCCGCCGTTGTCACGATGAAGGGCAACGTCCGACGGTCCGAGAAATCATGGATCGCCCGTGCGATCAGTGATTTGCCTGTGCCGCTTTCGCCCGTGATCAGAACCGGCAAATCCGTGTTCATCACGCGGGCCACCAGCCGGTAAAGCGCCTGCATGACCGACGTGCGCCCAACCAGCGGCAGGTCTTCGGTTTCGCGGGGCTTTGGCGGTTCGATCTTGCGCGCAACCGGCGCACGCCGCTTGGTGTCCAGCGCCCGGGCTGCCCGCTTCATCAGATCCGGCAGATCAAACGGTTTTGGCAAGTAGTCGTAGGCCTCGGCCTCTGCCGCCTGTATCGCGGTCATAATGGTATTCTGCGCCGAGATGACGATGACCGGCAATCCGGGCCGTTCCCCGCCAATCTTCGGCAACATATCCAAGCCGTTGCCGTCCGGCATGACGACGTCTGATATGACCAGATCGCCTTTGCCCTCTTCGACCCAGCGCATCAATGTCACCAAGCTGGAGGTGGCATGCACTTTGCAGCCAGCCCGCGTCAGGGCTTGGGTCAATACGGTTCGGATCGTGCGATCGTCATCTGCTACCAGAACAGTTCCGTCCATCAGGTGCTCTCCTCGACGCTTTTGGTTTCTGCTATCGGTTGGTTTGGCGCTACGGGCAGAGACAACCGAAAGACGGTGTGCCCCGGCACGCTATCCACTGTGATCCATCCGTCGTGGTCCGAAATGATCTTCGAAACCAACGCCAAACCCAGCCCAGTGCCATTCTCGCGGCCAGATACGAATGGCTCAAAAATATCACTCGCTATGCCGGGCGGCAAACCCGGACCATCATCAATGATCTCTATCTGCAGGGGCACACGGCCCCGGCTTCCATCGGACCGCCGCACACGCAGGGACGCGTCATAGAAGGTCCGCAATCGCAGCTTGCCCGGCTCGCCACCACTCGCTTCCGCAGCATTCTTGATCAGGTTGAGAAAGATCTGCAAAAGCTGATCGCCATCCCCGTAGGTCGGCGGCAAGGAAGGATCATACTCTTCCGCGATCGCCATATGGGCTGCAAAACCCACGATCGCCGATTTTCGTGCCCGATCCAAAACATCGTGGATGTTGACCGGTTTGCGTTCAGGTTTGCTGAGGTTTCCAAACTGCTCAACCTGTTCCAGCAATTTCACAATCCGCCGGCTTTCCGCCACGATCAGATCCGTCAGTTCCAGGTCGTCCGGGCTGAGATTCATGCTCAGAAGCTGCGCCGCGCCCGTGATACCGGCCAAAGGGTTCTTGATTTCGTGTGCCAGCATTTCGGCCATACCGATGGCCGATTTCGCGGCGGTATCCGCATTGCCAGCCCGCCCCAACCGCCCGGCCAGTTCGCGCGGCGTGATCAGGAAGAGCACGACACCGGTATCTTCGGTCACGGGCGCAATCTGTACCGTGCAGTTGGCCGGTGGCCGTTCGCCGGTGCCAACATTGACATCATTCAGGACAAGCGGCGATTGATTTTCGCGAACCCGAGCAAAACTGCCCTCAAGCTGAGCGTCAATCATCAAAGTGTCCCAGACGGGCGCACCCATCAGATGGCGCGGCGAGGTGTTCAGGAAGGCTTCCGCCGCCGGATTCATATCAACGATCTGGTCGTTGTGATCGACCAGCAGCCCTGGCGATGGCAACGCGGCCCATATGGCGTCCGGACGCACACTCATGCGGCAACCGGTGCGTGATCGGCGAAGACCGAAGTAAGGTGGCGCAAAACCATTGCAGGGTTCGGTTCTGTCAGAATGGCGCGCCGCAGCTCCGGCGGTGTTTCTACCTGATCCAGGTACCACCCCAAATGTTTCCGCGCGACCTTGCCCCCTAACTCGACGCCGTAGAAGCTCAGCATGGCCTGATAATGCTCAGCCACCATGTCGCACAGTGCCGAGGCGCGTGGCACTCTGGGAGCTGACGTTCCGAAAAGCTCCGCCGCGATCTCTGCCAAAAGCCATGGACGCCCCTGGGCACCGCGCCCAATCATCACGCCATCCGCACCCGAGGCGCGCAAAGCCTTCCGTGCGGTGGCTGCGTCGACAATGTCGCCATTTGCAATGACAGGGATCGACACGGCTTCTTTGACTTCAGCAATCGCCGCCCAGTTCGCCCGCCCCTTGTAAAACTGACAGCGGGTCCGCCCATGAATCACGATCATCTGGATCCCGGCAGCCTCGGCGCGTTGCGCCAGGTCCGGCGCATTCAGGGCGTCATCATCCCATCCCAACCGCGTTTTCAGGGTCACCGGCACATGGGTCGCCCCCACGACCGCGTCGATCAGGCACAGCGCATGGTCAAGGTCGCGCATCAGCGCTGACCCCGACAGGCCATTGGTGACCTTCTTGGCAGGGCAGCCCATGTTGATGTCGATCTGCCGCGCACCGCGGTCCGTGACCATCCGCGCGGCTTCGGCCATCCAGAACGGATCACGCCCGGCCAGCTGCACCGCCGTTCTGCTATTGTCCAAGCCAAGCTCCGCCCGTTCCCGCACTCCGGGTTTGGCCTGAACCATTTCCTGGCTCGCGACCATCTCGCTCACGACCAGACCCGCACCAAACCGGCACACCAGTTGGCGGAACGGGAGGTCGGTGATCCCTGCAAGTGGCGCCAGTAAAACCGGCGAAGACATTGGCATACCTGCACCTGAAAACAGCATCTGCCCAATCGTTGGGCGCATCTTTCTGATATCCAATCCCCAGCCAAAGAAGCCAAGGGGCGACCCTACCTTTAGATAGGCCAAACATAAACCGATTAATTTATGTGCAGCATGGCGACAAAAACGCCGACCATTGCCCTTGCCCGGTGCACGTTTTACACCGACCCGGCCCCGAGAGATCAAATTCATGCCAAACAGATCCCAGATTGCCTGCATTCTTGTTGCCGCCGGTCGTGGCACACGGGCGGGTGGGCCCGTTCCGAAACAATATCAGGATCTTGGCGGGAAGCCGGTGCTCCGACGGTCAGTTGAGATCTTTCAACAGCATCCCGCTGTGGGCCATGTTGTTGTCGTCATTCCGGTCGGCGACCAGGACTACTGTGCTCGGATATTGGGCAAGGATCTTGTCCTGGTGACAGGCGGCAAGACCCGCAGCGCATCTGTCAAAGCTGGCCTCGAAGCCCTGCCAGACGACATCGGCAAGGTCTTGATCCATGATGGCGCTCGCCCGTTGGTTTCGGTCGCGGTGATTAACCGGGTGATCGCGGCGTTGGATCACCGGGCCGCCGCTGCCCCGGCCCTTCCCGTTACCGACGCGCTTTGGCGCGGCAGCGATGGCCAGACCGTGACAGGGACCGCAGATCGTACTGGCCTTTGGCGCGCCCAAACGCCCCAAGGGTTTGACCGTGCCGCCATCCGGGCTGCGCACCAAGCCTATCAGGGTTCGGCGGCAGATGATGTCGAAATCGCTTTGGCTGCTGGCCTTGACGTGGCCATCGTGACGGGAGACGAAGCGAACCTGAAGATCACGCACCCGGACGATTTCGCCCGGGCCGAAGCCATCCTGCAGGGAAAAGACATGGATATTCGGACAGGCTCTGGCTACGACGTGCACGCCTTTGCGCCGGGCCAGTCAGTTTGGCTTTGTGGCGTTGAAATACCCCATGACCGAAGCCTCAAAGGCCACTCGGATGCCGATGTTGGCCTGCATGCGATCACTGACGCCATCTACGGTGCCTTGGCTGAAGGCGACATTGGCCGACATTTCCCGCCATCCGATCCGCAATGGAAAGGGGCTGCCAGCCATATCTTTCTGCGACATGCGGCAGAACTGGCGGGTCAGAAGGGCTACCGGATCTCCAACATAGACTGCACGCTGATCTGCGAGCGCCCGAAGATAGGGCCACATGCCGAAGCCATGCAAAACGCCATTGCGGAGATAACCGGGCTCGCCGTTGATCGCGTCAGCGTCAAGGCGACAACCTCCGAACGCCTGGGCTTCACCGGTCGGGAAGAAGGCATTGCGGCCATGGCGACCGTGGCCTTGATCGGCGCATGACCCGCGCCATCGCCACCGTTTGCTATGTCGGCCTGCTCCGACCGGCGCCCGGCACCTGGGGGTCGCTGGTGGCTTTGCCGGTCGCCTGGTTCCTGCACGGGGTCGGCAGCTTTCCCCTGCTCGCCATCGCCACATGCGCTGCCTTCGGCGCAGGCTGGTGGGCGACGGCGCGGGAAACACACGGCAAAGCCGACCACGACCCTTCGGAGATTGTCATTGATGAAGTGGTGGGCCAGTGGATCGCGCTTTGGCCCTTGTCCTTGGGCCTTTGGATCGCGGGCACAGGAGCCTGGGTTTTTCCCTGGCCGGGCTGGGTCGGTGGGTTCATTCTGTTTCGGCTGTTCGACATCTGGAAGCCCTGGCCCGTCAGCTGGGCGGACCGCCGCACTGATGCGTTGGGTGTGATGCTGGACGACGTGATTGCGGGGCTCATGGCAGCGCTGGTCGTCTCTGTCGCCGCCGCGATTGCGCATGGTGCGATATGATGGAGGATCGTGCAACGCGTCTGCTGGCGCTGGCAACAAACCAGGGACTAAAGATCGCCACAGCCGAAAGCTGCACCGGCGGGCTGATCGCTGCGGCCATTACCGAGGTGCCGGGCTCCTCCGCTATTTTTGACCGCGGCATGGTGCTTTACGCAAACGGTGCAAAAGAGAGCATGTTGGGCGTGTCGAACCAGTCCCTGACCGAGTACGGGGCCGTCTCAACCGAGGTCGCGGCAGAAATGGCGGATGGCTTGCTGCGCCGCTCTGACGCCGATCTTGCCCTTGGCGCGACGGGCATCGCCGGGCCCGGCGGCTCGGACTTCAAACCCGAAGGCCGGGTATGTTTCGCGCTGGCCCGGATTGGCAAGGCGACCGAAACGGCGCAGTTCGACTTCGGACCATTGGGCCGAAATGGTGTGCGCCAAGCGGCTGTCGCCCAAGCGCTCGACATGCTGATTGCGGCAATCCTGGATGACGAGGTGGCCTCCTGATCGTGGAAGGTCACCGACCTATCAACGCGCTACGCAATCAAAATAGGCCCAAAGGACAAGCAATTCTGACC
>JBCBGY010000101.1:0-14983 GCA_038526275.1 Pseudomonadota bacterium | reverse complement strand
GCATCCATCGCCCGCACGAAGGCCGCAAATTCCGGGGCCAGTGACGGCGCGTCGGAGCGTGCGGCTGTCAGAAGCGCGTCGCCGCTCAGCCATGTCAGGCTTTCGAAGTCCGCGCGGGTTGCCGGTTTTGACAGGCGGTTTGACTCCAGGATCATGCCCATCAAAGCAACGCGAGGGGCGGACATCAGCTTGCCTTCTTAACGAAGGGTGGTTCTACATCCGCTGGCAATGGGGAAACGTAGGGCGTTCTCTCCAGGTGCCCTCGATGGGTGGTCCAGGCCGCCTCGCGCAGGGCTTTGTCTTCGATGGCCCGCTTTGCCGTCGCAGCCATGACTTTGGCCGCGTATATCATACCTTTATGCGCTGCGGGTGCCTTGCCCTGAGCCACGGTTTGCCAGGTGTGAAATGGTGTTCCTACCGCGCAGGTGGCGACCCGGGCCTGCACCGTTGGTACGGCCCAGCTTGTATCCCCCACATCCGTGGAACCTTCACCCCCATCACCTTCTGCATCTAGTGGGGCCACAAAATCGCAGAGCGCAAGTCCCTTCTCAGGTGGCGGCATCCCGCATCTGCGAAACGATACAGCGATATCTTCTTCCGTCAGGGTCGTCTGAATTTCCCGTGCAAAGGCCTGATCATCTGCGTCGAATTCCACAGGACCCAGGCGCTCCATCTCGGCTTGCATCGCTTCTTCGAGGGGCCGGTTTTCCAACAGGTTCGACACTCCGGTGAACACCTTGCTTTCGACCGTTGTTTCGGTCATCAGCGCGGCCCCGTCGGCAATCTTTTTGACCCGTTCAAGGAGTGTGCGCATGCCCGGCAGGTCGCGCGCACGAACAAGCTGGCGCACTGTCGCACGATGTTGGACGACGTTCGGTGCGACGCCTCCGGCATCGAGATAGGCATAGTGGACCCGCGCATCATCAGGCATGTGCTCGCGCATGTAGTTGATACCCACATTCATCAATTCGCAGGCGTCAAGCGCACTGCGGCCAAGCTCTGGCGCGCCTGCTGCATGGGCGGCCTTGCCATGAAACGTGAAATCGATCCGAGTATTTGCCAGCGAATTGGCCTTGTTCACAGCCGTAAAGGTCGCCGGGTGCCAGGAGATCGCCAGATCCACATCGTCAAACAGGCCCTCCCGTACCATAAAGGTTTTTGCTGCCCCGCCTTCTTCCGCCGGGCATCCGTAGTACCGCACCCGCGCTTTGATCCCGGTTTCTGCCAGCCAATCCTTGACCGCCGTCGCAGCCAGCAGTGCGGCCGAGCCCAACAGATTGTGTCCGCAGCCATGGCCGTTTCCGCCTTCCTCAAGTGGTTTTGGTTCCGCCACCCCTGGTTCCTGACTCAGGTAGGGCAGCGCATCGAACTCCCCTAATATTGCAATGACAGGGCCATCTTCGCCGGCCTCACCCAACACCGCCGTAGGTATTCCGGCGGCATTCTCAGTTATGCGAAACCCCTGCGTCTCTAGCATGGCCCTGTGTTCAGCGACCGATTTATATTCGCTATAGAGCGTTTCAGGCACGTCAAAGACCCGGTCAGACAGGCCAATGAAGGCGTCCCGATGTTTCTCCACATGGTTCCAGATCACATCTGAATTTTGCATCGCAATTCTCCGAATGGCCCAACCCCAACCTTGGGCATCTGACTGCGAACCTCCAGACTTAGCGCCCCGGACGCAATAGCCTACTCAACGTTCAAGGTGCAGTGCCCATTCTTCGAGCGCTTGGGGGAATGCTGCTTGTCGATGGGTGAGACGTTCGAACCTCTGAGAAATTGTGAAGAATTGAACCAATATGTCCCGTTTCTTTAATATAGCGCGCTATGAAAACGATGCATAGTATGCTATGCAACTAGGGTCTGAACCTTGCTCGTCAGGAGATCCGTCATGACCAAAATCATCCATCCCATCGCTGGAACAATCGGCTTCGTCACCATTGCTATATTTTGGATTACCACTGTGGGTTTCGAACTATTCGGCTCGATGGCACAGATCGTCGCTGTCAAATCTACCATTCCCTACGGGCTGATCTTACTGATCCCGGCCATGGCGGCAGTAGGGGTCTCTGGGTTCCGTTTGGCGGGGAAACGTCGCGCGGGTCTTTTGGGGGCCAAGGCGCGCCGCATGCCAATAATCGCGGCCAATGGCATCCTGATCCTTGTTCCGGCTGCGCTGTTTCTTGCCTGGAAAGCTAAGGCGGGTCAATTCGACGGTTTGTTTTACGCCGTACAGCTTTTGGAACTGGCAGTCGGTGCGGTCAACCTGACGCTCATGGGCCTCAGCATGCGGGACGGGCTTCAATATTCGGGCCGCCTGCACGGCCGGGCCACTCAAAATCGCCCGGAACCGCAGCCATGAAGTACCTGCTGATCCCATTTGCCATGGTCATTGTGGCACTCGTCGTGGTTTCCTTTGGCGCCCCCCACATGAGGGCCGTTCAAGGCGGTAAAGCAGCGTTGCAGGGCGCGTCGGTCACCCTTGCGGAACGCTGCATCGGCGCGCCCGCCCTAACTGAAAGACACGGCGATCAAACTGTTCTGACATTTACCTCTGCGCAACAACGCGGTGATGACGGGCGCACACTGCCGACGCAAGGAGCCGCCGATGCACCCCAAGCTTGCGTGTTCCGCCTCGCCACAACCGAAGGGGTGATCACTCACGTCACAAGCGAAAATCGGGCTGGCTGGGGCGGTGGAAGTATCACCAGATGCGCGGCGATCGTCCGTGGTTGCATAGACTGAATGAAAGAAAACGACAATGCTGTCCAACATTGTAAGCCCGACCCACCCGAGTGGCCGCGCGGCGCATTCTCTAAGTCGGGGTCGATTTTCAGCTAACAATGGAAGAAACTAATCGGGCGGTTGATATCGGGTTCGCAACAAAGTGACTCAACTCATTGCTGTCTTTTTTCCGGACGCCATAGCCAATTGGCGGACACCTGCAGTTCAATCCGTCAAGACTTCCAACGTTCCATCGGAGCGAATTTCACACCACCTGACGTTGTGATCCACCTCTGCACTGGCGCCGCCAATGGCCAACGCCAAATGATGCGTTGCCGTCGGCCTGTAGCAGCGGAAAGACCATGGCCTGCTCTCTTCTTCATCAGTCAATGTGATTTTCGGCTCATGACCGGACAAGTCGAAAGCAACACTGGTCGGCGGCAAGGAAAAGCCCAATCCTCTGGCTTTTAAATAGGCTTCCTTCAACGTCCAGTAAGTAAAGAACAATTCGCGCCGGCTTTTGACTGATGCGCCGCGGAATAACAGGCGCTCTGTGGGGTGCAATACATGTGAAACCAATTCTTCGACATTGGTGCGACGCTCTGCCCACTCCGCATCAATGCCAACTAAACAGCTTCGCCCAATCGCGCAGGCCACCAGCCCTTCTGTATGGGACAAATTGAACACCAGTTCTGAATCCGCGGGTGTGGCGATGAAAGGACGTCCAAACTCATTGGTCGAGAACCGCCAGTCTCTGGGATCTACGTCGTTCATCCGCGACAATACATTTCGCAAAAGGACTCGAGCCGTCAGAAACAGAAAGGCCGCATTTGCCGCAGAAAACCTATCCAGCCGCTTCTGCTCAGTTGCGTCGAGAAAGTCTCGCCAACTATCTAAATTGCTAGGCTTGACCACCCGTACCAGCCAAACATCAACGACGCTATGCATGCTCCAGTGCTATTCAGATAACTGAAGGACATCCTTCTTTATATCCAAATTCGCCAGCGTATGTTCCATTTTGTCCAACAATCCAGAGATAGCGTTAAGGTCGTCTAATACAATTGGGAACTCGTCCAACAGGCGCTTCATCCACATTTCATAAAGCTCCATAATTCGCTGGAAAAGGGCTTTGCCTTTGTCGGTCAGGCGCCAAATTGGGGAACGATCATGGCGTGGATTAGGCACATGGAAAACATAGTCGCCTGCCTTCAGTTTATTCAATCGTTTCTGAGCACCCTGCCGAGTCATTCCCATTTCGTCAGCGATCGCAGGAGCGGTCATTGGCAATTCGGTCAGAGCTATAGCGCCAAGGACCTGCCAATCAGTGCTATCCACTTCCTGCTCTCGTAGCAACTGGTTCCCGCCATTCAGCAAAGCTGAATTCAAGCGAAAGATCGACAGGATGGTCCTTGTCAAAAGTTGAATCTTCTTCTCCGAGCTTTTCTCATGGACTGGATTCATCTTCGCTTCTGCTTTTGTTATTGGTTACTGTGGTATACCTTTATACAACATCGTCAGAAAATCGCCACAAGATTTGCTTCCAATACCAGGATTCCCTGGGGTAAATTGGTGGCTAGGCAGCATCACGCACGCTGCCAGCGGTCGGTCTACAACCAATAGTGATTTGATCCAAGGTAACTGCCGGAGAAAGCGACATGACAAATTCAATTGTCTTTGCAATGTCGTCGGGCCTAATCATGTCCGATTTGGGCATTCCTGAAGCGGCAGCCATGTCGGTATCTACAACATCTGGGCAAATTGCGGTCACCCGCACACCATTGGCGCTCTCTTCTTGCGCTATTGAGCGGATGTATCCCACCAAAGCATGTTTACTCGAAGCATAGCCGCCAACCATTGCAAAGGGTTCTACACCCGTAATTGAAGCAATGGCGAAAAGATGGGGGTTAGGAGACATACGTAATAGCGGCAATGCAATTTGGTTTATGTTGTGAACCGCCATGACATTGGTGTTGAGCAAGGCTTGAAGGTCTTGCATTTCCATCTGGCCAGTGCCAAAACGGAAAATCCCTGCAGAGTGCACTAGAACATCCAGCCGCCCGAATTCCTCCAAAACATTTTTTATCTTCTTTGCGGCTACGCCGAACTGATCGAGATCGGCACTAATGCAAGTTACGGTCGCATCACTTGCCTCCCTCAACTCAACTGCAAGTGCTCTAAGTTTCTGTTCGTCCCGAGCAACTGCGATGATGTCGTATCCATTTTGTGCAAGGTGCTGGGCAATCATTCGGCCAATTCCACGGCTCGCGCCGCTAACGAGTGCCAAAGGTTTCATGGTTCCGTTCCTTTTGTGGTGTGATGTCGCAAAATTAGGTTCTGCTCGATAGTTTCACTATGCCGTCTCTAACATGTGCTGTCGTACACAGAGAGAAGGATGCAGTTTATAGTTCAGCGAACGTTCACGGTGTTTGTCGTATGCCTTATCGCCAAGAGCCTGCTTGAATTTCTCGGCTGACGTCCACTGCGAAATATTGACCAGACCGTATCGATCTTTTAGTCGACTAGAACGAAAAAGCCGCGCATTCACAAATCCTTCGTTTTCGATCATATGACCCTTTGCCTTGTGCCACATGTCCAAAACTTCCGGAACTTGTGCCTGGCTGATTTCAAACGGATTGACGAGAAAGACATCATTCCGATCAGTGCGCTCGAAGTTACCAATACTAATCTCAAGTTCGCATATGACACGGGCGGATCTCTCTGGAACATGACCATCAGCGAAGCCTGTTGCCTCGGAAACATTCTCGAACTTCAGGAGAGAAACTGCTCTATAGTTCGTGTCGCGAATTTCTTCGCTTAGCGTGAAATGCTCCTGGTGACTTAGCTTTCCCGCAGTCTTCAATTCTTGGAGTTGCGCCGATCTTCTCCCAGGCGATTTCCCGCCTGGGTTGTCGTAGATTACTTCGATGACGTAGGTCACGCAACAGCTCCTTGCGGCATAGGAACACTAGAGATACCCGCACGATTTGTCAGATAAAGTGCAAAGTCCTCCATAAACGGCTCGACGATTTCGTTGAATTCGTCAGTGTGCGCAGCATGGAAAAGAGACTCGGCGTCGTCCCATTCCGCGATATTGATGAACTTGATTTCGTCGTTCAGCGATTGGTTCTGATAGAGACTTGCATTTACATATCCGGGCTGGCTGCTCATGAACGCGGCGCAGCGGTTCCACATCTCAGCATAACCACTCATGCGGGATTTATCGAGATAGATAACATCAAGCAAAACACACGCGTTGCGATTTCGAGAGAAGTTGTACTCCTGGCCATCAACGAGATCCATTGTGAACCCGGTGAACTTGGTATTGCTGCCACGCAAAACCCGAATGACTTCCCAGTCCTTACGGGCGGCGGCCCTTGCATTGTCCCAATCTTCCGCACTGTCCCAACGGCAAACACTCGCCAGTGGATAGTTTGCGCGGGTCTTTACTTCTTTGAAAGTGCTCAGCAATTGGCATCGCTCGAAGCCGTTGCATTCAGAGAGATATCCAGAAACGAAGTCCCAAGCATTTTTTGCCCGCTTGACATCTTCGGCCTGAATAAGATCGATAGCCATAATCATTGGATTGACCTTTCTAATTAAGTTGCAGCGATTTCAGGTTTTCTAGCGGCGCGAGCGTCGACTTCCCACGCTACCTTTGTGAAACAGATCTGGAACTTGTCCTGGTACTCTTCGACGATTTTTTGGTAGTCCGCACCTTTGAACGGGGCGAGAAATGCCTCTTCCGATGTCCACTCCGCCATGCTGACAAAGTAGTATTTGTCATGGTCGGGCGTGGTGGTTTGATAAAAGTTGGCGGCTACGAAACCATCCACCCCCAACATCATATCCTTTGTGTCATTCCACATCTTTGCATTGGCGGGACCCGCTTCTGGTGGAATACTATAGGGGTTTATGATGATCATTCGACCTGGGTTGGATGCGTCACGATCAGGGCCATACCCGTCATTGATCTGGGTGTAGAGGCACGGACTTTCAGCGATCGCGGAACCAAGGGCACTCTTCAGTGGTTTGGACAGTGCTTTAGCTTGGCGGTCGGTTTGAAAGGAAACCTGGCTGATCGCATCGTAACCGGGTTTGTTGACGCGGCGATATACTTTCAGAAACCGAGCACTGATTGCCTGTTTGTCCGCTACCGCAGATGCGACAACAGTTTTCCATTGATCCAAAACGTCTTCTACATTTGGAGCGGTAATAATGTCTATTCGATTTATCATCTGTGAAGATCCTTTCAGTTTTTGACTGCAGGGAATTCAGCAATAATCACCTGGCTGGACCAGCGAAACGTCCCGCCAACGATCTGTCTGAACTTGGGGCTTGTAAATGTGGACAGAAAACTTTTGCGGTTCTGCCAACGGGCCACGTTCACAAGCCATCGACTACGTCCCGGCTCGTTGTCTCCTCGGAACAAAAGTGATCCTAGAAAACCAGATTGTCCCTGTACAAACTCAAGAGCTTGATCGAATTGGCATAGGAACTGTTTTTGATCGTCGGGCTCGATAGCACACAGAGTGGTTAGAATGACCGAAGGTCGCGTTTTGTCCATCTTTTGGCCCTTTCCGCGCCGAATGGTCCAGGCGCGGAAAGAGAGATCTGCAATCTCTTGTTCTAGTGGATCGTCATATCGGTCAATAACGATTGCCTCGTAGTCGGGTTTGGAATACCCTTCCCGATCAAAGTCTTTTGTACTCGCGACGACGGCCAGCTTACTGCGCTGAAGAGTTGTCTTGGCAAAGCCAGCGTCGGCTGCATGGGCATAGAACAAAAAATTGCAGAACATGTTTGAAGCCTTTCGCTTGTGCTGATAGTTGGTTATACAACCTCGGCAGACTCGTTGAGAAAAGCGCCGACGCCTGTTACGATATCCGCCACCGTTTTCATGTTAGCGTATTTGATACCTTGCAGGCTTGTGCCGAGAGATTTCTCAATATCTACGATAACAGAGATCAATTCAGTGGAGTCGAATTCGAGGTCTTCTTCGAGCAGACTATCTTCTGTTACCGTCTTGCTTGGGTCGCCGATGAACTCGATGAGAGTTTCCATGATAACGGTCTTCAAGGATTCAGGGGCGCTCATTGCGTATCTCCTTTCTGCAGAACGAGGCTGGCCAATCCGCCACCCATTGCGGCGGTATTCACTAGGATAGAGTTGATTTTTGAGTGATTGTCCGTACTGTCAGATTTCGGCATCATTTCTGACTTGTGAAGCATCAGACAGGCCATGCTGATGTCCAATGCGCCTTCTGCGCCAAAGGAATGGCCAAGCCGATCTTTCGGATGCATGATGGTCGCGTTTGGCAGAACCTGGCCAATTGCGTCGCGTTCGCTAGCATCGCATTCCGCTAGTCCACAGGCGTCAGATAAAACCACATCGGGTTTCTCATTACCGATGGCTTCGCGCATGACCCGGACATAACTGTCGCGGTTCTTTGGATAGACGTCCGCGGCGCATGGGCTGTTGACCGACGAGAACTCTCCCACGCGGGCATAGATGCGGGCACCCCGCGCGCGGGCGAGATCCTCGTCCTCAAGGATTACAAACACCGATCCTTCCGACAAGTCGAACTCACTGTCGTCTTCGCCATTCGCGGTGGGGATCATTTCCAGACCGGTGCGCACCATATCGGTGTTTGTGCTTTCGGTACCCCCGGCGATGGCCACGTCCAGGATACCGCTGCGGATCTTGCTTGCCGCCGCGGCGATCGACACGACGCTGCTCATCCGATCCGCCATAAAGGTTTTGCTGAAACCTTTCAGGCCATACTTGATGGTGATCTGACCCTGCGGCGCGGCCGGGAACCAGCTGGTGGCCTGAAATGGGCTCACAGCGCGGGGCCCGGCCAGATGCAGATTGCGCAACTCCTTTTCGGTAAACTGCCACCCTCCGAAGCAATTGCCGACGAAAACACCGCAACGTTCGGTATCCGTTTCGTCCAGGTCCAGATCGGCGTCGGCCAGGGCGGCCTCGGTCGCGATCAGGGCGTATTTGGTGAAAACGTCGAGCTTCTTCGACAGACGCGGCGGGAGCCGTTTGGAGATTTCGTCGGGATTGATCCGGCTTCCAGCCACCCGATCAGAAAGTGGTTCGATCCGAGCTGTTTCGTCCAGTTGCAGGTTCCAGAGGTCTTCGAGTGACTGGATCTGAGGCAGAACCAAGCCGATGCCAGTGATGACTACATTACGTTCCATTGTTAAGCTGCCGTTTGTTCAGGGATGTACCGAGACACCACAACTGCGCTGTGGATGCCGGAAAAGCCGCTTGCATCTTTCAATGCATGGGTGATGAGGGCGGGGCGCGAGCCGTTGGTCACGTAGTCCAAGTCGCAGTTCGGATCTGCCGAATTGTGGTTGATCGTGGGCGGCACGAACTGATCACCGATTGACTTGATCAGCGAAACCAGTTCGACCGTGTTGGCCGCGGCTAAGGCATGGCCGACGACGGATTTCACAGATGATACGGGGATGTTGTAGGCATGATCGCCCAAGGTCAGCTTCACCGCGTTCGATTCATTGACATCGTTCTGTGGTGTAGAACTGCCGTGGGCGTTCACGTGACCGATGACCTCTGGCGAGACATCGGCGTCGGTCAAGCTCAGCACCATCGCACGGTGCAGATCGGTGCCTTCGGGTTTGAGATCCGTCATGTGGTAGGCGTTGCAGGTCGACCCGAAGCCTGAAAGTTCACCGTAGATCGGCGCATTTCGGGCGAGGGCGTGATCCATGTCCTCCAAAACGAACAGGCCGCATCCTTCTGACAACACAAAGCCGCTGCGAGAGGAGTCGTAGGGTCGCGACGCCGTCTCCGGTGCTTCGTTCCGGTCGCTGGCCAGTGCCCCGATGATGTCGAAGGCGCTCATGGCAATCGGCGTGATGGGCGCTTCGGTTGCACCGGCAATGACCACGTCGGCCTTACCTGACCGGATCATCTCCATGGCTTCGCCGATGGCATCCAACCCTGCCGTGCAACCCGTCGCGAGGGTCGACACGGACCCTTCGGCACCGTAACGGCGCGCCACTTCTGACGACGCGACATGGAAGCCGAGACCAGGCAGCAAGGCAGCTTGCGCCCTTTCGGGGTCAACCTCCCCTACGGCTTGGTCAGTCAGGCGAAGGAACTCTTCCTCCAGGAACTTCGTGGCGGCAATGGCAGTTGCAATGCAAACCGAAAAGCGGGTCTTGTCGATTTGGTCGAAGTTGATCTTCGACATACCCACCGCTTCGGCCGCGGCTGCAACGGCAAACTGCACATAGCGGTCGTAGCCCGCCGCGTTCACCTCGGCCAACAGATCCGACTGATCGTCGAAATCCTCGGCAACACCGGCAATCTTCGCGTTGTACTCGCTGGTGTCGAAGGCTTTGATCGCCTTGATACCGCTTTTGCCGTTCCGGGTCGCCGCCCAGAAGTCGTCAACATTGGTTCCGTTTGGTGCGACCACACCAAGACCGGTGATCGCTATGCGTTTCTTAGACATCTCAAAACTCCGATCGATTAATAGTTTCCAAGTCCGCCGCAGACGTTCATCGCCTGGGCTGTGATCCCACGGGCCTGCTTGGAGGCGAGGTACAAAACCATGCCAGCGACCTCGTCCGGTTCGATGTACCGGCCGATGGGGATGCGGGCCTCGATGCGGCTCTTGGCCTCTTCGGGGCTGACCTCCCAGATTTTCGCGTAGTTGCTGCGGACCTTTTCGGCCATTGGGGTCTCGACGAAGCCCGGGCAAACCGCGTTCACCGTGATGCTCGCATTGTCCCGTGCCAGTTCGAGACCCAGTGCTTTTGTAAAGCCGACGACCCCGTGCTTCGCGGCACTGTAAGGTGCGCCGTACATAACGCCTTGTTTGCCGCCAGTGGAGGCGATGTTGACGATTGACCCGCCTTCGCCCATGGCGCCGGTCTCCAGGACCTCTTTCGTTACGTAGAAGACGGAGTTCAGGTTGGTATCGATGACAGACAGCCAGAGGTCTCGCTCGATATCTTTTGTCACCCCACCACCGCTGCGGCCCGCGCAGTTGACCAACAGATCAACCGATCCCAGAACCTCGGCAGCTTCGGCGACCATGACCTTCACGTCGCCGGGCTCGGTCACGTCGCAGGAGATCCCGCTGACAGTTTGGCCAGCATAAGCCTTCGACAGATCGCCAACAACGTCGTCCAAACGTTCCTGATCGCGGGCGACGATGACGATGTCATAACCGGCATTGACCAGGCTTTCAGTGATGGAGAGCCCGATGCCGCGGGTTCCACCTGTGATAAGTGCAGTAGACATTTGACTAGGCTCCCAAATGATTTTTGATGGCGTTCATGGTTCCGGCGCTGTTGCGATTGATCGCGTCTTCAACGATCTGCTTAGCCTCGGCAGCGGTCTTGCCCTTGGCCTGCCAGAACTCCGGGTTCAGGCGGACCTCGTGAAACGACACGATCTCGGTGCCGGCATCGGTGGGCTCGGCAGTCCAACGGCCGCGATGTTCAAGAAGCGGATCCGGAGGTGTCGGCTGGAAATAGGTGATCTCGTTGGCACCACGGTGGCGAATGCTGCGGATCTCTTCGACAGTCTCGCCGACCTCAACGGTCATGATGAATTCTTGATTGAGCCCATCGTCATAAAGCACTTCCATCCCGGTGCAGTGCAGAAGCAGCGATGGCCATTCCTCTGCGTCCCACAGCAGATCCCGCACCAGCGAGCCAGCCGCATCGACGATCAGGCTTTCTTCAAAAGTGTGGCTCCAGCTCTTGCGCTCCAAGTGCTTGCCGATCGCGGCCAATTCCTTGGTGCTGTTGGTATCGACGCTGTTCATCATAAAGACGGTGGCATCGTCCTTCGTTTCGACGCCGGGAACCGCCCCGTTGACCTCATCCGCAATTTCGAACTCGTGAGTCAGGCGGATCACGCAGCCCGCGCCAGCATCTTCAAAGCTCCAGGTGCCGCTCATTGACTTGACCAGAGGCGAGGTCTTGCTTTGGTGAAAGCTAATGGTGCGGGCAGAGCGGTCGACTTCGCGAACGGATTGCCAGGAAAAGACCTGGCCGTTAGCGCGGGCGGTGATGGCAATCTTTTGCTCGGCCTCAGACTCCTCCAATACGCGTGCAGCAAGGCAGGGGGGGAAAATCTGAGGCCATTGCGAGACGTCCAGTCCAATAGCGAAGGCGGCCTCCGGTTCAAAATCTACGGCAATTGTGTGATCGGTTTTCATGGTCGGTCTTCCATTTCCGTTAGGTTCTCTTGACGGGGATCGGGCGTGCTACTCGGCCGGAGCGTGCTGATGGCGGTTGGACCTGAAGCGTCCGGATAAGGCCAAGCCGAGCCGGAAGTTCTTGCACATCAGAGTGAGGTTGGTGGCGCCTGCGGCGACTTCGACGAGCTGAATGCCAGCGAAAGCGGGGCCGATTAGTCCGTTGCGTGCGAGATATGCCAGCAAGAGCGCGCAGGGCACCAATATGAACAGGCCCAGCAGCGCTATTGTCTTCATCCGGCGCATTTTGATCGTGGCGGCAGGGCTCACTTCGCCACCAACCAGCGCGCGGCCCAGTCCACCCGTAGCCGCCATGAGCGGGATAAGAATGGCTAGTCCGGGGAACACAATCGCGTTTTTTACCGCGGTGATCTGCTCCTTGCTGCCAAAAAGTTCGGTATAAACAGTGGAGGTCAAGAAGGTCGCGATGGTCAACGTGGCCAGACCACCGGTTATGGCGTGGGCGACTGGTTTCATTTGGGTCACTCCTTGTTTCTCTCGGTTCACGGGGCGGTTGCCCGACATTCCAAAATTTCGGCAAGGCTTCATCGATGGCTCCAGCGGAGCCTTCGCGGGCGCTTGCAATTCACTTCATGGCTTTGGGCGACCGAAATCGAAGATCGGACGATTTCATCCGGTCGACCTTTGTTGCACTACAGCATGACAATCAGGGATTTTGGCAACTGGGTGTCAATCTGTAACTGTAATATCGTTATGACACCTAGTTTCGTTAATGACAACTAGTAACCATTATTGGGTGGTAAATTTTTGCTCATCCATAGTTTGCTATCAAAAATTTTGTAATATAAATCAGTGCTCTAAATCCAATTGCCTAAATTCTAACCTAAGTTGAGCGATCCGGTCGACCTACACCCAAAACCCTAAGATGCCAGCAGGTTTGTTCGCAAAAAACAGGAGGTACAGAAGAGATTCTGCGAGCGCGAAAGAATTGCCGCGCGTGAACAACGCGATGACATGCCCCTCAAGCCCGTCACCAACTTTCAGCTATTTCTCGTGAGAGTTCGCATCGATCCACGACCTGTGCTCAACCGAGCCGCGCCCGCAAGGCGGAGGGAAATCAGACTGCCACCGGAATGCGATGGCGCAAAAACTCCCAACACACACGTAGGGCTACGAACGAGCTTCTTTCAAGGATTTCTGATCCAACTGGGCTGCCCAAAGACGGGCAAAATGTCCCCCTGCCGCCCTCAATGACTCTGGCTGGCCTTGCTCGACGATATTTCCATGGTTCAGAACAAGCACCCTGTTGGCCAACGCCAAGGTGGATAGGCGGTGAGCAATAATGATTATCGTCATGCGCCCGGTGAGGAGCCTTAAGGCTTCCAAGAGCGAACGTTCAGTCTTGGTGTCCAGTGCGGACGTCGCTTCATCCAGGATCAGGATGCGTGGGTTTTTGAGAACGGCCCTCGCAATTGCCAGGCGTTGCCGCTCTCCACCAGAGAGCGACGCACCACGTTCTCCAACGGCAGTATCAAGCCCGTTCGGAAGTTTTGTCACCATCTCTTTGAGTTGAGCAAGGTCCAAGGCCTTCCTAATTTCGACCTCTGTCGCTTCGGGTCGGGCGATGATGAGGTTATCGCGCAGGGTCTCGTTGAACAGCACCGAGTCCTGCGGGACGATGGAGATCGCTTCTCGAACTGCGAGCGGAGAGACGGAGTCAATTGACGTACCATCAATGCGAATTACTCCGGAGTCCGGATCAAAAAAGCGTAGAAGCAGGCGCGTTATGGTTGATTTCCCGGATCCAGACGCTCCGACTATTCCAAGTGTCTCAAAGGGTTGGACATTAAAGCTCACATCCTCCAAAACAGGCGGCCCGCTGCCATATTGGAATCGGACGTTTTCGAAGGATACTGCACCTTGGCCCCCAGGAAGGACTTTCGACCCCCTTCCCGGCACGTTTTTGTCTGCGATGGCGATCAATGCATGAGCGGCTTCAAGGTCTATGAGTGCAAGTCTCACGACGCGATATATTCGCCCGAGATTGTTCAAAGGACGGACCAAACGTAGGACGTAGGCATTGACAAGAACAATGTCGCCAACAGTCATGTTGCCCCGCTGAACATCAATCCCTGCGCTCAGCAGTAGGATTGTGGCCGCGCCAGCCAGTACCGACCATTGCGTCACACCAAGCCAAGCCCGTCGCACCTGGCGTTTGTTCGCACTGCGTTCGGCCCGTTCGAGACGGTAGTCGAGCCTGGTCTCTAACCAACGCTCCGCGCCAAAGAATTTGACCGTTTCGAAGTTGGTGATGCCGTCAAAGGCGATCCCGTGGGCCGCCGTGCTCTCGGCGTTGGTTTGGCGCGAGATTGCGCGCAACTCTTCAGTGCCACGGACCACAAGCGCACCGTAGACGACGACACAAACGCCCATCACCAATCCGAAGAAGACCGAGGTCGATGCAGACAGAATAATGCAGACAAGGATCAATTCTAACCCGATGGGGAGTACGAAGTACGAACCGTTGAGGAGAACAGCCTGGGCCGCGCTTGATCCACGGGTGAGAATGCGACTTAGCTCTCCTGTCTTCTTGCGGATGTGAAAGCTGTAGGGTTGCTCCTGCATATGTCGGAACATGGTTTGACTGAATCGACGGAGCATGCGCTGCTCTATCGGGCCGTAGGCGGCCCATTGCAGCTCTGTCAGAGCTTTTCCCAACCAGAGAAGCACAGCATATGCGCCCAGCAGGGATAGGGCGCCTGTGCCTGAAACGGATAAGCTATCCACTGCCCAGGCGAGCGCGACGGGGCCTGCGGCATTCACCATGGCAGCCAGAGGGATCAGCAGACCACAAATAGCAATGGCCCGCCGGATTGGCCATTCCTCATTTTTGAGCAAACTGAAGACGAATGCCACCATTCGCAACGGACTTGCGCTGGTCTCCCCCTCCTTCATCGGTCACGCAATGCCGTGGATAAGGCGTCTTTCGCGCAAGAAGGAAACTCGGAGCCGAAAGTGCGAACAATTGCCCGGTAGCGATCTGGGGCCGAA
>JBCBGY010000100.1:0-15095 GCA_038526275.1 Pseudomonadota bacterium | reverse complement strand
GTCTTACCGTCGGCCGAGATTGCGAGGATGGTGAACTCCTCGGCCTCTTCAAAATCGTTCGATGTGGAGGCGATGGCGATCCGGTCGCCTACCTCCCATCCGGTTTCCTCCTGCAGAACCAGTTGGCTGCTGCCCGCTTCCGCCGTGGTTTCGAGTTGGGTCCAGCTTTCTTTTTCGCGATCGGCGGCATGGATTTCGATCCGGCTGCCTTCTCCCATCGCCATCAAATAGGCATTGTTGTTCTCGATGACCATTTCTTGGCCGTCTTCGTTTTCCATATTTGCCATCCCTCTGAACGGTAGCTGGATCTACCGCAGCTTTTCGGTCCGGTGCTGCGGTCGAAAAGCGGCAAAAACAAGGCCGATTGATCCTAGGTTAAGGACAAGTCGTTTTCTGCCTAGTGGGCAGAAACAGTTCTACCGTATCTCGTCGTTTGGTTACCTATTGGAGATAAAACACCTTAAGAAAACGTTTTCGATGGGGCCCGCCAATTGAATGTCACCCATCATAGGAGAGTATTCGTGCGGCAGAATTCACGCCGTAATTGTGGCGGGAATCACCACCAAAGAGCCAGTCGCCAGGTTCCAGCCGTAAACATCTAACGACGGGTCGATTTACGATTGATTTGTGAAGATCTGCGCCTCAAGAACCCGTGCCAAGCGGCTTGGATCTACACAGAACACAGCATTCGGCGTACCTGCGGCGGCCCAGACGCCTTGATACTGCAACAAGTCCTGATCCATCCAGGTGTCGGGTTGGGTAAGATGGCCAAGCGGTGATACGCCGCCAATCGCAAAACCAGTTTCCGCGCGCACCCGCTTTGGATCGGCCCGCTTGAGTGGTTCGCCGAAGACCTCGACGGCCAGATCCAAGTTCAAGTCATGACGGCCACTGACCAGGACAAGCTTCAATGCGCCCGACCGGGTGCCTTCAAAAACCAACGACTTCACGATCTGACCGATGGCACAGCCACAGGCTTGCGCTGCGTCCGCAGCACTTCTGGTTGTTTCCGGCATCGTCTGAACCGAAATATCAAGACCAAGTGCCCTTGCCGCTTCAGTGACTCGATTGATGCTCTTCGACATTTAGGACTTCCATAGTGCAGCACGGTTGTCTGCACCTCCGGGTTCTGTTGCGCAATCGGAACCAAACCAGACGCTCCTGACCCATTGGGCAAAATTTTGACATATAGGCACTGTAGATCTTCTTGAGCTAGGGCAAGGGGCTACTGAATGTTGAAAGCGCTGATCGCGGCAGCCTCGTCGGAACATCTCAACCTGAGCTTTTCGGTTTCGCGAGATCATGCTGCGCGCATCGTTGAACGTCCAGGCCTTTGGATGACGGACACCGAGTTGGCCATGCTATCGGCAGAGCTTAGAACAGTCGCGTCAAAAACGCTGGCGGCCGGAGATCTGACATACGGTGTTTTCAGCGGCGAGAGGGAGCGTTTTGAACATTCAATCATCACGGTAGTGTCCAATCGGGCAGACAAGACCCCTGTAGCGTTCAACGCATTGGCAGTGATGAATATCGACCTTGGACATACGACAGAAGATGTCCTCCATCTCGGGCTGGTCATGGTTGACCCTAACCTTCGGTCCAAAGGGTTAAGCTGGGTCCTTTACGGCCTTACTTGCGTGTTGATCCTTTTTCGGAACGGAATGCGACCACTTTGGCTTTCAAACGTGACGCAGGTTCCGTCGGTCGTGGGGCTGGTCAGCGACGGCTTCGCGCGCGTCTTCCCGGTTCCGGAACCTACCGGCCAGAACCGGTGCAGTTTGATGCATCGGTTGCTGGCCCGCGCCATAATGCGAGATCACCGCCGCGTTTTTGGCGTTGGGGATGATGCCCGTTTTGACGAGGAATGTTTCGTGATTGAAAATGCCTATACTGGCGGATCCGACCACCTCAAGAAGACATTTGCCGAGGCACCGAAACACCGAAACGAAGCCGTCAACAGCTTTTGCAAGGACCGTCTTGATTATGAACGAGGGGATGATTTCCTGCAGATCGGGCAAATCGATACGCCGACTGCATTGGCCTATATCAAACGCGAAGTACCGCCTCGTTCCTTTACGGCCTTCGCATTGGCTGTCATCGCAGCCATTGTCCAGCGCGCCGCATTGCCGGTGTGGCAATGGGCAGACTCGTCCCGAGACTTTGGAATTCTACGCGCAAGATCGAGTAAACCGTGACACAGTTTAACTACGCGGAATTTACGACCCGGAATTTGGGGTTTGTAACCGAGGCGGAACAGGACCGTCTGAGAAACGCTTGCATTTTTGTCTGCGGGACAGGCGGAATGGGCGGTGCAGCGATCATGACACTGATCCGCGCCGGCATAGGTCGCCTCATTCTGGCCGACATCGACAAGTTCGAAATATCGAACCTTAACCGACAGCTCTTCGCCACGCTCAAAACGGTCGATCAATCCAAGGCGGACGCAACACGAGACCAGTGTCTGGCGATCAATCCCGAAGCGCAGATTGAAGTCTTGGGATCGGATTGGACCGAAGAGGTCGAACGCAGGGTCGAAACAGCGGACGTGGTCGTCAATGGAACCGATGATCTGGGCGCGACGCTTCTTTTGCATCGCACGGGTCGCGCCAAGGGACGCTCTGTGATTGATGCCTACGCCTCTCCCCTCCCCTCGGTCTATGTAACGCGACCCAATGATCCGTCCGTTGAGGAGCGGCTGGGTTACCCGACTGCACAAAGCAGCTGGGACGCATTGACAGCCGATATGCGCGCCGAAGCCGCCATGGCAGAAGCGGAGTACGTCCTGACCCATTCCAGTTCGCGCCACCACATAGACCTTGGCCTGGCCGGTGAGGTCATCGCTGGCCAACGCAGCCGAATGTCCTTTGCGCCAATGGTCATGATGGCAGGCACGCTGATGGGAGGAGAAGCCCTTAATGCCGTGCTTGGCCGCCCACATGGCGCGGACTATAGAGGTTGGTTTCTGAACCCCCACAAGGGCAAAATCGAGCATCCTTTGCCCAGGCCTATTGCGACGTTGGTCAGACCGATCGTGCGGCGCCAGCTCAGGAAGCTGATAACAACATGACCCCAGGGGACGCCGCCTTTGTCGCCGACGCCTGGGTTTCGCTTTGCGCCGCGCTGGCGGCATGGGTTGTCCTTCTAAAGTCCGGTTCGCTCACTCAGTCGACAGGACTTGCGAGCCGCCTGCGCTTTTGCTTGCGACTTGTCCTGATCTTTATGGCTGTTCGTATTGGTCATTGGGGAGGTTGGGGATGGCTGTTTTCGGCAGTCACAAACGCAGCGGCAGCTTTGCTCCCTTTGTCAGCGCTTCTGTTGGCCGAAGGTATGTTGCGCAGACATGCATCCAGCGGCCTAAAGAAGCTTTGCGCCTGGGGCAGCATCGGCCTTGTGATCTGGGGCCTCCTGCAAATTCCCGGTTTGGAGCCCTTCCGAATTGGCGCAATGCTCGCCTTTCAGTTGGTTTCCTTATCCTGGATCGCAATTTTTGCGATGCGTCGTGACAGGGCAAGGCTCGCGGATGAAGAAAACCAGTCGATCGACCGCATGACGTTGGCATTCGCCCTGATCCTGCCGTTTCTTGCAACAGACTATTTGCGAGACGGTCCCATTGATTTGCCAGTTCGAATGGGCGGATTAGCGGTGCTGGCGGTCTGTTGGATTGCCATCGGCGCCAACCGTTCGGGGCTCAGCACATTTGATATGGTCAGAAATTTCTTAGTCTTGGTTGCAACCTGCGCAATTTTGGCCTGGGTCATTTCGAATTTCGCTGTCTTTGACCCCCGCGCAGCGGTGCAAGCATTTGCCGTTCTTGTGGCGACGGTGATGCTGCTCGCTGTTTGGCAGGCGGCCCTGGCACTCTCAATGGAAGATCCTAAGCTGATCGCGCTTCGGCATATTGCAGATGCCTCTGGTGACGGCGAAGACGCCGCGCTCGCCTTCGTGAAACGAGCAGCCGGAGCGCCTGACTCGGTGTTGGTCGATGAGGGCGACCTCAATGAGGTTAACATCGCTGCAATGCGCAACCTATTCGAGAAGCAGCCCGCCATTGCAGAAGGCCCTGAGATGGACGAACAAATTTCGTGGTTGCTGTCCCGCTATGGCGCGAGCCATGCCCTAGCACTGTCGACAAACCCTTTGAGACTTGCACTGTTGGATGGCCCTGCGATCGTAAGAGCGGATCACACCAATACGGGACTACGCGCGATCCAACGAGTAGCTTCAGACTTAGCAACACGAGCCAAACATGATTGAGCTGCGCGAGCGAGATTTCGCGAGCTTCTTCGAAGCCCCATTCGCAGCCTACGGCAACGATACTCATTATGTCTCGCCCATGAAGACCGACCTTGCGCGGTTCTTTTCGCTGCAGAACCCCCTATTTTCGTCCGATCGCGATTTCACCTTTTACACGGCTTTTCGGGGCCAAACGCCAGTGGGTCGAATTACGGCTCACATTCATCAAGCCTCAAATGACAGATTTGGCCAGTCACACGGCTGTTTCGGGTTTTTCGATTGCGCAAACGACCAGGAAGCCGCGAGCGCGCTTTTGGGAGCGACAGAAAACTGGGCGAGATCTAAAGGGCTGACGAAGATCACCGGTAACTTCAACCTGACCGCCATGCAGCAAGCTGGCATAATGACCGACGGGTTTGAAAACCCGCCTTACACCGATCAAATCTGGGGGCCGCCGCACCTGCCCGATCTTCTCGAAGAGAACGGGTATGCCCGCCATTTTCCAATGAGCACCTTTAGCCTGCCACTTGGGAAAGACGTCAGAATCTTGCCCGAAGAGCACCGCAGTTCGCTTCTGGCCGAAGGATTTACGTTTGCTCCAGTCTCGCGGGCCACGATCTCTGACCGGCTGGAAGATGCGCGGACGATCTTGAACAAGAGTTTCAAAGACAACCCGATGTTCGTGCCGGTAACTGCCGAAGAATTCGCATTTCAAGCCAAGGACATGAAGTGGATCATGGATCCTCGTATCTCAAAGGTTGTGCATTTCAAAGGTGAGCCCGCGGGTGCTGTGATCGCAATCCCGGACCTAAATCCGCTGATTAAGACATTGGGATCGCGGTATCGCCTCTCGCTCCCCTGGCACTATGGCCGGTATCGTTTTCAGCGCACCCGCGCGGTCGTGATCTTTCAAGGCGTTATGCCCGAATTTCAGAAACGCGGCGTGAACCCACTAATGCTCAGCGAAATGCAGCGGGATATGGTGGCTGCTGGCTACACCGAAGTCGGCGGGACATGGATCGCGGACGAGAATAAAGCCAGTCTTCGACAGACGGAAAAGAGCGGTGCCGCGCCGCTCCACCGGTTACACCTTTTCAGCAAGAAACTGGTGACATGACCGAGGCGGAGTTTGAAGCGCTGGTGTCAGAGGCGATGCTGGCCCCATCTGCCCACAACACCCAACCTGCGCGGTGGTCGCGCGACCGCGACACGATTTTGGTCTCTGCCGACCTATCCCGCCGGTTGCCGGTCGGAGACCCCGATGACCGTGATCTACATATTAGCTGTGGCGCAGCAGTCGAGGGCACCGTCTTGGCCCTGGCGACCCGTGCCATGGGCGCTTCGGTGACCTGGTCCACCGAGCCTGACAGCGGGAAAATGCGTCCGATCGCACGGGTGACGCCGGAGGAGCGGCCAGATCCAGACAATGTTCGTTTGGCCCGCTTCGTTTCAGTGCGCACCACCCATCGCACAGGATTCATGCCCGTGTCAGCAGATGCCCTTGCCGGGTGGGAGGCACCCTGTCTTACCCTGATCCGCGAGACGAACGATCTCGCTTGGCTCGGTCGACAAATTGACATCGCTTCGGCCGCGATCATGCGTGATAAGGCCTTTCGAAAAGAACTGCTGACCTGGATGCGGCTCAAGAGGTCTGAACCGCGCTACCACAGCGATGGACTTAATGCTGATGTTCTGGCGATGGATCGCGTCACGGCGGCTTTGGTTCGGCCAATTTTAGGTTCATACCTCTATGACCTGCTGGCTCTGCTTGGCTTTGGCCCTGCCTTGTCCGGTGAGGCAAAAGTCAGCCAAAGCGGCGGAGCAATTGCGCTGTTTCACTGGCCGGAAGGGCAATCGCATTTGGAAGCAGGGCGGGCATTCTATCGTCTTTGGTTGGAGGCAACGTCACGCGGCCTTGCAGGTTGGCCGGCAGCGGCACTCGCGGATCACCCTGAGACCAGAATCTCGGTTTCGAGCCAAACCGGCATCCCCCCGGGGCGCGTTCTCCTGAACGCATTGCGCATTGGCGTCCCGAAAGGTCGAACACCAGATCGCTCACGCCTTTCCGTGAAAGATGTCATCGAACACCGCCTTTGAGAGTTTCTTTCCGCCCCGGCCGCGTTCCCCGGCAGAACAAACCAATCACCGATTTCTCTGATCACAACTTGGATGCCGCCACGTCATCCGACGGAGGCTTTACCTTGGAAAACGTCTGCCAAAGATGGATACTGAAGGAATAACAGGGGCAGTCGGTCCGGCAGACATCGCTGGTCGAGGAGAAAAATCATGCTGCGTATTCTCATTCGTATTGTGGCGTTCGTCGTTATTGTCGCTGTCGCTCTGGTCGGGAGTGTTTTCTTGATCTCCGGTGAGCGGCTGGCGAGCATTGTCAGCGACGAAGTCACGAAAGCGACGGGTCGGGATGTGAGGATCAGCGAAACAGCCCGACCTCAGTTGTTTCCTGACCTCGGCATTCGGACAGGCGCTTTTCAAATCGCTGGCTTCTCGGCAGATGAGCCGTTGATTTCTGGCGAGTCACTATCGGTCTCGGTCGACCTCCGGTCGCTGCTGTCCGGAGAAATCAATGTGCGGGAGATTTCTTTGGATGCGCCCGTCGTCACACTTGAAAAACGACAGAATGGCGCGGCGAATTGGGCTTCCGAGAGTGCAACGGATGCAGAAGCTTCCGATTCCAATTCGAGCCTGCCTGAATTCACCCTAAGCGCCCTTTCGATCCAGGATGGCACGCTGCGTTACATCGACCGGACGAGTGATACCGAAATCGCCATCAGCGATCTTGACGTGGCTGCGTCCATGCCTGCGATTGACGCGCCTTTGACTGCAGATGTCGGTTTTTCGGACGGAGGCCAGCGTGTCTCGGCTCAAATCGAACTGAGTTCGTTGCGTGATCTCATTGCTGGCAATCCCGTTACAACCACGTTTGAGGCCGAAGCAGGACCAAACGCCATCACATACTCAGGTACCGCTACAACGGATGGAATTTTGAAAGGCGCCTTAACGGCAAAGGTGGCTGATCCAAGCGCATTATCGGCCCTGGCCGGGGCCGGATCGGTCGAGGTTCCCGATGAAATCCTTCCCGTTAGCCTGGCCGGAAACCTCTCTGTCGCGCCAGATCAGATTGGTATCGAGCAGGCATCGATCGGGCTCGGCTCTAACCAACTGCTGGGTACCCTGACTGTCGAACTCACCGAAGTGCCGTTCGTTGCAGCGGCGCTCTCAAGCCAGGCTCTGGATCTATCCTTTCTGACGGCCGAAGAGGGAAGCGCGACGGAACCTGTTGCTGGCACGGGTTGGTCAACCGACGAGATTGATGCAAGTGCGGTAGGACTGCTGAACGCGAATATCCAAATCAAGTCATCTCAGGTGGATCTGGGCGCGACCGAGATAACGGACGCCAATCTGGCATTGACCATTGATCAATCGCGAGCCGTTGCCGAAATCACCGAAGCACAGGCATTTGGCGGCGCGCTGACCGGTCGATTTGTTGTCAACAATCGAAATGGGCTCAGCGTCGGTGGAGCAATGGACGGAAAAACCGTTGCGATTCAAGCCTTGCTAACAGATCTGGCAGGTTTTGAGCGCATGCGCGGTGCCGGGAATGCGACCTTATCCTTTCTGGGCGTTGGACAAAGCCTTGATCAGATCATGCGCAGCCTCTCTGGAAAGGGAAGTCTGGAAATCGGCGCCGGAGAGATAACGGGCTTTGACCTCGCCGCGCTCTTCAGTGGGAACGATGCACTCAGCGATGCAGCAACGACGATTTTCAAGTCTCTCAGCGGGACCTTCACGATGAAAGACGGCGTGCTTCGGAACGGAGATCTCGAAGTTCTTGCCACTCTGTTTCAGGCGACTGGAACGGGCGAGATTGATCTCGGACGTCAGACACTGGACTATGTGATCACCCCAAAGATCTTTGACCTTGCCGGAGCCGGTGGCGTCGCGATCCCTGTCCGGTTTGACGGCCCTTGGGCTAGTCCACGCATTTATCCGGATCTTGAAGCTCTGGCCAAAGAGAAACTTCGGATCGAACAAGAACGTCTGGAAGCAATTGCGCAGGAACGCCTTGCCGCCGAGAAAGCAAAGCTGGAACAACGGCTAGAGGACGAAAAGTCGAGGATTGAGGACGAGGTCAAAGACCGATTGGAAAACGAGTTGGAGAAAGGCCTGAGAGGGCTTTTGGGTGGAAATTGAACATATCGCAAATTGGTGAAGTTCAGTTAGCTACTGACCCTGGAACAATTCTTCCTTTTGGCACCTAGCGGCTGATGTTTTAGCCATTTCTCACCTTGGTATGGTTGCAGTTTCCGTTACGCGATGAAATCCATCCCCCATGGAACTAGCAATCACCCTTGCCGCGCGAAACAGTTCGGCAAGCCGGATCGAAGACTTGTGGCGGGCGGCATCGCGTTTTGAGCGCACGCCATCGATGCTTGCCAAAGGCTATCCACCGCACCTGACATTCGCCATCTACAACGGGATCGGAATAGACGACCTGATCCAGGTTTTTCAGACAGTATCAAGCGAGCAACCGGCTTTGCTGCAGACGTTTCATCGGGTTGACACCTTTGATGTTCACCCGCTCGTTCTTTGGGCCGCACCAGTTGGTACCGACGCATTGCGCGCGATCCACGACCAGTTGCACCGCCTCATAGATCCTTCGCATTGCGATCCGCACTACCGCCCCGGTATGTGGGTGCCCCATTGCACGCTGGCGGTTGACGTTGCCCCCGATCGCCGCACGGAGGCCTTGGCATTTGCGCGGCGGCCAATTTCGCCCTTTTCGGTACGGTTCGACGCGATGGAACTCGTGGATGTTTCCGACCTTACGGTCGTGAGAACGGTAGCCCTCGGCGAGAACTCGTCCCTTTAGTTGCGGGATCGAATGCCACCGACTTCCAAACCCATCCCAGGCCAGCAGTTCGCTGGGTCATGATCAAGGCCCCTAAACCGAAGATGCCGGCCACTGTGTTATCTCTGTTTTTCTGATTTTATTGGGCTGATAAGTCTATTTTTCAAGGGAATACTTTTTTGACAAAGTCACGCGAGGCGCCTCGAGGAGAAGTCACATCATGAAATCAAGGACCAAGACCGTGGTCATTGGCGGGGGGATCGCAGGATGCTCAACGCTGTATCATCTGACGCAAGAAGGCTGGACAGATGTGGTTCTTGTCGAGCGAGATGAACTGACCTCCGGCACCACCTGGCACTCGGCTGCCCAAGTCACGAATTTTGGGATGACGCAGACGATGGTGGGCCTGAAATCGCACTCCATTGCTTTGTACAAGAAGCTGCGGGACGATCCTGACTACCCCGTGGGGTATCACCACGGAGATGGTGGCATCCGGTTGGCAAACACCGAGGCGCAGATGCAGGGCTACCGCCACTTCGCTTCGATGGCGCGCGGCATGGGAGTGGAATACGAGGTTATCGATGCGGCGGAATGCGCCCGACGCCACCCGCTCATTTCGACAGAGAACCTGCTCGGTGGGCTTTGGGACGGTCAGGATGGAGATATAGATCCCGCACAGCTCTGCCAGGCGCTGGCCTTTCACGCCCGGAAGGCCGGAGCAGAAGTCTACCGTAACACGCCAGTGACGGGCCTGACACAGCACAGTGACGACACCTGGACTGTCCATACCGAAGCGGGCAGCATCGACTGCGATATCATCGTAAACGCCTGCGGCTATCGCGTGAACGAGGTTGGCGCGATGATGGGTGTTCAACATCCCGTCGCCTCAATGGAACACCAGTACTTCGTCACAGAAGACATCTCAGCCATCGCCGACGCCAACCACCGGATGCCGCTGCTGCGCTGTCCGATTTCAGATTACTACTCCCGGCAGGAAAAGAATGGACTGCTGGTCGGGTTTTATGAACAGGGCTGCAAAACCTGGGGAATGGATGGGATCGATCCGGGCTTTTCCAATGACCTGTGCCCCGACGACCTGGACCGGGTCATGGATGTGCTGGAGGGCGCTTTTGAACGGATGCCTGTTCTGGCGGAGGTAGGGATCAAGCGTGTCGTCAATGGCCCTATCACCTACACGATTGACGGCGCCCCACTGGTTGGCCCTATACCGGGAAAGCGCAATGCCTACTGCATTATTGGCCTACGTGCCGGCCTTGGCGAAGGGGGCGGACATGGTTGGCTGCTGGCACAGCAGATCGTCCATGGCGAAGCGTGTTACGACACCTGGGTGATCGACCCGCGCCGTTTCACGGGCCATGCGACAGAGGAACTGACCGCCCTGAAAGCCATCGAGGACTACCAGAACGAGTTTCGGTTCCACTTTCCCCATGAGCATCGCCCGGCGGGACGCTCTGCGAAGACTACACCGCTGACGCCGATCCTGGCTGCGGAAGGTGCGGATTTCACGGTCGTGAACGGCTGGGAACGGATGGACTATCTGAAGCCTTCCCCCGACTTTCACTTCACGCCGAGCTTTGATTTCGACGAGACCTTTGATCTGGTCGCCGCGGAGGTGCGCAACATCGCCGAAAATGTCGGGCTGGCGGAGGTCAATGGCTTCAACCGGATTGAGATTACGGGTGCGGATCGCCATGCCTTTCTGGACCGCTTGATCTGCGGCTTCGTACCGAAACGCGACGGGCGTGTCGGGCTCGGCTACCTCTTGAACCACCATGGCAATGTTAAGTGCGAGGCAACCGTGGCCAACCTTCCCGCGTCACACCGGGGGCCAGCGCGGGTCTGGTACGGTTCAGCGGCAGCCTCGGAATTTCACGACATGGATTGGCTGAGCGCTCACCTGAAACCGGAAGAAGATGTGCGCCTGCGCAGCCTGACCAACGAACAGACCATTCTGGTTTTGGCCGGGCCAAAGGCGAGAGCCGTCCTTAGGGACTGCGCCCGAGGGGATTGGTCAGCGGACGTCTTTCCCTGGTTATCCGTTCGGGAATGCCATATCGGCTTTGCCCCAGCCACAGTCATGGGGGTGAGTTTTTCCGGCGAGTTGGCCTATGAGATTCACGTACCGAATGCCTCTCTTTACGCCGCCTACCAGGCCCTGCGGATCGCTGGGGAAGCGCATGGCCTAAAGCTTTTCGGCGCACGGGCGGTAGAGTCCATGCGTATGGAAAAAGGATTTCTTCACTGGAAGGCAGACCTGATTACGGAATTCGATCCGTTTGAGACTGGCCTGTCTCGGTTTGTAAAACTGGGCAAGGGCGACTTTGTTGGAAAGGCCGCGTTAATGAACCGCCAGTCCTCAGAACCACGTAAGACACTTGTTACGCTCAAGATCGATAAGACGTCAGCGCCGGCCCATCCCGGAGCGTCCGTGATGCAGGGTGGTGAGGTTGTGGGAACGATAACGTCAGGGGCTTATGGCCATAGGGTCGCGATGAACCTCGCATATGCATTTGTCGAACCCGGCCTGGCCGAGATCGGCCAAGTGATGCAGGCTGACCTGTGTGGCGATCTGTGCAAGGTAGAGGTCATCCCACCTTCACCCTACGATCCGCACTTTGATCTGATGCGAAGTTGATAGGCGGATCCGCTGGTTGCTTCGGCTCTTTGCGGAGTGAAGGAGCCCCAAAACGACCGCATGGATGTAGCCGAACGCGCGCACTCTGGCGCATCGGTGCCTGCAAGGGCAAATGTCCAGTTCACCGCCGTTCGTCCTAAGGTTGGGCCGGTCCTCCATCAGAGGCAACTTGAGGGACATGAGTCTTGCATGCGCATTAAAGCGTCTTTTTGATCATTACTCTGTCGGGTCAAAAAGATCGGGAAAGAGCCCCGACCAGAACTCAATGACACGCTCAATGTTCAGAGGTGACATCCAACCGTGTCGTTCGAAATCTTGTCGCAGCACCTGGTCGTCTAGCCGACTTGCAAAAAGCCGACGGTCGGCATCTCTTTGGGTAGGCGAGCGCCTCGATATCGCCTCTTGAACCTTGCGCAAGCGATCGCCGCGCTCGGTCGTAACAATGGGCTGTTCCGGTGTTGGTTTGAAGTCGCGGCTCAGTGCCGCCGACAGATAGCGGCGCGGGCTCTTTATGCCGCCCTGACCTTCCATATAGTCCAGCTTGCCGGACACATAGCTTTCGCCGTATTCCGCGATCCATTGCCGCGCAAGCCGGTCTCCGACCGCGAGTGCCCGAAGCTTCTGATAGACAGGTCCTTGCCGCACTGCCTTACCATCATCAAGATCGAGAATGGCCAGTTGTGGATTTTCCGAGATGAGAAATCGAATATCACTCACCGCCCTGCCCTGCCGGCGAACCTCCGGCGTGACAATGATGTTGGATGTCCGGTTCACCTCCGCCACTGCCGGTTTGATGATTTTGGCGTTCAGATGCTTGAAGGTGGCGTAGTATGCGCTGTCATCGACGCCCATGAGCCGACGGAAGATATCCAACGGCCACCACCCGGTGCTGCCCGTTCGCACAAATCGGTAACAGTTTTCGTATAGCGCCAAGGCGTGACCGGAATTAAATCGGCGCTGAATATTCAGGTTGATGAGCGCGAAAACCTTGGGGTCATGCAACTTTTCCGCCAAGGCAGGTGAATAGGCATATTCACAGATCCCGCCCTTGAGCTTGGCGAAGCTAAGCAGGCTCGACACGCCCCACTCTTGTCGGCCCTGCTCGTCCAGCATATCCCATTCAGCGACGGTTTCAGCAAGCCCGCGTAGCGCCTCCTTCAATGTGTCATAGTCATTGGAATTGTAGCCGATCATCAGACACAACGTTTGGGCATCAATTCGATGGGACGCGGCCGAAATCAAAGAGTCATAGGCATTCAGCAGCAGCACATTGGACAGCTTACGCTGCAGCAATGTGAGTTTGCCGGAGACATGTATCGCCGCTACATTCTTCTTGACGCTTTCCCGTCGTAGCGCTCCGGTTAGCCGGTCTCTGGGAATATCGTTCATGGACTGCTCAGTTTTACGGAATCGGTATCAAAAAAGGCACCTTGTTGCAACGGCCCTTAAGGTACCTGTTGCATCCTGGGCACCTCCCGTAAACGGATACCCTATTCGTCTCAGGTGTCGTTTCGGGCGCTTAAAGTACCCATTCACAGGAGCAATAGGTGCCCTTTTACGGGGTAATATTGCGTTTGCAGGCGAGGAAAGGATCCATATCGGCTCTATCCTGTGAATCAGTACCCCTTAGCCCGTCGGGGGGTACTTTCTCTCCTGTATCTGGGTACCAATTGTCCTGTATACAGGTGTCTTTGTGATTTTAAGCATTTGTTATATATACGAAAACTGACGTTAAAGATTCTAAAGACTCAAAAGATTTCAAACCTGATCTGTGGAATTTCTATCATTTTAGCCTAATGGCATGCCGCACAGATTCCCTTGCCAGCTTTTATGTGCGATATTTGGAGCGAAAGCGGACAAAGCCGCGTATATCGGGCAGATCAGATGGCATCTCAACAGAAAGCTCCCCTTCCCCCATATCTCGGACTCAATCAGTCCAATGCTGCGCAGAAGCTTAGTGAACCCATTACCACAGCGCGCTTTGCTCGTGCAGCAGCTTTTGCGGCGAAAGGTCGAGAGGACCTGGCAAAGAGGGGATATGCTCCTGATGGGCAGAAACGACTTCGCCGTTTTTCCACGTGGGAGGTGTGTCGCTATCTTATTCCTGTCGCCCCTGGCCACTTGCGCCGTGTGTTAAAGAACAATCCTGACTTGCCACAAGGTGTTGGAGAGAGCGGGTCCAAATGGTTTTCGCTGGAAGACATCTTAACCCTGCGCAATCACTTCGCGAAAGAAGGTTCTTCCGTCCGCGAATATCAGCCCTATCGACCCAAAGGTCTGCCTGCGAAGGTCATAGCAGTAGCCAACTTCAAAGGTGGGGTCGGTAAGACCACCACAGCGGCGCATATCGCAATGTCTGCAGCTCTGGATGGCTATCGGGTGCTGGTGCTTGATTTGGACAGTCAGGGATCGATGACGTCGATCCTGGGTGGCACGGTGGAGGATGAATGGCAAACCGCCTTTCCACTGATTGCCCGTGACTTCGCGCGTACCGCAGAGGCTGAGAACCGTGTCAGGGAGGCATCGGGGCAGCGTGCCCTGCCCTTCGACGAAACCCTGAAGGAAGCTTTGGAGGTTTCGCCGCGAAACCTAATCCAGAAAACGCACTGGCCCAACATTGATCTGATTGGTGCGCAGTTGAACCTCTATTGGGCGGAGTTTCAGGTGCCCGTTTGGCGCATGTCTTTGCGGTCTTGGCCATTGTGGGATGCTCTCGGCAACGCGTTGGGCGAGGACCAGATCCTGACGGATTATGATATCGTCGTCTTGGATACGCCGCCTGCCCTTGGTTATCTGACGATCAACGCTCTGTCTGCCGCGGACATCCTGCTGGTCCCTTTGGGTGCAAGCTTCCTGGAGTTCGACAGCACAGGTCGGTTTTTTGATATGCTCTATTCGACCTTCGCTAGTATCGAGGATGGAGAGAACGAAGCGCGGCGCGGATCTAACCTGCCTCAAATCCAATTCGAATGGGATGCTGTAAGGACTTTGATCACCCGCTTCGATGCAACCCAGCAGGCAGATATGGCCAATGTGATGCAGGCCTACTTCGGTGACTTCATGACTGCGCATCGCCAGGATCTCACGGCAATGGTGGGGCAGGCTGGTGAACAGGTTAACGGAATCTACGAGGCCGACTACCGGGATTTTAATCGCGAGACCTATGTGCGCGGGCGAGAAACCTTTGATCGGACTTGGGCAGAGGTCAAAGAACTCCTGGTGGGCACCTGGTGGCGCGACGAGCAAATGGCGGGGCAGGGGTGATCATGGCCAAGAGAAGGAAATTAGAGGCACCAAGTATCGCCGACCTGGAGGCGATAGATGTCGAGCTGTCAC
>JBCBGY010000099.1:0-15479 GCA_038526275.1 Pseudomonadota bacterium | reverse complement strand
CTTTGTTGCGGAGCCTGTGGTTGGGGCGACCATGGGCGCTGTCCCGGCTGTCGGAAGATATTTTCAAAAGGTTCGGGAGATATGTGATCGTTACGGTATTCTGCTGATACTTGACGAGGTGATGTGCGGCATGGGCCGCACGGGAACATTGTTTGCCGCGGAACAAGACCACGTCGCCGCCGACATCACAGCGATCGCCAAGGGTTTGGGTGCCGGATATCAACCGATCGGGGCAATGATCTGCTCAAGTCGAATTTACGAAACCATTCGCGATGGATCCGGCTTTTTTCAGCATGGCCATACTTACATCGGTCACCCTGTCGCCTGTGCGGCTGGACATGCTGTTATCGAGCGGCTGCTTGATGATGGACTGGTCAGACAGGTTCCAACCAAAGGCAACGCCCTTAGGGCGGCCCTGCACGATCGCCTGGGCCAACATGCCCAGATCGGTGACATTCGGGGACGCGGCTTATTCGTCGGCCTAGAGATTGTACGGGACCGTGATACGAAAGAGCCGTTCGATCCGGGGCTTAAGCTCCATGCGAAGATCAAGAAAGAGGCTTTTGCAAATGGCCTGATCTGTTACCCGATGGGCGGAACAATTGACGGGCAGCGCGGTGACCACGTACTGCTCGCTCCGCCCTTCACGATCAGCGACGAGCAGATCCAGGAGTTAACGGACAAGTTGGCCATGTCGATCGAAAATGTTCTGAACCGGGAAACAGTTGTTCACGCAGACGCGTAGTTTTTCCACACGGCATTTTCGCCCAACGTTTCCACATAGGCCTTGTGAGCCGCGGCTTCTGCTTCGGATAGCCGGGACGGCAAAGCATTTGGTCGGGGTTTTGGGCGCCACAGGACCTGCTGGCCAGGCGCGCTGATGCCCTGGGTCGAAAGACCGAAATCGGGTTGGCGCCCGCCGACCAGCTCCAGGTACACATCCGCCAGAATTTCGCTATCAAGCAAGGCCCCATGTTTTTCGCGTGCCGAATTGTCCACACCAAAGCGGCGACAAAGTGCATCCAGCGATGCCGGGGACCCGGGAAACTTCTTCTTGGCGATGGCAAGCGTGTCGACAGCCTGATGATCAGGTAGTCGCGTGAAGCCCGCCCATGTCAGTTCTGCGTTCAGGAACTTCATATCGAACGCCGCATTATGGATGACGAGCTTTGCGTCGCCCACGAATGTCAGAAACTCCGACGCGACCGCCTTGAAAATAGGTTTGTCAGCCAGAAAGGCCTCACTGATCCCGTGTACATCAAATGCATCAGTCGGCATATCGCGCTGCGGATTGATATATTGATGATAGGTGCGGCCTGTTGGAACGTGGTTGAACAGCTCTACGCCACCGATTTCGACCAAACGGTGACCCTCTTCCGGGTCCAGACCCGTCGTTTCCGTATCAAGAACGATCTCTCGCATACTGCCCGTCTCTTATTTGTTTTAACAGAGTGTCCACTTGTTCTTGGGCGGCTGCAAGGGTTGTTGTTTCGATAATCACATCAGCTCGGGCGCGCTTTTCCGCATCGGGCATTTGCGAGGCAAGGATCTTGGTGAGGTGGCTTTCTGTCATTCCGGGTCGAGCCATGACGCGGCGACGTTGTTCAGCCGCGTCGACACTAACAACCACTTTAAGATCGACCGCGCCATCGGCACCTGTTTCAAAAAGAAGCGGAATATCCAGAACACAGATTGGGCTTTCACACGCCCGCAAAAACTCGGCTCGATCCTGTTGGACCAACGGGTGAACTATGGCTTCAAGTTTTTCCAGTGCTGTCGGATCAGACTGAATAACCTTTTTAAGTTCTGTGCGTTGCACCGCATTTTCGATGACTGCTGTGGGCCAGAGCGCGGCAATTGCTGCAACCGCTTCGCCACCTCCATAGAGCCGATGAACGGCAGCGTCGGCGTCCCAGACCTCAACATCATCATAGGCGGCGAACATCTGTGCCGTAGTAGACTTTCCCATGCCGATCGAACCGGTGAGACCGATTTTGAACAGTGTCACCTCAACATGACCTGTCTTGTATTTTCATCCACTTCCGGCCGCATACCAAACCAGCGTTCGAAGCCTGGGACGGCCTGATGGAGCAGCATGCCCAACCCATCAACGACGGCACATCCCATAGTGGCGGCTTCTTTCAGGAGATTGGTTTCCAGTGGCGTGTAAACCAGGTCATAAACAACGCTGGATGGGCTAAGAGCATCGAGCGGTACCCGGAATTCAGGCTTTCCAACCATGCCTAAGGATGTGCTGTTCACAATGGTAGCCGCCCCATCCAGCATATTGCCCGCTTGTACCCATTCATAGACGGTGATCTTGGGACCGAATTCCTTGCGCAAAGCTTCGGCCCGAGGGCGGCTGCGGTTGGAGATCCGGATATCCACGACACCCAGTTCGATGAACGAATAAATCACTGCCCGAGCAGCACCCCCAGCACCCAAAATAGCGGCTGGGCCCGCTTTGGGGTTCCAGTCTGGAACTTGTTGGCGCAGGTTGGCCAAGAAACCCTGACCATCTGTGTTGTCCGCGTAGATCCGACCATCGCGAAAGGTGATCGTGTTGGCCGCACCGATTAAGGCAGCTCGATCCGTTATGTCATCGGCGAGCGTGAGAACGGCCTCTTTATGCGGAATGGTTACATTGACCCCTGTGAATCCAAGCTTGGGGAGCATGGGTAAGGTCGTTTTAAGATCCGACTGCTCGATATGAAGCGGCACATAATGCCCACGGATGCCATTGGTACGAAGCCAGTGCGCGAACAGCAAAGGCGAGCGCGAATGCGCAATTGGTGCGCCTATGACGCCCGCAACAGGTATGCGATCAGCCATCTTCCAGAATCCCTCGGGTCGAAAGATAGTTCAGAACCTCGATCAGCGGCAAACCCAAGATGGAAAAATAGTCTCCAACGACTCGCTGAAAGAGCCGAACGCCTTCAGCTTCGAACCGGTAGTGCCCAACACAGTCGCAAACCTTGTCCCAGTGCTGGTCCAGATAGCGGGAAATGAACGCCGCTGACATCGGGCGCATCATGAGTTGGACAGTGGAAATGTGCCGCCAGACCGGCTGCGCATCTTCGTAGATCACCACGGCCGAGTGAAGTTTGTGAGTAGAGCCCTGAAGCCTGCCAAGCAGATTTTGAGCCTGAGCTATGGTCTCACATTTTCCTAGCGCTTGGCCTTCGAACTCCAAAATCTGGTCTGCAGCCAAAATCAACGCCTGTGTCTGTTCAGTCATGGAGACGCGCTTGGCCTTGAATTCAGCCAAGGCATCTCCCATGTCCCTGGGCGAGATCTGCTCTGCCTCGAGCGAGTGGCGCAACGACTCCTCGTCGACCCTTGGCCGGACGACCCGATGAGTAACACCTGCTCCTTCAAGCAGAGCGCGGCGAATCGAAGAGCCGGATGCCAGGATCAACCGAGACATGTGTGTAAATTTTGTATGAACATGTGAAACGCCTGTCGATGGCGGTGTTAACGTAGATGAACAAGGACTGAAAGGTGAGCCGAGCTGGGCTTTATCACCATCTTGCTCATTTTCTGTCTACTGTGGCTAAATTGTGCCGGAACATCTGGAACAAGGTGCGTTTCGTCGTTTCTCCCCAAATTCATCCACAACCAAGTGCCGTAATTTTTGTCTGTAAATCTATGATTTCTATCATTTATATTTCTGATCACACGAATGACTAGACATCAGGGAAAACCTATCCACATCTGGATGAATACCTTGAAAACAATTTAATCCAGACTGTCCACAGCCCCTACTATAACCACATCTTCTCTTCTTTCTTTCATTTATATGAGTAGCTATGCAGGACGTCATGACATCGATCGAGACGGCTCTGCTTCTTCTGTACCCTTGGACCAAGTCCTTGCATGTGATCTCGGTCATCTCGTGGATGGCTGGTATCTTTTACCTGCCAAGGCTGTTTGTGCATCACACGGAACGGGTCACTACGGGCAGCGAAACAGATGACCTTTTCCAGATGATGGAACTGAAACTCTTTCGTGTGATCATGAATCCGGCCATGATCGCCACTTGGATCTTTGGTTTGATCCTTGTTTTCACACCTGGCGTTGTTGACTGGTCGGCGTTCTGGCCCTGGGCCAAGGCGGTTGCGATCTTAGGGATGACTTGGTTTCATCACTGGTTGGGGCGCCGTCGCACTGATATTGTCGAAGGCCGGAATTCTCGGACGGGCCGAGACTATCGCATCATGAACGAGGTGCCGACCCTTCTGATGATCGTCATCGTGGTGTCAGTGATTGCTAGACCATTCTAGTAGAATTGACTTTATATGCCTTAACGCCTATTTGCGGACGTCAATGGCTGTTCTGCCAGGTTTCACCCCAAAATCTACATGTACACGACCCGTCGTGTTGAGGACGAATGACTGAAGATAAACTTACCCTGTCGCAGCTGAAGGCGCATACGCCGGCTGATCTTCTGGCCATGGCTGAAGAGCTGGAAATCGACAACGCCTCCACCATGCGCAAGGGCGACATGATGTTCGCGATCCTGAAGGAGCGCGCCGAAGACGGGTGGGAGATTTCCGGGGATGGTGTCCTGGAGGTGATGCAGGACGGATTTGGCTTTTTACGGTCGCCCGAGGCGAACTACCTACCCGGGCCGGACGATATCTATTTGTCGCCGGAAATGATCCGTCAACACGGGCTGCGGACCGGCGATACCGTGGATGGGGTGATCCAGGCGCCGCGAGAGTCCGAACGCTATTTCTGCATGACCAAGGTCAAAGCGATTAACTTTGAGGATCCGGAGCGCGCCCGCCATAAGGTGAACTTTGACAACCTGACCCCGCTTTACCCGGATGAGCGGCTCAAGATGGAAGTTGAAGATCCAACAATCAAAGACCGGTCGGCGCGGATCATCGATCTTGTCGCGCCAATAGGAAAAGGCCAGCGGTCTTTGATTGTGGCTCCGCCGCGCACGGGTAAGACTGTTCTGCTGCAGAATATTGCGAATTCAATCGAGAAGAACCATCCGGAATGTTATCTGATCGTCTTGCTGATCGATGAACGTCCGGAAGAAGTGACCGATATGCAGCGGTCCGTTAAGGGTGAGGTGATCAGCTCGACCTTCGACGAACCGGCCACGCGGCACGTGGCTGTGAGTGAGATGGTGATAGAGAAGGCCAAGCGTCTTGTTGAACATAAACGTGACGTGGTCATTCTGCTCGACTCCATCACCCGTCTGGGTCGTGCCTTCAATACTGTTGTCCCGTCGTCTGGTAAGGTGTTGACAGGTGGTGTCGATGCGAACGCCCTGCAGCGGCCGAAGCGCTTCTTTGGTGCAGCGCGCAACATTGAGGAAGGTGGATCGCTGACCATCATCGCGACTGCTCTGATCGATACGGGCAGCAAGATGGATGAGGTGATCTTCGAAGAGTTCAAAGGCACCGGTAACTCTGAGATTGTTCTGGATCGTAAGATTGCCGACAAGCGTGTCTACCCGGCGATGGATATCCTTAAATCAGGGACGCGGAAGGAAGATCTGCTGGTCGACAAAATCGATCTTCAGAAGACCTTCATTCTGCGCCGCATTTTGAACCCTATGGGGACGACTGACGCCATCGAGTTCCTTATTTCGAAGCTGAAACAAACGAAGTCAAATTCAGAGTTTTTCGACTCTATGAACACGTAACATATTGAAATTATGTAGTTAAAGTGGATACGATCTTTGCCCGAGCAACAGCCCCAGGGAAAGCCGGGGTTGCTATCGTCCGGGTATCAGGTCCGGCGGCAGATAAGTGCCTTGCGACCTTCGGTATAAAATCTGTACCTCCGTACCGCTATGCCACACTTTGCGAACTTCTCAGTGATGGTAGGCTGCTCGATCAGGCGCTGATCCTCCGCTTTGAGGCTGGTCACAGTTTCACAGGTGAATCAGTTGTTGAACTGCAGGTACATGGCAGCCCTGCGGTCGTGGACCAGATGCTTTTGATCTTAGGCAATGTTCCCGGTTATCGTTTGGCCGAGCCGGGTGAGTTTACCCATCGTGCGCTACTGAATAACCGGCTTGATGTTACCCAGGTAGAGGCTCTGGCGGATCTGATTGACGCAGAAACGGAAGAGCAGCGCCGACAAGCCATAACAGGATTTTCAGGTGTGTTCTCCGACCGGATTGAGGGTTGGAGGATGGATTTGTTGCGGGCTGCCGCGCTGATGGAAGCGACAATTGATTTTGCTGAGGAGGATGTTCCGGTCGATGTTTTCCCGGAAGTCGGTGCTTTGATCGATGGTCTTTTGTTGGACTGGGAACGGGAGATCGGGCATGTGAATGTGGCCGAACGGATCCGAAATGGATTTACCGTAGCAATTGTTGGTCAACCGAATGTTGGAAAATCGACTCTACTGAACCGCATCGCGCAGCGAGATGTTGCAATAACTTCTAAGTTGGCTGGAACAACCCGGGATGTTCTTGAGGTCAGATTGGATTTGGAGGGCCTACCTGTAACGTTGCTGGATACCGCCGGGATTAGGGAAAGCAGCGACGAGATCGAAGCAGCGGGTATTGAGCGGGCCGTCGATCGTGCAAAGGCGGCTGATTTGAGGATCTTTTTAGGGCCTTTGGCGCGGGAAGATCTGAAGTTGAACGAGGATATTTGTGTCGACGCGAAAGCTGACCTGACCGGCCTCGATCCTGGATCCGGCGTCTCAGGTCTGACTGGGCACGGCGTGTCAGAGCTTTTGAGCAGAATTGTAGTGGTCTTGCGAGGGCGGATCGCGCTCGATGGTACAGCGACGCAGTCGAGACATGCACAGGCATTGACATTGTCACTTGAAATCTTGCGTGAAGCGCGATCGCGTTTGCATCATGCGGGGGAAGCAGAATTGGTTGCCGAAGATTTGCGGCGGACTGTTGGTTTGATGGATGGATTGGTGGGTCGTATTGGCGTTGAAGATCTGCTAGGAGAAATCTTCAGCAGTTTTTGTATTGGGAAATAGGGGTTGTTTCACGTGAAACACCTAGATTTTGAGGTCATCGTCATTGGTGGTGGTCACGCCGGATGTGATGCAGCGCATGCTGCGTCGCGGATGGGGGTAAGAACAGCCCTTATTACTCTTAAGTCGAGCGACTTGGGGGTGATGTCTTGCAACCCTGCCATTGGCGGGTTGGGAAAGGGGCATCTTGTTCGAGAGATTGATGCCCTGGACGGGGTGATGGGCCATGCCGCCGATGCGGCTGGCATCCAATTTCGATTGCTTAACCGTAAGAAAGGCCCGGCGGTCCAGGGACCAAGGGCGCAGGCTGATCGAAAACTCTACCGAAGGGCCATGGTCAATCTGATGACCAATTCACCAAACCTGTCAATTCTGGAAGGTGAGGTCGTCGACCTTCAATTACAAAAGGACCGTATTACGGGTGTTATCCTTGGGGATGGGAGCGAACTAAGCTGTTCAGCAGTCGTATTAACGAGCGGCACGTTCTTGCGAGGCACGATACACATTGGTCATAAGACGCTCGCTGCGGGTCGTATGGGTGACCGGCCCTCCGTTAAGCTTGCGGATCGTCTTCGCGATCTCGGGGCACCTTTGGGTCGACTAAAAACCGGAACACCGCCTCGGTTGGATGGCCGAACGATAGCCTGGAAACACCTAGAAATGCAGCCTGGTGATGAGGATCCGACTCTCTTTTCGTTTTTGTCAGATCGTGTGTCTGCCAAGCAGATTTCGTGCGGTATCACTCATACAAATGAAGAGACCCATCAGATCATACAAGACAATCTCGACAGCTCTGCTCTATATGGTGGGAATATTTCAGGGGTGGGTCCTCGATATTGTCCATCGATAGAGGATAAAGTTGTTCGCTTCTCGGAGAAAACCTCTCATCAGGTTTTTTTGGAGCCGGAAGGACTGGATGATCATACGATCTATCCGAATGGCATTTCTACATCTCTTCCGGAGGATATCCAGCAGACGTATGTTCGGACAATACCTGGTTTGGAGAATGCGGAAATACTGCAGCCAGGATATGCGATAGAATATGATTTCGTGGATCCACGCCATTTGTCGTTGAACCTAGAGTTTCGGGATTTGAACGGGTTCTTCCTTGCGGGCCAAATTAATGGAACGACCGGATATGAGGAGGCGGCAGCGCAGGGCGTTGTGGCCGGATTAAATGCGGCGAGATACGCAAAGAGCTTGGAAGCAATTCATTTCAAGAGACGAGATAGTTACATCGGAGTTATGATCGATGATTTGGTGACACAAGGTGTCTCCGAACCATATAGAATGTTCACCTCTCGCGCAGAGTATCGTCTTTCATTGCGAGCGGACAATGCTGATCAGCGTTTGACGGAGTGGGGACGTGATTTGGGATGTGTGGGAGACGATCGCTGGGCGGCGTTTGGGGAGAAAATGAATGAGTTGTCCGTTTCAAAGAGGAAGTTGAAGGATTTTAGTGTGACATCCCGGGATTTGAACAAAGTTGGTGTCCGGGTTTCGCCTGATGGGCCACGTAGGAACGGACAGGATGCTCTCTCTTTGCCGGGATGTTCGATGGACTCGTTAGAAGCTCTCGGTTTGTATATGGGGGATGTTTCACGTGAAACATTGGTCCAAATTGAGAAAGACGCTTTGTACGCGCACTATATTCAGCGTCAATCCAGTGAAGTAGAAAGCCTTTCTCGGGACGAAGGCATTCAAATTCCGGAAGACTTCGACTTTCAAGGTCTTCCAGGTCTTTCCAGCGAACTCAAGGCCAAGCTGAACTTAGTTCGCCCTAACTCTCTCGCTCAAGCCGGTCGAATTCAAGGGATGACCCCGGTTGCACTGTCCCTGATTTTGGGACATGTGAAAAAATCTGACCGACGTACGGCATGATACCTGAAATCTCGGGAACGTCTCTTGCCAAGAATGTTTCACGTGAAACACTGGAGCGACTGGAAACTCACTATTCGATGCTGCAGCGCTGGAATCCCAGTATAAACTTGGTTGCGCGCTCGACTATGTCACAGTCCTGGGCCCGGCATTTTGAGGATTCTGCTCAACTTCTGAGCTTCTTCCCAGCGATTGAAGGCCATTGGCTTGATCTTGGTTCGGGCGGCGGCTTTCCAGGATTGGTTTGCGCAGTCATCGCACATGAGCGCCGGCCAAAGCTGCGGTTTACCCTCGTTGAAAGCGACCAGAGAAAAGCCGTCTTCCTAAGGACTGTTGTGCGGGAGTTGAAGGTAGAGGTTGAAATCGTGAACCGAAGAATCGAACAACAGGACGGTCTTAGGGCGGATTGCATCTCTGCGAGAGCCCTCGCTCCTCTAGAACAACTTCTGGCCCTCGCAGTCCCACATCTCAACGAGAATGGTATATGTCTTTTCTTGAAAGGGCGCCAGCATCGAAAGGAAGTCAAAAAAGCCCGGGATAAGTTCCATTTTGAGCTTCTTACCCACGATAGTTTAACTCATAATGAAGCTGCGATTCTGGAGCTGAAAGGTCTATATCGTGTCTGACGCGACTACGTCCCCCAAGATAATAGCAGTGGTGAACCAAAAGGGAGGGGTTGGTAAGACAACAACCGCGATCAACTTAGCCGCCGCTATGGCGGAACGCGGTCACCAGACGCTTATCGTGGACTTGGATCCTCAGGGTAACGCGTCGACCGGCCTGGGGGTCCATCCTCAGCTCCGCCGTCTGACAACCTACGAGTTATTGTTGGAGGATACGACTCTTGAAAATGTTGTGGTCGAGACGTCAGAGGCCGGAGTTAGGCTTGTCCCAAGCACCACAGATCTCAGTTCCGCAGATATTCAGCTCGCAAGTCGTCAACGCCGCAGCTTTATTTTGAAGAAGGCTCTTTCGCAATCGGCGCTTCAGGATTTGGGTGTAGATCATGTATTCATCGACTGTCCGCCGTCGCTCAATCTTCTGACTGTGAATGCGATGGTTGCTGCGCATTCCATTCTTGTTCCCTTGCAGAGCGAGTATTTTGCTTTGGAAGGCTTGTCGCAACTGATGTTAACACATCGGGATGTTCGCGAAACGGCAAATCCAAACCTTCGGATCGAAGGTATTGTGCTAACTATGTTCGACCGACGCAACAAGTTGTCCTTGCAGGTCGAGGAAGAAGCGAGAAGCGCGATGGGGGAATTGGTGTTCAAGACTCGCGTACCTCGCAACGTCCGTGTGAGTGAAGCGCCGAGCTTCTCCAAACCGGTCATAAGTTTCGATCCAACATCCAAGGGCAGCCTCGCCTATAGGGCACTTGCACAGGAAATTTTGAGCCGCGACATCGGCCGAGCAGCATAAGGAAAGGCTTCATGGTCGAGCAGAAGAAGGCACGTGGTTTGGGTCGTGGTTTGTCCGCCCTGATGTCGGATGTAGCCATTGATGGTATTGGCACGTCTCAAAAGCCACGTTCGGGCGAACAGTCTGTTGCTATTGAGTTGGTCAAACCGAACCCCGACCAACCCCGGAGAACGTTTAACGAGGATGACTTGAACCAACTGGCGGACTCAGTCGGTGAAAAAGGTGTTATCCAACCTCTCATCGTACGTCCGCACGACAATGGCACCTATCAAATTGTAGCAGGGGAACGGCGTTGGCGGGCGGCGCAGATTGCACAATTGCATGAAGTGCCGGTTTTGATCCGTGATCTCGATGATACCGAAACCTTAGAAATTGCTATAATTGAGAACATTCAACGGGCTGATCTGAATCCGGTGGAAGAGGCCCAAGGTTACGCGCAACTCATCGAAAAGTTTGGACATACGCAGGAGCAACTTGCTACAGCGCTTGGTAAAAGCCGGAGCCATATCACCAATTTCCTAAGGCTTTTGAAGCTACCGGAGCAAGTCCAAGAGATGCTCATGAATGGTGAACTGTCTCAGGGTCATGCTAGAGCTTTGATTACGCTGGATGATCCAGTTCCACTCGCAAGACGTGTGGTTGCTCAGGGGCTTTCGGTTCGCGAAACGGAGCGGTTGACCAAGAGCCTGTCCGGTTCGACCGCTGAAACACCGAAACGTTCGGTTGGTCAAACCAAGGATGCCGACACTGTTGCTTTGGAAAATGATCTGTCAGCGAATTTGCGAATGAAGGTCGTCATCAACCATAGCGGCCATGAGGGTACAGGCAAACTAACCATCTCTTACCGCGATCTGGATCAACTTGATCAACTTTGCCAATTGCTCTCAACTACGCAGTAGGTCTGGTCCATATAAATAAAAGGACCATGGAAAGCACCACGGCCTGTATGGCCAGAAGATAGATGCTTAGACCCAAGAAGACAGAAATCAGAAAAACCACGGCGATTGAGGCGGTTGCCGCCCGTTTTGCAGGCAAGCCAATGGAACCGTTTCTACTCCAGTCTTGGATGGGCGGACCAAAGACAGGATGCTCGATAAGCCATTTGTGGAGTTGCGGCGAACTTCTTGCAAAACAGAACGCGGCTAATAGAAGGAACGGCACCGTCGGCAGCAGGGGCAAGGCAATACCAAGTGTCCCTAAGCAAAGTGCTATGATGCCACATGTGGCCCATACGATGCGCATGGCTTAATCCGCAATGATGTCCTTCAGGATACTGTCCAAGAGAAGTCGACCACGGGCCGTCGTTTTTATCGAACCATGCTCTACCTCAATCAGCCGCATTTCCTGGAAGGTTTCAACCTTCTGATGATTGAGATAAGGCAAAAGCCAGTTTTCCAACGATATTCCTTCTGTGAGCCTCATTCCCATGAGCAGCCGTTCCGTGGCCTGCTCGGCTTCAGGAATATTATGCCAAACGGTCGGCTCCTCAGGATTTCGTGTCGCCTGACTCAACCACATGTTGGGGTTTGATGTAGCTTCAATACCATATACCGTCGTATTGAGACTAAGCCTGCCATGTGCTCCCGGTCCAATGCCTATCCAGTTTCCACCTTTCCAGTAGGTCAGATTATGGCGCGACTCAGCCCCGGGCTTGGCATGGTTCGAGATCTCATAAGCCGGCAGTCCAGCCGCATCACACATTTCTTGAGTGACTTCATACATTTCCGCGGCGACATCTTGATCAGGTAGGCCTTTGAGCCCTCCTGCACGGAACCGGTCCGCAAATGCCGTGCCATCTTCTATTGTCAGTTGGTAGAGCGAGAGGTGATCCGCTGAAAAAGACAGAGCCTCCGCCAGTTCACTTCGCCAATCTGACAGGCTTTGGTCCTGACGTGCATAGATCAGGTCAAATGAGACCCGGTCGAATATCGACTGCGCAGTCTTGAATGCAGATTTTGCCTCTGCAACCGTGTGCAATCTTCCAAGTGCCTTAAGGTCTTGGTCACGTAAAGCTTGCAACCCCATTGAGATCCGGTTGACGCCTGCCAATCGGTAGTCACGGAACCGGTCAGCTTCAACCGAGGTGGGATTTGCCTCCAGCGTGATCTCAATGTCATTGACCCAACGCCACGTTGCGCGAGCCTTGTTCAGAATCGTCTCTACGACAGACGCATCCATCAGGCTCGGCGTTCCTCCTCCGAAGAAAATGCTGGTGAGAAGCCGTTCGCGCGTCAACTCTCCGAAATACTCAATTTGCTGACAGAAGGCGGCTGCCCAGGCAGCCTGATCAACAAATTTCGCAACATGAGAGTTAAAATCGCAGTACGGGCATTTGGCCTGGCAAAACGGCCAGTGCAGATACAATCCAAATCCAGGGTCAGGCAAAACAACCGGCGGTGAGCTTTGCGAAGGCGACAGACCGGTGCGACATACCCTGCTTCTTGTCGGGATCCATCTCGCCGAACGTCTCTGTCTGCCCATTCGGCAAAAACATCGGGTCGAAGCCAAAACCGCGCTTACCACGCATGGGCCAAACAAGCCGTCCTTCCACCGCTCCTTCGAAAACCTCGTCGTGCCCATCGGGCCATGCCATACAGAGTGTGCAGATGAATCGGGCGGTGCGCGGCTCCGGCGCTGCCCGCTCTTCACACAATGTCCAGACCTTGGTCATCGCCAGTTTGAAATCACGGCCGTTTGCCGTTTCCGCCCAATCTGCCGTATAGACACCCGGTTGTCCGTCCAAAGGATCCACGGCGATGCCGCTATCGTCGGACAGGGCAGGCAGCCCACCATGTTTCGCGGCATAATGGGCTTTGATGCGCGCATTACCAGCAAACGTGTCTTCGGTTTCCTCGGGCTCTTCCAAGCCCAACTCACCAGCGGATTTGACCGAAACACCAAAAGGCTCGACCAACGTCGCAATTTCCCGCAGTTTGCCCGCATTGTGCGACGCCAGGATGAGTTGGTTTCCTTCAAATCGACGCATCAACAGCGGCTTTCTGAGCAGCGACCAATTCTGAAACGCCTTTTTCGGCAAGGTCCAATAGTGTGTTGAGTTGATCCCGTGAAAATGAAGCACCCTCGGCGCTAGCTTGGACTTCGATTAACTTTCCGCCTCCGGTCATGACGAAGTTGCCGTCGGTTCCCGCCTCGGAATCCTCGGCATAGTCCAAGTCCAAAACTGGTTGACCTGCATAGATTCCGCAACTGACCGCGGCCACATGATCTGTCAAAGCATCCGAAATAATGTCGCCTGATTTCATCAAGGCATTCACCGCAAGGCGCAAGGCAACCCAAGCCCCTGTGATTGAAGCACAACGGGTGCCACCATCCGCCTGTAGCACATCGCAGTCGATCGTGATCTGACGTTCTCCCAACGCCACCCGATCCACCCCTGCGCGGAGCGACCGCCCAATCAGGCGCTGAATTTCTTGGGTTCGGCCGGATTGCTTACCAGCGGAAGCCTCCCTGCGCATCCGTGTATGGGTCGCGCGGGGCAGCATGCCGTACTCTGCTGTTACCCAGCCTAGCCCAGTCCCTTTCAGAAATGGCGGTACACGTTCTTCCAAACTAGCGGTGCAGAGCACATGGGTATCGCCACATTTAATCAAACACGACCCTTCTGCATGGCGGGCGGTGCCGGTTTCGATTGATATGGGACGCATGATATTTACGTCTCTGCCAGATGGTCGCATGGTGGCCTCCCCGTCTCTTGCGCCACTCTTGTCGTCAGGGGTCAGGTGATGCAACCCCGCATTGACCAAAGCCGCTGACTGGAAATACTAGGTTTCCAAATCATGAAGCAGATCCGTGACTGACGCGTCAAAAATAATAGAAGAATTGAACAACAGATCCCGTGAAGTCTTCCGGCGGGTCGTTGAGAGTTACCTCGACAGCGGCGAGCCAGTAGGCTCCCGCACACTGACGCGGGAATTTTCAGAAAGCGTATCCGCGGCAACCATCCGCAACGTCATGCAGGATCTGGAATATCTGGGCCTGCTCGACAGCCCTCATGTTTCAGCGGGTAGAGTACCGACCCAGCTCGGGTTGCGGCTCTTTGTAGACGGCCTGCTTGAGATGCGGGACCTGGAGGCCGATGACCAGGCGAAGATCGATGCGACTCTTGGTGAGAATGAAGTCGACGTCGCCGAACTGATGGGCAGAGTCGGGTCGGCTTTGTCCGGGGCAACACAGGTCGCAAGCCTTGTCCTTTCCCCGAAGCACGAAGCCCCAGTCAAACATATTGAGTTTGTTCAGTTGGGCCATGACCGTGCTCTGGTCGTGCTGGTGTTCGGTGATGGCCATGTGGAGAATCGCGTTTTCACTCCGCCACCCGGGCAAACACCCAGTTCCATGCGCGAGGCGTCTAACTTTCTGAATTCATTGGCGGAAGGTAGAACACTCACCGAACTCTCAAAGGTGATCGAGAACCAGATTTCGGCACGACAACGGGAAATCGATGGTTTGACGAAAGAGCTGATGGAAAGTGGTCTGGCCGTTTGGTCTTCTGACGATCCCGCTGAACCCAGGCTGATTGTGCGCGGAAGATCCAACCTGCTGGAAAGTGCAACGGAAGGCGAGCAACTCGACAAGATCAAGACATTGTTTGATGATCTGGAGCGCAAGCGCGATATCGCTGAGTTTTTGAACTTGGCCGATCAAGGGGACGGTGTTCGTATTTTTATAGGATCCGAGAACAAGCTTTTTTCACTTTCGGGTTCCTCTTTGGTGGTGTCTCCTTATATGAACGCTGATCGAAAGGTGATTGGCGCCGTTGGCGTGATCGGCCCGACGCGATTGAACTATGGAAGAATCGTTCCCATTGTGGATTACACCGCGCAGATGGTGGGGCGAATTCTGACGGACCGAGGCAAAGGATGAACCATGTCCGAAGCAAAGAAGAATTACGATCCTGAAGAACAGCTCGATATTACGGCATTGGCCGAAGATGGCGCAGACGTGGACCTGACCGACGATGCGGGCTCTTCCGGCGCCTTTGAAGATATCGAAGCTCTTCGTGCTGAGCGGGACGACATGCGGGATCGCTTTATGCGGGCCCTGGCCGATGCTGAGAATGCCCGTAAACGCGGCGAGCGGGACAGGCGGGAGGCGGAACAGTATGGCGGCACCAAGCTTTCGCGCGACATCCTGCCAGTTTTTGACAACCTAAAGCGTGCGCTCGATGCTGTGACCGACGAACAGCGCGAGGCCAATGC
>JBCBGY010000098.1:0-15494 GCA_038526275.1 Pseudomonadota bacterium | reverse complement strand
TCAATCGGGGTGGATCGGCTGTTGGCTGCGCTCCGGGCGACGAAGCGGCTTTCCGGAACGGCGCAAGGGCCGGTTGTCGTTACAGTTATGGATCGCAATCGGTTGGCGGACTATCAGGCCATGGCGGGTGAGTTGCGTCAGGCGGGGATCCGGGCCGAGGTCTATCTGGGCAATCCCAAAAACTTCGGCAACCAGTTGAAATATGCCGATAAACGCGCCGCGCCCGTTGCCGTGATCCAAGGTGGCGATGAAGCGGAACGGGGCGTGGTGCAGCTCAAAGACCTGGTCCTGGGTGCGGAGATTGCCGAGAACGCGACACATGAGGAGTGGAAAGCCCAACCGGCGCAACGGGAAGTCCCGCGCGCCGAATTGGTGGCCCAAGTGCGCGCGATGTTGGACCGCAGCTAATGGTCGACAGGGCGCGGGTCAGGGCAGAGGCGGATCGCCTCAGCGCCCTCTTTCAGCAATCGGGTGCGGAGCCTTTTCGCACGGCGATCCTGCAGCCTGCTGAGGTTTTGCTGGATCTCTATGGCGAGGACATCCGGGCCCGAGCCTATGTGACCCGTGACCCTGTTCAGGGCGAGATGATGCTGCGTCCGGATTTTACGGTGCCGTTGGTTCAGACCCATCAAGCCGGGGGCAGTGGCCCGGCGCGTTACACCTATTCGGGCGAAGTCTTCCGGATGCAGGATAGGTCAGCCTCTGGCCGCCCGACCGAATATCTTCAGGTCGGGTTCGAACTGGTCCAACCGAGTGACCCCGTTGCAGCTGAGGCGGAGGTCTTTGCCACGATCATGGGGGCACTGGACGGTCTGGGCTTGCAGGCCGCCATGGGCGACATCGGGTTGCTGCAAGCGGCTGTGTTGGGTCTTTCGACCAGCGCCGAACGGCGGGCCGCCCTCATGCGGCATCTTTGGCGACCACATCGCTTTCGGACCCTCCTGGACCAATTTTCCGATAGCTCTGGAACATCGTCTGGGCGGGATAAGTTATTGGAAAAGCTCGCAAATGAGGGCGCGGACCGGATCCTCGCAGAGGCGCCGCCATCGGTGGGCCTTCGCAGTCCCGCGGAGGTTGGCGCGCGTTTGGCAGCTTTGAAGCGAGATGCGGAAACACCGCCTTTGTCTGCAAGGCAAGTGGATCTGATCGACGATCTTTTGAATGTGCGGGGGGCGGCACCGGCAGCTTTGGCGGCGTTGCGCGACCTGTCCGTAGATTTGCCAATGATAGAGCCCGCGGTCCAGCGGCTTTCGGCCCGCTATGACGCGCTGAATGCCCGAGGGGTTGATCTTGGCTCTGTCCTTTTCGAGGCAACCTACGGGCGCACGGCGCTCGAATATTACGACGGCTTTGTGTTTGGCTTCTATGATGAGCAGCGGCTAGACCTGCCTCCGGTCGCAACCGGCGGACGGTACGATGCGCTCACGCGGGCCTTGGGCCAAGAAGTGCCCGCCGTGGGCGGTGTGGTGCGCCCGGCCTTGGTGGTGGAGGTTCAGGGATGACGTTACTGCTTGGGATGCCATCCAAGGGCCGGCTGATGGAGAAGAGTTTGGGCTGGTTTGGCAAGGCCGGATTGACCTTTGAGCGGGATGGATCTGACCGGGAATATTCGCTCTCAGCCAAAGGTATTCCGGACATTCAGCCCGTTATGCTGTCAGCGGGCGAGATCCCACGTGAATTGGCGGCAGGGCGTATCCATCTGGGCGTGACCGGCAGCGACATGGTGCGCGAACGGGTCCCCGACTGGTCGGACAGTGTCGAAGCTCTTTGCGGGATGGGGTTTGGCCGGGCCGATCTGGTGATTGCCGTGCCAACCTGTTGGGTCGACGTCGAGAGCCTGGACGATCTTGATGACGTGGCGGCCAAATTTCGCGATGCGCACGGATTTCGGCTAAGGATCGCGACGAAGTACCATCGTCTGGTGCGGGAGTTTCTGCGCGACTTTGGCGTGGCCAATTATCAGTTGGTCGACAGCCAGGGCGCGACCGAAGGGGTGGTCAAGAATGGCACGGCTGAATGCGTGGCAGACATCACGTCGACGGGCGAAACTCTGCGGGCCAATCACCTGAAGATTCTGGGCGACGGTTTGATCCATTCCAGCCAGGCAACACTCTTTCGGGCCCGCCATGCGGATTGGGCCTTGGCGCGCCCGGTCTTCCAAAAACTGGCAGATCGGCTTGGTTTTGATACCGATGGGGATTGAACAGACCTTGCTGGAGATGCGGACGTGCCTTTCACTCTAGAGCTTTTCGAGCCGAAATGGACTGATCAGGTCGTCGACATCTGGTCTGATGGATGGCACGAGGCCCATGCCGCTCTTGTACCTTCCGAACTAACCGCGCTTCGGACGAAAAACAGCTTTCGCGACCGTGTGATTGAACATGCGGCGATCACCCGGGTCGCCGTGGCGGAAGGTAAAGCGCTGGGATTTTGCATGGTTCGGGCCGATGAGCTTTACCAGATGTATGTGTCGCCCGCCGCGCGCGGCACAGGCATTGCGCCCGCTCTGATTCAAGATGGCGAAGACAGGGCCCGGGCCAATGGCCATGGGCTGATCTGGTTGGGGTGTGCCATTGGTAATGATCGGGCGGCACGGTTTTATCAAAAGTCGGGCTGGACGAATGCCGGACGTCGAACGATCGAGTTGGACACATCTGAAGGGCTGTTCCCCATTGAACTCTGGCGGTTCGAGAAGGACCTCACAAAGGTTAGAGCGTCTGATGAAAACCTGAAGCACCTATAGCGTTGCAGGTTTTTCGGTCGACGCTCTAGTCACAACATCCCGAGATCAAACGAAACCGAGCCGCCTTTCTTATTGGCCAAAATACTTCCGCCGGAGGCGCCGCGCGGAACGCGCGGCCCGGCCCAACGCCTGAACAGGCCGCAAGGCCGCATGAAGGGGGCGGGAGTGCTGCCCGTCTCCGCGTTTCGGTTTCTACCTGATACGCTCAACATCACTTAACATGTTGAAAATCTTTGAATTCAGGCGTGAGTTGGTTCCAATTTTTTTGCCTCTCTAGCTTTTCAAAACCAGGCCGTGATTGTCGAATTCGAAACCCGCTTCTACGTCGTTGGTGGCGGCATTCATATTCAGCAGGCCATAGCCCGACATGGCAGCCAGATTGGGCCCTAGCCCAACAGCGCCGGCCCCGTCCATCGGCGTCGATTGCACAATATCCCCGCCCGATAAGGTGAGCACAACGTTGCCGTCTTTCGAAGAAACAAGCGCCGTGTCACCATGGGTCGCGATGGACGAGACATAGCCCTTTAGCATTTCGCCCGTATCAATGGCCTCGGCACCACGATCATCGGCACGCCATAACACTTGGCCCGCGCCAAACTCCCGCTGCCCGCCGACATAGACCTTGCCTCCGGTATCAAGCGCGAGATGTCGCAAAGACACGCCTTCGGTTCCCGCCCAGTGGCCCATCGGTTCCAGCGATCCCCGGTCAAAGTCGAACTGCAACAATTGGCTGCGGAATGTGTCCAGGTTCAGGGGCGTCCGTCCGTAGTCGGGATGGGTCATCAGACCGCCAAGGGCGATGTAAAACAGATCGCGGTCAGGAGCGCGAATGATCTCGTGCGGCCCGGAATCAGGCAGTTGGATTTGACCTACTCGCCGTACTTCGCCGCCGACCGCGTAGAGTCCAAGGCCGCCTTGCAAACTGTTCAGGTCATTTTCAGGGACCAACAGATGATGCCCGTCACCGGTAAAGGCGCCGTGGCCGTAGAAATGTCGCCCGTGGGGGGCTTCGACCACCGCCTCGATGGCGAGACTGTCCGTGCCAACGACGACAAACCGATCTCCGGGACGGCGCGGGAAAACCACGATCTGCGCACCATGTTGGGTCATCCCGTGGGCCCGAAAATCCAATGGAACCTGACCAGTGCGAGCGCCTGATCCTGAAAATGCAACTGCCCTGCTGACACCAGTCTGCGCCGAGGTTTCTACGCCAATATAGGCTGCGCGATCAAAGGGTTGGGCCAAGCCCCGTGTACTGGCCGTTACGCCAAGTCCGACGGCAAGGCCGCGCAGAATGTCTCGCCTAGTCGCCATCGGCAGAGGTAAACCCGGTCGTCAGCCCAAGTGATTTTGCCAACCCGGTTTTCAGGAATGCTTCGTGGTAGGTCATCAACTCACCGAAACGCCGAAGCTCTGCTGCTGCCGGGCCATCTGCGGCAGCGATATCGGTGAGGCTCTGTGTTTCGGAGGCGAGTGAGTTTGCGACATTGGCCGCCGTAAGGCCCAAGACGAAATGTTCTTTTTCGCCGCTGATCACAGAGGTGGCGTCAAAGAACCCTCCGGGCACATTGTAAAGATCGCTCAACGCCCGGTGGCTTTCGAGGAGGCTGGGCAGCCCTTGACCGCTTGCTGCCGCTTCCGTGCGTTCCGGCCTGGCCGCATTCTTGCCCGGGCCCAGCCCACGCTCGATTTTGAATTTCCGGATCCGGTCAGTGTAGACGACAAGACCCGCCAAAAATTCGCGGATCAAGGCGTCAACATTGTCGTACTGTTCATTTCCATCAAGCGCCGTGTCGAAGGCTTGCCGAAACTCTGCGTCGGGCTGCCAGGCAGCGAGGAGTTCTGCCGCAAGGTCCTGTTGAAAGGCGGTGATGGCAATGGCAAGGTCGCAGGCATAGCCCTGCGGGGTAAGGTCGCCATAGATCAGATGTTCGAGCGCGGTCAGATTGACCAGGGCGATGGAGCGTCCCTCAAGCCCGCCGTCCGCCAGGAGAGCGGGATCTTCAGCCAAGAGCGCAGCGCGGACGGCCCGGCGCGAAAACCCTTTCGGATCAGGCCAAAGTTGGACCCGCATCGGCCCTTCAGCCTCCATGATCGGGCCGACCTGAACGGCGCTGGATCGTTGCCAGGCAAGAAAAAGCGCGGCGTAAGCATCCGTCACGTCGTCCTTGGGGCCTGATCCAGTGCAAAATGCCGCAAGCCCGTCGGTCAAGTTCGCTGCCGCTTCGGCTTGCGCGACATAGCTTGGCAGGATGAACGCGTCTGCCGTAGCCGAGAGCCCAGCCTGTAGCAGCGCGGCCTCGTCCGATGCCAGCCTGCTTTGCGCCGTGGCAATGGTCGGAAGCAGGCATAAGGCGAGAACGGCAAAGCGCATTAAAGGCTCTCCAGAAAACGTATCAGCGCCGCGCGATCTGTTTTCGGAGAGGCGGCGAAGGCATCGCGAGAGGTAAGGGCTTCGCCCCCGTGCCACAAGATCGCTTCCTCCAAAGAACGGGCGCGCCCGTCATGCAGGAAATAGGTATGCCCATTCACGGTTTTGGTCAGACCTATGCCCCACAGAGGCGCAGTGCGCCACTCACCCGGGGGGATATCACCCGTTGGATTGGTGTCAGCCAGATCGGGCCCCAAATCGTGCAGAAGAAAATCGCTGTAGGGCCAAATCAACTGATTGCGCTGTTCTGGCGCGGCGCTCGCCGAAGTCGCGAATTTCGGGTGATGACAGCTTGCGCAGCCCACATCGTAAAAGATCTGTTTGCCAGCCAGAACGTCAGGATCATCGAAATCGCGACGTGCGGGTACGGCAAGGTTGGCGGAGTAAAACACCACCAGATCCAGCAATTCATCTGTGACTTCGGTGAAGCCATCCACATCACCATGGGGCGCGTCGCGGCAGGTCCTTTGGTGTGTTGTGCAATCGCCCCAAGGATTGGTCAAAAGCCCCGTAGACAGGCCAATATCATTGGAAAAGGCAGCAGCCGTTTGGTCGCGAATTGTTGCGGAGGTGGCTTTCCATCCGAACCGACCCAGATCGCCATTACTCAGAATATGAGCGCGCCCGGAGATTCCGTTTCCAGTTGCATCGTCCGGATCCTCCAGGGCTCTGATGTCCGCCGGATCAATGGCCTCGATCAGACCTAGTCCGATCATTGGCGGGGCAATCCGCGGATTGAGAGACACGCCCTTCGCCAAAGCGGCATCGGTCTGGTAGGCGGGGCGGCGGAGCAAGACGCTTGTGCCATCTGAGTAGGTGAAGAGCTGGTTTTCGTATTGAACGCCAACGCTTCCTTCGCTGGCCATGCCAGTTATGGCTTTGTCCTGAAGTTGCTTGCCAAAGGTTGGGTCCGGCTTGCCGGATGGTCCGGATAAGCCGAACACCATTGAAACCAGATTTGTGTCGTCTGGCTCGGGCGGGTGACCACGTCCGTCCTTGATGTGACAGCCTTGGCACGACCGCGCGTTGTAAAGTGGCCCCAAACCGTCTGAACCAATGGTCGAAGCGGGCGCTTCGACCCAGGGGCGGTCGAACACGCCATTGCCCACGAAGAAATCCGCACGCTGTTCAAAGGTCAGGGCCGCTGAGGGCAGAGAGAAAGCATTGGCGTCAAACCGCGTTTGGTTCGAGCCCGATCCACCCTGGAATGCTTCAAACGGTTCGGCGGAAGAAAAACTTGTGGCGGGGGCCAGAAGGCGCGCCTTTTTCTGCTCCACCGTTTCGGCGCAACCGGTGCTGGCGGCGCAAAGCAGCGCGGCCAGCCAGCAAATCTTCTTACCCCCGCGTGCCATGCATTTGGCCTATTGAAAAACCGCTCCTGGATTGTCGAGAGAATCCGACCCTTCCACCGAGATTTCGGCAGCGTCGAGCAGGGCGACGAGGTCCTCGATGCTTCGGGTCTGATCAACCAGGGCATCAATGGCCGCTTGTACCAGCGCATTGCCTTCGTCATTGCCGTAGCCGATCATCTGATCATAGGCCTCGACCTGACCGTCCGCACGGTCTTTGATGACCTGCATCGCCGCCATTGTGGCATCGAGTTTGCCCGAAAGGTCGGCGTGCAGTTTGGCATCTGCCGCTGCGGCCAGGTCGGCTAAGGCAGGCACTTCGGTCACTGTACCGTCAAGGGCGGTGTAGGTGCCCAGATATACGTTTTGGATCCCCTTGGCATCGTAGAAGTGGGAGTTATGCGTGTTGTCGGCAAAGCAATCATGTTCTTCTTCGGGATCATGAAGGATCAGCCCGAGCTTCATCCGTTCGCCTGCAAGTTCGCCGTAGCTGAGCGAGCCGAGGCCTGTCAGGATCGCCGCGATACCTTCGGCATCAGATTGGGTGGCTAGGTCGACACGCGCGGCGCCGTTTATGTCCCAGGCGGCAACAATTTCTTCCAGGTCGGTGATGAGCAGATCGCCGGCAGCCACGAGGTACGCCGCGCGCCGGTCGCAGTGGCCGTTTGTGCAGCCATCCAGGCTGAAGTCAGTCCAGGCACGGCTGCCAGCACCGGCTTCCGTTCCGTTCAGATCTTGGCCCCACAGCAGGAATTCGATGGCGTGATAGCCCGTGGACACATTGGCTTCGACCCCGTCGATCTCGTGCAACTCTTGCAGCAAGGCGGGGGTAATTTCGGTTGCATCAACCGTCACGCCACCGACGGCGATGGTCGGGTTTGCAATGACGTTGCTTTGAAAGAAGCCGTTCTCTTCGTTAACATCGCCGTAGACTGCGCTATCGACATAGTCGATCAGGCCTTCATCCAGAGGCCAAGCATTCACCTTGCCTTCCCACTCATCAACCACGGCATTGCCGAACCGATAGGCTTCGGTCTGCTGATACGGGATCCGGGCCGTCAACCAAGCCTCTTTTGCGGCTTCGTGCGTTTCGACGGAAGGCGCGGCGACCAGGGCTTTGATCGCTGCGTTCAGCGATTGCGCTGCGACCAGCGAGTCCGTGTATTTCACCAAGGCCAGATCGGCGTATCCGTCAATCACCTCGCGCGCTGACTGCGCGTGGGCCAAGCCCGTCGTCATCAATAGAGCGGTCGCGAGAGCGCAGGTTTTGAGAGTGTACATGAGGTCATCCTGGTGTGAGTCTTATTGTTGATAGTTTTTGTCGGCTAATTGGCGAGCACAAGTCCTCTTTTGTCGCACCTCCGTCTTCGGTGCGATTTGGAGCACTGCCAGAGGTCGGTTGCTTAGAGGGACTCCAGTGCGGCGTTTAAGATGGCATCTGAATTTCGATCCATCATAAGCAGGTGGCTGTTGCCGGGGCCGAGTTCGCGCGTGCCGATATAGGAACATGTCTCGGATCGCGCCAGGTTTTGCCATGCCGCGCGGCGCATCTGCCAATTTGGGTCGGTGTCCAAATGATCACCGGCAATGATCCGGGTTGGGGTTTCGCGCAACGCAGCAGGGTCGCCCGGAAAGCCAGAGGGCTCTAGCGCAATGATGGATTGGAACAGCGATGGTGCCAGGGCATGGGCGTCAAACGTAATTTCGCCGCCCTGACTGTGGCAGATCACCATGGCTGGACCCGTCTTTTTCAACGTAGCAACCAGAGCGCTGGTTTGAAGATGGCTGGTCGAAAGCCAGCGCGGCACAAAACGGCGCGCCAACTGTTCTAATGCCGATACGGGAAACAACTGACCCGCAAAGGCCGCTCTGGTCGCAAAGCCATCCTTGGGACCAATGCGAAAGAGGTGCCAGGCTTCCTCCATGCTCCGCAACAGTGGCTCGCCCGGCAAATGGCCAGGACTGAAACCTGCGCGCCCCCGTTCAACATTGTCAATGACATGGACCTCGAACCCACGCTGCAACAGCAGGTGAAGCCAACCGGGCCGCCCGTCGGGCGTGGTTTCCCAACAGCTTCCGCTTAGACCACCGCCATGCACCAGTACGACAGGGGCAGCGTCGTTTCGCGCTTCCGGCAAGAAATACTGCACATAGGCATGTTCGATGGCAAAATGTCCGCGCGGGTCAAATTCGTAAGATGCACTACGGGTGAACTGTATGACCCGCGGTTCCCCTTCCGTAACGGTAACTATTCGACCACCAACGGTGTAAGAGCCAAAATCTTTAAGCCTGTACATTTCAACCATTCGATCCGGCCAAATCTTCAACCAGTTGCCGCCGGAACGCCCTTTTTGACATCGTTCCATATGGAACAATATTATTCCGTTTGGAACAATCCCTATTTTCCGATAGAATTGGCCTATGAAGTTGCTGGACATCATCGACGCGACGCCATTTCCCATAGGGTATAGGATTGCCTTCATTACTAATTTTTTGCGTGAGCCGATCCTGCGGCGAATGGAGCGCGAGCTGGGGATAATTCGACCCGAACTGACCGTGCTGATGTGCACCTGTTTTCGCGAGGATGTGCATGCCCGCGACATTTGCGAAGTGACAGAGCAGCCATCCAATACGATCAGTCGGGCCGTCAGCTCGCTGGAAAAGAAGGGCCATCTTTCCCGTAAGGAAGATCAGTTTGATACCAGGAAACAGGTTCTAAACATCACACCCAGTGGTAAGGAGGTGCATGACAAGGTCATGGTCATGTTCACCGAATCCGAAGATGCGATGCTTGCCGGACTTTCGGAGATGGAGAAAGCTCAACTTCTTGCTTTGCTTGATAAAATAGCTCGAAATGTTCCGCGCTGGCGACCATGAAGATGCCCGAAACGCCAGGTACATCATTCAAGGCGGCTGAGGTCGTTGATCTATATCTTCACAGACCGCCCTATGCGCCGCAAATCTACGACTGCATTGCTGAAAATGCTCCTGCGCGGAACCGTCTCTTGGATTTGGGCTGCGGTCCGGGAAATATCGCACGGCCAATGACGAACGTCTTTGGTGATGTCACTGCTGTTGACCCCTCTGCCAACATGATAGCACTGGGAAAATCCTTGGAAAACGGCCGCGCAAGCAATCTTGACTGGATTGAGGCCACCGCCGAAAATGCACCCCTGGCGAGCAACTATGACGTTGTGACATTTGCATCGAGTATCCATTGGATGGATCCTGCGAGGCTTTTTCCAAAACTGGCCAATCACTTAAGCAGAAACCACATGTTGGTATTCATTTCAGGCGACGATGCGTTTAACCCGCCTTGGCACGAGGATTGGCGCCGCTTCCTGTCGGATTGGGTGCCAAAGCTTACAGACCAGCCGCTCGATTCAGAGAGTTGGCGCGCCTCTCGTGCCAGGCATCTTGACTTCGTCAAGGTCGTGCGGTCCTGCGAGTTTTTGTCACCGACATTCACCCAATCAGTAGAAGACTACATTCTGTCTCAGCATTCCCGGAACACTTGGACCGTATCCCGGCTCGGCCCTTTGCGGCATGAATTCCAACAGCAACTTGAGGCTCTGTTGCGGCCTCATGCCAACCGGGATGGTCAATTGAGTTTTGAAATCAAGACGGAACTCACATTTGCGACGCTCAAGATGGCGTCCACTTGAGCGAGAGCAGGTAGCGCCAGATTGTCAGCGCCATACGTCCAGCGTACAACTGATCCATGGTGCGCATTACGGAAGACATGTTCTTTCTGGATACTCGGTTTCAGGGGACTCTCCAGAACCAGATCCAGCAGATGGTGGCCGAAGGGATCTTGTCGGGTCGATTTCGTCCCGGGGAAAAGCTGCCGTCGACGCGACGTCTGGCGCGGCATTTGGGGGTCAGCCGGATCACGGTGACGCTGGCCTATACCGAGCTGCAGGCCAATGACTACGTCACGTCTACTGGGCGCTCCGGCTACTTCATCTCTTCGGGTGCGCCGCAGCCTCCACGATTTCGGCCTGCGCCGGTCGCGTCAACGAGTGTGGATTGGAACGCTGCCTTGACCCAACAGGTGGAAAGCGCGGTCTCGCAACGCAAGCCCGCAGATTGGCGCAGTTACAAATATCCTTTCATCTACGGTCAGGCCGATCCGTCGCTGTTTGACTATAAGACCTGGCGTTTGTGTGCCCTGCAATCACTGGGGCAGCGCGAGTTCGACAGTCTGACAGGTGACCATGCGGATCGTGATGACGACACGTTGGTTTCGTTCATTACCCGCCATATCCTGCCGCGGCGAGGGATCAGTGCCACGCCTGGCGAAGTGTTGGTAACGCTTGGCGCGCAAAACGGTCTCTGGTTGGCGGCCCATCTGCTGTTGAACCGAAACCGCTCTGCCGTGATCGAACAGCCATGTTATCCCGGCCTGCGGGACATTTTGGGTTATGTTGGCGCAGACGTTTGTCCCGTTGCCGTGGACCGGGACGGGCTTCCAACCGAGGCCATTCCCGATCAGGCCGACGTCGTGTTCGTGACGCCGTCGCATCAATGCCCGACCAACGCGACCATGCCGCAGGCGCGACGGGCAGCTCTTTTGGACCGGGCCAGTGCCGATGATTTTCTAATCGTCGAAGACGATTATGAGTTCGAGCTCTCCTTTCTGCGGGCCCCCCATCCGGCCCTGAAATCGCTCGATAAAGACGGGCGGGTCGTCTATGCGGGCAGCTTTTCCAAGTCGCTCTTCCCGGGGCTGCGGCTGGGATATCTGGTCGGACCGGAGCCGTTTATCCGTCAGGCGCGCGCGTTGCGGGCCGCGGTGCTGCGACATCCCCCAGGTCATATGCAGCGCACGGCTGCGCAATTCCTGTCCCTTGGTCATTACGATGCTCTGGTCCGGCGGATGGGCCACGCGTTCGAAGACCGACGCACCCGGATGGCAAAAGCCATCGATGACCACGGTCTGCAACTGGCCGGGGCAGGCGTCTTCGGCGGGTCAAGCTTTTGGATGCGCGCGCCGGAGCATGTCGATACAGCCGCGTTGGCTTTGGCGCTGCAGGAACGGGGTGTCTTGATCGAACCCGGTGCGCCGTTTTTCGGCGGGGAAAGCGAAGGCCTCAGCAGGTTCTACCGGTTGGCCTATTCTTCCATTGCGGCCAACCGTATCTCTGATGGCATTGCGCTCATAGCTCAGGAACTGGATGCTGCTTCATGACCGAGATCCCGCAAAAGCCACGTGACCTACACGCACCGTCTTTTCTGATCCATGTCGGTCTGGTGCTGAACCTGCTGCTGGTCGGTTCATTCATGGCTCTGACCTTTCCGACCATTCGAACAGTCGTCACGGCGATTACGGATTGGCCGATATCGGTGCCGGTCGTTGACTTCATGGGCCACTACACACCTCCGGAAAGAAATGGATATTGGCTGCTTTATGGAGCGGTTTTGGTGTTTTATTCGGCTCTGATCGGCCTGTCTGGCAGGGTTTTGGGGGCAAGTCCGGGGAAGGCGCTAGTGGGCATTACGCTGATTGACGAAGACGGGGCGAGGCCAAGCCGGGCCGCATTTCTGAAACGCAGTCTGACGACGGCGATCCTTGTGTCCCTCATCATGGTGCCGGGACCGCTGCTGGGATTTGTCTTCGGCCCAAGTGCAAATCCCTATTCCGTCGGTCTGCTGATGGTCGCCTTGCCGGGGGTCTATGTTTTGGCCGCGTGGAGATTGATAAACGGGCGGATCTGGGCGGACTGGTACGCGGGACTTTGGCCGACCCGTCGCAATCAGGCTGACCAGATGCGTGCCGCACTGGAACATGATGGTTAAGGCGAAGAGTCCGCTTGGCACTATCCAACGCACGAACTGGCCCTAACTCGGATATGAGCCACCTTCTACGGTTCGCCAAACCAAAACGGGCGCATATTCCAACAGGATTTTGGGAGACTGAACGATGCAAATGACCACCGAAGAAGCCTTCGTCAAAACCCTGCAAAAGCACGGCATTCGCCATGCGTTTGGTATAATCGGATCGGCCATGATGCCGATCTCGGATCTGTTCCCCGCAGCGGGTATCGCGTTCTGGGATTGCGCCCATGAAGGCTCGGCCGGATTCATGGCGGACGGTTACACCCGAGCGACAGGCGAGATTTGTATGATGATCGCCCAGAATGGACCGGGCATCACCAACTTTGTCACCGCTGTTAAGACAGCCTACTGGAACCACACGCCGCTTTTGCTGGTAACGCCGCAAGCCGCCAACAAGACAATCGGGCAGGGGGGCTTTCAGGAAGTCGAGCAGATGAAATTGTTCGAAGACATGGTGGCCTACCAGGAAGAGGTGCGGGACCCGTCCCGCGTGGGCGAGGTGCTCGCACGGGTGATCTCCAAGGCCAAGCGTCTGTGTGGTCCGGCACAGTTGAACATCCCGCGGGATATGTGGACCCAGGTTGTGGATATCGAGATTCCCGATCCGATCGAATTTGAGGTCTCTCCCGGTGGTGAAAATTCCGTGGCCGAGGCCGCGCGGCTCTTGTCGGAGGCGAAGTTCCCGGTGCTCCTGAACGGCGCCGGCGTGGTTCTGTCTGAGGGCGGGATCGACGCGTCACGGGCCCTGGCAGAGCGTTTGGATGCGCCGGTCTGCGTGGGCTATCAACATAATGACGCCTTCCCGGGGTCACACCCACTGTTCGCGGGGCCACTGGGCTACAATGGATCGAAAGCCGGGATGGAACTGATCGCCAAGGCCGATGTGGTGCTGGCGCTTGGCACGCGGCTCAACCCGTTTTCCACCTTGCCCGGCTATGGCGTCGACTACTGGCCGAAAGAGGCCAAGGTCATTCAGGTTGACATCAACCCAGATCGGATCGGGCTCACCAAGAAGGTGAGCGTGGGCATCGTCGGCGATGCAGCGAAGGTCGCGAAAGGCATATTGGCGGGTCTGTCAGATGGAGCCGGAGAGACCGGGCGAGCTGATCGCAAGAACCTGATCGCCACCACCAAATCTTCTTGGGCCCAGCAACTCAGTTCCATGGATCACGAAGATGATGATCCCGGCACGACCTGGAACCAGCGGGCCCGCGATGCCAAACCGGATTGGCTCAGCCCCCGCATGGCGTGGCGCGCGATTCAGGCCGCCTTGCCGCGCGAGGCGATCATTTCGTCCGACATCGGCAATAACTGTGCCATCGGCAATGCCTATCCGAGCTTCGATGAAGGTCGAAAGTATCTGGCACCGGGCCTGTTCGGGCCCTGCGGATACGGGCTGCCCTCCATCGTTGGCGCCAAGATCGGCCAGCCCAATGTGCCAGTCGTGGGCTTTGCGGGCGATGGAGCCTTTGGCATTGCGGTGAATGAGCTCACAGCCATCGGTCGCTCAGAATGGCCTGCGATCACCATGATCGTCTTCCGCAATTACCAATGGGGCGCAGAGAAGCGAAACTCGACACTTTGGTTTGACGACAACTTCGTGGGCACAGAACTGGACGACAAGGTCAGTTATGCAGGCATCGCGCAGGCCTGTGGTCTGCAAGGTGTGGTCGGGCGCAGCATGGACGAGGTGACCGATCTGCTGGCAACCGCCATCAAAGATCAGATGGAGCACGGCAAGACCACCCTGATCGAAGTGATGCTGAATCAGGAGTTGGGCGAACCGTTCCGTCGCGATGCCATGAAGAAACCGGTGCGGGTCGCGGGGATCGCAAAAGAGGACATGACAGTCGAACCGGCCGAGTAAGGCCTAAGTCGTTGCACCTTTGGAGCGGACAGCGCCTCTAAAATCGCGTTTGCCAAGTCGCTCGGCGGTACGGGTTTTCGCAACAGGGGCGTTTTCACTTCGCCTATCTCAGAAGCGGTGTAACCAGTGTAGGCCGAGTATAAATCACCAGCACATTGGGCCAAAGCTCCCGGACCCGTCGCGAGTGTTTCTGAGAGGGCTCCGTCAGACGGACGTGGGCTTGGGGTGCTGGAGGATGTTGGTCGGGTCGACCGCATGTCTGGATCGGCGCACTGTTCACGCGCGGTCCTTGCGCTATGCGGCGCGGCACGGCATTACCGATAGTGCTGAAACCGTTGGAGAGATCAGATGCTCAAAGGCTTAGGCGGCCTTGGCGATATGGCCAAGATGATGAAGGCCGCAAAGGACATGCAGGATAAGATGACCGACCTGCAGGACAGTCTCGACACGATCATGGTGACGGGCGAAAGCGGGGCAGGGCTTGTCAAAGCGACCTGTTCGGCCAAGGGCGAGCTGAAGGGGCTGGATATCGATCCGTCGATCTTTAATCCGGACGAAAAGGAAGTGGTCGAAGACCTGATCCTGGCCGCGATTTCCGAGGCTCAGCAAAAAGCCCAGGAACGTCATAAAGAAGAGATGGGACGCCTGGCGCAAGAAATGGGTCTGCCGCCGGGAATGGGCCTGCCGACCTGAGGGGGCCATGTCCCAGGCGAACAGTCCGATCGAAGTTTTGATCGCTCTTATGTCCAAGTTGCCCGGGCTTGGACCAAGGTCTGCGCGCCGGGCTGTGTTGCAACTGATCAAGAAGCGCAGCCTTTTGCTGATCCCGTTGGCCGATGCGATCCAAGAAGTGGCTGAAACCGCCAGGGAATGTCTGGTCTGTGGAAATGTGGGCACGTCGGATCGTTGCGACATCTGTTCGTCAGAAAAGCGGGATCAGACGCAGATCTGTGTGGTCGAGGATGTGTCGGACCTTTGGGCGATGGAACGCGCGGGCATCTATAAGGGGCGTTACCATGTGCTGGGCGGGACGTTGTCCGCCTTGGATTCCATCGGTCCGGACGAACTGCGCATTCCGAAACTGGCCGAACGTGTCCGCGCCGAGGGCGTGACCGAAGTGATCCTGGCCGTCTCCGCCACCATTGATGGCCAGACCACAGCCCACTACATTGCCGATGCTTTGGAGGGGACGGGAGCCACGGTGACCTCTCTGGCTCAAGGCGTCCCGATCGGGGGCGAGCTCGACTACCTGGACGACGGCACCAT
>JBCBGY010000097.1:11306-15687 GCA_038526275.1 Pseudomonadota bacterium | reverse complement strand
CAACTGCTGCGTCACCGTCGCGCCCGGCACTAAAGCGTAATTGATAGGCGGGGCCTCGGCTACATACCATCCTACCATTCAGTACGTTTTAGGGAGGAAGCGAGATGCTTGATGCAACTCACGATTTAGACGTGTCCCAGGTGCTCAATGCCCTGGAAGATGCGCTGACGGCCCAGGACATCCAAGCGGCCATCGATTTGTTTGTGGATGATTGCTATTGGCGAGATCTCGTGACCTTCACGTGGAATATCAAGACGATGGAGGGCAAAGAGGCGGTGCGGGCGATGTTGTCGACCCAGCTTGAACCGACCCGGCCTCACAGTTGGAAGATCGCAGAAGGCGAACCTGCAATCGAGGATGGCGGAATCACCACCGCCTGGATCACCTTTGAAACCGATGTGGCCCGGGGGGCGGGCTTGATCCGCATTCGGGATGAAAAGATCTGGACCCTGCTCACGACGATGGTGGAACTCAAGGGGCATGAAGAACCGATGGGCTATGATCGCCCGCTCGGTGCCAAACATGGCGCGGGTAAGCATCGCCCGACATGGCTGGAGGAGCGCCAGACCGAAGAGGCGGAACTTGGATACCGCACTCAGCCCTATACCGTGATCATCGGCGGCGGGCAGGGCGGGATCGCCTTAGGCGCGCGCCTGCGGCAGCTCGGCGTGCCTACGATCATTTTGGAAAAGAACGAACGGCCCGGCGACAGTTGGCGGAACCGGTACAAGTCGCTCTGTCTCCATGATCCGGTCTGGTACGACCATCTGCCCTACCTCCCGTTCCCGCCCAACTGGCCGGTCTTTTCACCGAAAGACAAGATCGGCGACTGGTTGGAAATGTACACGAAGGTAATGGAGTTGAACTACTGGACCCGGTCGGAATGTACCTCTGCCTCCTATGATGAAGTGGCAGGCGAGTGGACCGTTCGGGTGGACCGGGACGGCGAAGATGTGATCCTGAAGCCCAAGCAACTGATCTTCGCGACCGGCATGTCTGGCAAGGCGAATGTGCCTCAACTTCCCGGAATGGATCTGTTTCTGGGGGACCAGCACCATTCGTCGAAACATCCGGGCCCCGATGCCTATCGCGGCAAGAAGGCCGTGGTGGTCGGGTCCAACAATTCCGGCCACGATATTGCGGCGGCCTTGTGGGAAAATGATGTGGACGTGACCATGGTTCAGCGGTCAACCACCCATATCGTCCGATCCGACACACTGATGGATATCGGGCTCAGCGCGCTTTATTCCGAGCAAGCGGTTGCAAGCGGGATGACGACCAACAAGGCGGATATGATCTTCGCCTCCTTGCCCTATGCCATCTTGCATCAATTCCAGACGCCGCTTTACGAGCAGATGAAAGAAGTCGACAAGGACTTTTATGCGGGTCTGGAAAAAGCTGGCTTCCGGCTCGATTGGGGGGCCGACGGGTCGGGTCTTTTCATGAAGTATCTGCGGCGGGGGTCGGGCTATTACATAGATATTGGCGCCAGCCAGTTGATCATCGACGGCGAAATCAAGCTGGCCCATGGTCAGGTGATGGAAGTGGTGGCAGACGGGATCGTTTTGGATGACGGGACAAAGCTCGAAGCAGATCTGATCGTTTATGCCACGGGCTACGGTTCCATGAATGGCTGGGTTGCCGATCTGGTGGGCCAAGAGACGGCGGATACGGTTGGCAAATGTTGGGGGCTTGGCTCTGACACGCCGAAAGACCCCGGACCCTGGGAAGGCGAACAACGCAATATGTGGAAGCCGACTCAGCAGGAGGGGCTGTGGTTCCATGGCGGCAACCTTCACCAGTCGCGTCATTACTCCCAGTTCCTGTCGCTGCAGATTAAGGCCCGGATGGAAGGCATTCCGACGCCCGTTTACGGTTTGCAGGAGGTTCATCACGTGTCCTGATGTTCGCACGCTTGTCTCTTCGGTTCCGTTGCCGCATCACTCGGGCAGAAGATGATCAAGAGGCCAAGGCACGCATGTTCCAGAGCTTTGAGACCAAGACCGACCCCGCCGATGGCCCGCCACGCTTGGCCGCGTTGCGGGCCCAGATGTCTGACCTGGACATCGCGGCCTTTATTGTACCTCGGGCCGATGCGCATCAAGGTGAATATGTTGCGCCCAGGGATGAACGGCTGGCTTGGCTCACAGGTTTCACGGGTTCTGCAGGGTTTGCGGCGATTACGGCTTCAAACGCGGGCGTGTTCATCGATGGACGTTACCGGGTGCAGGTCAGAAGCCAGGTCGCCTTGGACCATTTCACGCCCGTCCCTTGGCCGCAGACAAAGCTAGCTGAATGGCTTGTGGAGCATCTGAGCGACGGGTCGCGGATCGGCTTTGACCCTTGGCTTCACACGCCCGACGAATTGAAGAAACTGCGCAAGGCAACCGAAAAGGCGGGCCTCATCTTTGTGCCCGTCGCCAACCCAATTGATGCGATCTGGGCGGATCAGCCTGCACCACCCACGGGGCCGGTTGCGGTTCATCCCATTGAATTTGCTGGCGAAAGCCACAGTGAAAAGCGGGCGCGGCTTGCCACAGACCTGACTGGTCCGGCGATCATCACCTTGCCTGATAGTATTGCATGGCTGCTGAACATCCGGGGCAGCGACATTGTGCGCAATCCTGTTCCCCACGCATTCGCGCTTCTTCATCCAGATGCCACGGTCGATCTGTTGATTGACGGGGCCAAGATAGATGCTGATGTCCAGGCTCATTTGGGCCCCGACATTCGGCTCCATGGGCCTGACAGGTTCAGCGCTTTGCTCGAAACTCTCGAAGGACCGGTTCAGATTGATGGGGCGAGTGCTCCGCAATGGGTGTTGGATCAGCTCGACCCCGAAAAAGTCGCGATCGTTTGGCGGCGCGATCCTTGCATTCTGCCGAAGGCGCGTAAAAACCCCGCAGAAATTCAAGGCATGGAAGTCGCACACTTGCGGGACGGTGTCGCAATGGCCGAATTCCTCTGCTGGCTTGACGAGATGGCGCCAAAAGGCGGCCTTACCGAAATTGAGGTGGTGCAGAAGCTTGAAGCGTTCCGCCGGGTCGATAACGGCCTGCGGGATATCAGCTTTGAAACCATCGCTGGCAGTGGCCCAAATGGTGCCATTGTCCACTACCGCGTGACCCACGAGACCAATCGGTCTGTCACGCCCGGCGAATTGCTCCTGATTGATAGCGGCGGTCAGTACCTCGACGGGACGACTGACATCACCCGGACAGTGGCGACCGGTCCGGTGGGGGTGGATGAAAAGTCCTGTTTCACCCGGGTTTTGCAGGGCATGATCGCCATTTCGCGGGCGCAATGGCCAAAAGGTATTTCTGGGCGCGACCTCGATGCGTTGGCGCGATACCCGCTCTGGACCGCTGGCCAGGATTATGACCATGGCACCGGTCATGGCGTTGGCGCCTATCTATCCGTCCATGAGGGCCCGCAACGTCTGTCTCGCCAATCGACCATCCCGCTGGAGGTTGGCATGTGTCTTTCGAACGAGCCGGGCTACTACCGGGAAGGGGCCTTTGGCATCCGCATTGAAAATCTGATCCACGTGATTACTGCCCCTGAGATAGCTGGCCAGGATGATCGCGAGATGCTGGCATTTGCGACCCTGACCTATGTGCCCATCGACACACGCCTCATTGATCAGACAATCCTGACGGCAACGGAGCGCGACTGGCTCAACAACTACCACGCCGAGGTCGCCACCCGCTTGGGCCCGCGTGTCTCGCCAAACACCCGGACGTGGCTCGACCGCGTCACTGCACCGATCTAGCCCTTTCTAATTGGCCCAAAATATCCATAGGTGGGGGGCAAAATGCCCCTCCGAACCTAACGATGCAAAAGAGCCACCAAAGCCGCTTGGCAGCCCACGCCGAATGTGAGATGCCATGACCGCGCGTAAAGCGGGAGGACGGATATGGCAGACCACATCACGATCACCCGGGCCGATGGCACCTGGGTTGTTCGGGCCGGCGGCGCGGTCTTGGGCGAAAGCGCAAATGCGCTGGAACTTACCGAAGGTGACTATCCCCCGGTTATCTATTTCCCCCGCGAAGATCTGGGCATGGCGTTTCTGGAGCGCACCGATCGCAGTACGCATTGTCCCCATAAAGGTGACGCTAGTTACTTCACGATCGAAACCAAAAGTGGGCCTTGGGAAAATGCCGCTTGGTCCTATGAAAATCCCAAGGATTCGGTATCGCGGATCAAAGACCACATCGCGTTTTATACGGATCGTGTGACCGTCGAGCGCGTCTAAAGCGTCTTGTCAGATTTGACGCAACGCCACGTGATTCAGTCTTTGCACTAACCCCAATGGCGCGCACACGCAGCTCATCTGGACTTAGTCGTCGTCCTTGGCGTCGTCGATTAAGCTGTCGAT
>JBCBGY010000097.1:0-11206 GCA_038526275.1 Pseudomonadota bacterium | reverse complement strand
CGCAGCTCATCTGGACTTAGTCGTCGTCCTTGGCGTCGTCGATTAAGCTGTCGATCATAGACAGATGGTCGGCGCGTAGGGCGCGTGCCTCTTTCTTGGCTTTTTCCGCCGCGCGGGCGGCCTCTTCCGCCTCCTGCTCCTGGCGCCGGCTGTCCATCAGGGCACGGACAGGATCTGAGGATATGTCAGGACTATCCTCCTCCACTTCTTCGGCCATTTCAGGAGTTTCTGCTTCCGGTTCCGTCTCATCCATCTCTTCCGGAATATCGGTCAAATCTTCGACCTCGACTTCGACCTCCAGTTCGGCAACGGCCGGTGCCGCTTCCAGATCCGCCTCTGCGAGTTCTGCCAGAGCCTCGGTTGTCATCTGGGGCATCGGCGGAGGGGGAGCTTGCCGAGACATCCGAGGTGCAGCGTCAATCCCAAGTCCAAGGGCCCGCAAATGCTGATCAATGGTCAATTGCCCGCGCTTTTCGGCACGGTGAAGCCGGATGGCAGTCAGGTAGGCTTCCTGCAATGTCGGAGACATGTCGCCAATGCTTTTTGATACCGTATCAACGATCTGGTCATCGGGGCCTTGTTCAGCCGCCAATGCCCGCAAGGCAAGTCCATTTGCAAGATCTTCAACGACACTCATTTCCGCGATCCGTCACTCTATCATTGAGACCTGAACCGTTATTTCCAAGTTCCGCATTAAGTGCCCGTAAAGATCAACGCTAAAGGGCGATTATGGCTATCTTGTGGTCTCTGTCAGCCGCCGTTGCACGTATTCGGTCACCAGACCCACCATCGTATCCATGTGGGGGTCCTCGAAGAAATGGCCAGCCCCCTCGATCTCAGTATGGGTGATCGTGATGCCGCGTTGTTCGTGCAGTTTGTTCACCAGCGTATGAGTGTCTCGTGGGGGCGCCACACGGTCAGCCGTTCCGTTTATGATCAGTCCGGATGACGGGCAGGGTGCAAGGAAGGAAAAGTCGTACATATTGGCCGGAGGCGACGCAGAGATAAACCCAGTGATTTCGGGCCGCCGCATCAGCAGTTGCATGCCGATCCAGGCGCCAAAGCTGAAGCCCGCCACCCAGCAATGTTTCGCATTTTGGTTCATCGACTGCAGGTAATCTAGCGCCGAGGCCGCATCGGAAAGTTCTCCGATGCCCTGATCATATTCGCCTTGGCTGCGCCCCACACCTCGGAAGTTAAAACGCAGAACAGTGAAGCCCATATTGTAGAACGCATAATGCAGCGCATAAACCACACGATTGTTCATCGTCCCGCCAAACTGCGGGTGAGGATGAAGAATGATCGCGATGGGAGAATCTTTATCTTTTTGCGGGTGGTAACGGCCTTCCAACCGACCATCCGGGCCGGGGAATATCACTTCGGGCATATCTGCCTCTCTCTTGTCAAGCGGGCCATTGCAGTGGTTGACGACCGACCCGGCGCAATCTAGAACTATTCTAAAACCGGCGCGTTCGACGGTTAAGGTGGCAGGGAACTAAGCGCTCCCACCGCTATCGTCAATGGTTTGTCAAGGTTACCGGAGGATCGCCATGAAATTGAGCACAAAGGGTCGGTACGCGATGGTGGCCCTGTCGGACATTGCACTGGCCCAATCGGATGGTTTGGTGAACCTCACCGAGATATCAAAGCGGCAGGATATTTCCTTGCCTTATCTCGAACAGCTCTTCGTAAAGCTCCGTCGGGCGAACCTGGTCGAGAGCGTGCGCGGCCCAGGTGGTGGCTACAGATTGGCCCGGAGTGCAAGCGACATTCGGGTCAGCGAAATCCTGGAGGCCGTTGATGAGACCGTCAGTGCGCTCCATACCGGTGCGGGCGCCAAGGGCGCTGTGTCTGGCAGTAAGGCGCAATCCATGACCAACCGGTTGTGGGAAGGGCTCAGCGCCCATGTCTATGTCTTTTTGCACCAGACTCGCCTGTCAGATGTTGTTGGCAATGAGCTGACGCCCTGTCCCGCGGTTCCGTCTCTCTTTGAAATGGTGGACGAGTGAGCGGCGCGGGAACTTTTCCTTCCTTTTCGCATTGGCTGGGCCAAGGCGAGTTCGGATGTTTTAACCAATAAGAAAGAGGAAGCGGCGTGAGAGGCGATCGCGTCTATCTGGATTGGAACGCCACAGCGCCTCTGCGGCCCGAGGCTCGGCAAGCGATGCTGGAGGCGATGGACGTCGTTGGCAACCCGTCTTGTGTTCACACAGAAGGGCGGGCGGCAAAGGCGTGTGTTGAACGGGCGAGGGCGCAGATTTCGCAGCTTCTCGCCTGTGAACCAAGCGATCTGGTCTTTACCAGTGGTGCGACCGAGGGAGCGGCATTAGCGCTTTCCTCATTTTCAACCATTTACGGGTCGGCCGCAGAGCATGATGCCGTGGCCGCATGGGTTCAGGACCCATCGCAAATGTTGGATATCGGACCAGATGGCGTTCTGACGGGAACGTGCGGTGGGCAACCCTTTTCGCAAACGGTACGCGAGGGCGTTATCGCGTTTCAGGCGGCCAACTCCGAAACGGGTATCTTGCAGCCCACATTGCAATTTGCGCAAGAAATCTGGTCCCTTGAGCGAAACGTGCTCATCCTTGTCGATGCCGTTCAGGCCCTTGGCAAAACGGATTTCGATGTGCCCAGGAGCGGCGCGGACCTGCTTTTGGCATCGGCGCACAAGCTTGGCGGCCCCAAAGGTGTGGGGACGTTGTACGTCAAACCCGGCGTGGCTCTCGAGCCCAAGATCAAAGGGGGCGGGCAAGAGATGGGGCGTCGGTCCGGCACGGAAAACGTCATCGGAATTGCGGGCTTTGGGGCGGCGGCTGAAGCGGCTGCAAGAGATCTGGCAGACGGTGTTTGGGAGCGGGTCGCGAAACTTAGAAATATTCTAGAAATAAGTCTGGACGCCGCTGCAAAAGATATTATTTTTGTCGGAAATAAGGCTGACCGGCTTCCGAACACGTCGTGTTTTGCGGTTCCTGGATGGAAGAGCGAGACACAGGTCATGCAGATGGATCTTGCAGGCTTTGCAATTTCGGCAGGCTCTGCCTGTTCCAGCGGCAAGGTGAAGGCGAGTCGGGTTCTGAAGGCCATGGGTTTTGATGACCGAACCGCGGCGAGTGCCGTTCGCGTGTCGCTCGGGCCCACGACGACAGAAGAGGAGGTGCTGCGGTTTGCGGATGCGTGGATCGCGGCGTACCGACGGCACAAGAAGCGCGCCGGTGAAGCGGCATAAGGCCTAAGGGCCGGTTGAGGTGATTGGAGGCCTAAATGGCAGCTTTGGACAGAAATGCTGAGCTTGAAGTGCGTGACGGCGTAGATCGGGAGACCGTGGAAGCTGTCCAGAATATGGGCACCTACAAGTATGGCTGGGAAACCGAGATCGAGATGGAGTTCGCGCCAAAGGGCCTGAACGAAGATATCGTCCGACTGATCAGCAAAAAGAACGAAGAGCCCGAATGGATGACCGAGTGGCGGCTGGAGGCCTATCGCCGCTGGTTGCAAATGGAAGAGCCCGAATGGGCGATGGTCGACTATCCCAAGATCGACTATCAGGAACAATATTACTACGCCGCGCCGAAGAGCATGGCTGAGAAGCCCAAGTCACTCGACGACGTCGATCCGAAGCTGTTGGAAACATATAACAAACTGGGCATTCCGCTGAAGGAGCAGATGATCCTTGCTGGCGTCGAAGGTGCAGAGAACATGCCGGCCGAGGGGCGCAAGGTGGCAGTGGATGCGGTATTTGATTCCGTCTCGGTTGGCACCACATTTCAGGCGGAATTGAAGAAGGCGGGCGTGATCTTCTGTTCCATCTCGGAGGCGATCAAGGAACATCCCGAACTGGTCAAAAAGTACCTTGGCAGCGTGGTGCCGCAGTCGGACAACTATTTCGCCACGTTGAACTCTGCGGTCTTCTCGGACGGCTCGTTTGTCTATGTGCCGCCGGGTGTGCGGTGCCCCATGGAACTCAGCACCTATTTCCGGATCAATGCGGAGAATACCGGCCAGTTTGAGCGGACGCTGATCATCGCTGACCGCGAGGCCTATGTCAGCTACCTGGAAGGCTGCACCGCGCCGATGCGCGACACCAATCAGCTTCATGCCGCTGTGGTCGAACTGGTGTTGCTGGACGATGCGGAGATCAAATATTCCACGGTCCAGAACTGGTTCCCCGGTGATGAAGAGGGCAAGGGCGGCATCTACAACTTTGTCACCAAGCGGGCCGATTGTCGTGGTGCCCGGTCCAAGGTGATGTGGACCCAGGTCGAAACGGGTTCTGCTGTAACCTGGAAATACCCGTCCTGCATCCTGCGCGGCGATGACAGCCAGGGTGAATTCTATTCGATTGCCATCGCCAACAATTACCAGCAGGCCGATACGGGCACCAAAATGGTGCATCTGGGCAAGAACACCAAATCGCGGATCGTCAGCAAGGGGATCAGCGCGGGCAAGGCGCAGAACACCTATCGCGGGCTGGTGTCGATGCACCCAAAGGCGAAGGACAGCCGCAATTACACCCAGTGCGACAGCTTGCTGATCGGAGACACATGCGGGGCGCATACTGTGCCTTACATCGAGGTCAAAAATAACTCGTCCCGGGTGGAGCACGAAGCGACGACCAGCAAAGTGGACGATGATCAACTCTTCTACTGCCGCCAGCGCGGCATGGACGAGGAAGAGGCCGTGGCCCTGGTTGTTAACGGCTTCTGCAAGGAGGTCCTGCAAGCGCTGCCAATGGAGTTCGCCATGGAGGCCCAGCAACTTGTCGCGATCTCGCTAGAGGGCAGCGTCGGGTGACACGGATAGTCTTGGCCCTGACGGCTATTGCGTTGGCCGGATCTGTCATCGCTGGAACTCCAATGTCGGAACTCGGGGCCGGGCCGATGCCTTTCGACCCAACGTTGATCTGGGGCGTGGACCACTTCTACCTCAATTGGGGGTGTCATGACTACGGGGGCGGGGTCGCCTGTTTTTGACACGACTTGGCTGTGCGGGCTGAAAAGACAGAAGCGTTTAATGTCAGACATATACGGCGGCAGTATTGAAGAGCATTTCAAGCGCGGGTCTGAGACGCAGCGCGTGATCGCGGCCGCGAAGGCGCGGGGAGACTTCGATCGCTTTGGGAAGGACAACACCTAATGGCACCTTGGGGGAGCAGCAAGATGATCGTGACGACGACGCCGACAATCGAAGGCAAGAGCATTCAATCGTACCATGGCGTGGTCGTTGGCGAGGCGATCCTGGGGGCGAATGTGTTTCGCGATATCTTCGCGGGCATTACCGACATCATCGGTGGCCGATCGTCCGCATATGAGGCGAGCCTGGGCGAGGCGCGGGAAACCGCGTTGCGCGAACTTGAAGAGCGCGCCGCCGCAACCGGTGCCAACGCAGTTGTTGGTGTCGACCTGGACTATGAAGTGATCAACAATATGCTGATGGTTTCGGCCTCTGGCACCGCGGTGAAGGTCGGTTAGTGGCCGCCTCCGCCACATATGCGGGCCTTCCGCCCGGTCGCAGCGATTTCTTGCACCTGCCGCTTTATCGCCCCAATCCGGCGTCACATTGTAGCGCGTTAGAGGACAGTGACGGGGGCAGGGCTGGATATGGATCACCGGTTTGCCGAACGGATCAAACGCATAGAAACGGGCGACCAGTGGGAGCCCGACGGCGTGTTGCACTCGAAACGCCCCGAAAAGCGGAAGAAGCGGTCCCAGTCAGCGGAGATGACAAGCAACGCGATGTATCCGTTGTCTATCGCCGCAGCCTTCGTGCTTGGGATCCTCACGGTTCTGATCGCCCGCTATGTTCGGTTCCAGTTGTTTGGGATGCCCGGCGGCGGAGAGGACGTTCTGGCCGACCAATTGCTCATGGATGCTGTGATGTCTTCGGTGATCGGTATGGCCATTCGAATGGCGACCAACATGACATCGGCGATTCACACCTCGGCCAAAGGCTTTGGTATCACGACGGGCGTGCTGACCATGCATATGGCTGTTCACCGCATGCCGGACCTGTTCGAGATGATGTTCAGTCGCGAATGGGTCCTTGCGGTCATCTCGACCACGGACCCCAATGGCGTTCTGTTCTTCTCGTTCGGCGGCTAGCCGATGCCAGATCCGGACGTCGACTTCCAACAGCGCGTGAAGCGGATCGTCGGAACCGATACCCGAGAAAACAGGCGAGGCCGGAGAACGGTACGTGCCGGACCGCTCGACTACTTTTCGGGCATGCTTCTGGCCTTGCAGGTTCCCTTGGCCCTGTGCGTCGGCTTGGTGGCCGGGTTTGCGACCCGCTGCGCTGGCTATCATTATGGCGCTCCGCGGCTTTATTTCGGCTCTGGCAGCGATCAGATTGTCCTGATGGCGACCGACATACCGTTGGGGATCTTCTTCGGTCTCGCGCTCACCGCCATCTTCCGACTGACCGGCTTTCTGTCCATTGTCGGGACGATGAGCGGGTTGATCTTCTTTCTGCTCGCGGAAGCGAGCCTCGCCAGCCAGGTCCCATGGCTTTGGGAGCAAGCCTTTTCGCGCCGTTACATGCTGTCTCTGACATCGTCATTGGGTGCGCTCGCCCGATAACGAAATACGGGCGGTACACGGCTCGTTACTCAATCCGAACTGAAGAAAGCCGCCTCGAACATTCGAGCGTGGCATCCACCGTTATGCAAAGAGGTCATCATGCTTGAGATCAAGAACCTGCACGTGAAGTTGGAAGAAGATGACAAGGTCATTCTGAAAGGCGTCGATCTGTCTGTAGAGGCGGGCAAGGTCCATGCGATCATGGGGCCGAACGGGTCTGGCAAGTCCACGCTGTCCTACGTGCTGTCCGGGCGGGACGGGTATGAAGTGACCGATGGATCGGCAATGCTGGAAGGCGAAGATGTGCTGGAGATGGAACCCGAGGAGCGCGCAGCGGCTGGCCTTTTCCTGGCTTTCCAGTATCCGGTCGAAATCCCCGGTGTCGGCAACATGACTTTCCTGCGGACGGCGCTGAATGCGCAGCGTAAGGCCCGTGGCGAAGAGGAAATGAGCGCGGCAGAATTTCTGAAGGTGATCCGCGCCAAGGCGAAAGATCTGAAGATCGACGCAGAGATGCTGAAACGCCCCGTGAATGTTGGCTTCTCGGGCGGCGAAAAGAAGCGCAACGAGATCCTGCAGATGGCCATGCTGGAACCCAAGATGTGCATCCTGGATGAAACGGATTCCGGCTTGGACGTGGATGCGATGAAGCTTGTCAGTGATGGCGTAAACGCGTTGCGCGATGCGGGCCGGGCCTTTCTGGTGATCACCCATTATCAGCGGCTGCTCGACCACATTAAGCCGGACGTGGTGCATATCATGGCCGATGGCCGCATTGTGAAGTCCGGCGGACCAGAACTGGCGCTGGAGGTCGAGAACAATGGCTATGCCGACATTCTGGCGGAGGTCGCCTGATGGGTGCAGCATTGAAAGTCAGCGCGGCGAAGCGGGATGCCACAGAGGCGCGCCTGAGCGACATGACCCTTCCCAGCGGTGCCAGTTGGGCCGCGGAGGCGCGGCAAGACGCGCTGTCGCGCTTGCGGGCCATGGGATTGCCCGAGCGCCGTGACGAATATTGGCGCTATACCAATCCTGAAAGCTTGGTGAGTGCCGACGTTACGAAGGCAGCGTTGTTTGATCCGCAAGACGTGCCGCTCTTCGACGCGATTGATCGGGTGAAACTGGTGTTCGTCGATGGCGTCTTTGATGCGGAAGCGAGCGATGACCCGTCCCTGGCAGGTGTTGAAATCGAACGTCTGGCCGATGTCAGCGCGGACATTCACTGGGCCAAGGATGTGTACGGCGTTTTGGAAAGCCGGGGCCAAGACCCGGTTTCGCGCCCCATGGCGGCCATGAATACGGCCTTCGCGACGGACGGTGTGCTGATCCGCGCCACGGCCAAAGCTGAAAGGCCTGTGAACCTGATTTATCTCCATAAATCAGAAACATCCGACGCCATTCTGCATCATTGCATTAAGGTTGAGACAGGCGCCGAGCTAACTGTTCTGGAAACCGGCCCGGCTGCTGCACGCTTCAACAAATGTATGGAAGTCGAAATCGCGGCTGGCGGTGCATTTCACCATGTTCGGGCGCAAGGGCGGGACCATGAACGACGGGCCGTAACCCATATGTTTACCCGCCTGGCTGAAAAGTCGGTGTTCAAGTCCTTTACCCTGACGGCCAATGGCGTTTTGACCCGCAATGAAGCCGTGATCGAAATCGTGGGTGACGAAGCTGTGGCGCACATTGCGGGTGCGGCTGTGGGCGACGGAAACTTTCACCACGATGATACCGTGTTCATCACCCACGATGCGGAAAACTGCGAAAGCCGCCAGGTCTTCAAAAAGGTCCTGCGCAATGGCGCTGTCGGCGTGTTTCAGGGCAAGATCCTTGTCAAACCGGGCGCGCAGAAGACGGATGGCTACCAGATCAGCCAATCGCTGCTTTTGGACGATGACAGCCAGTTTCTGGCCAAGCCTGAGCTAGAGATCTACGCCGATGATGTGGCCTGTTCTCACGGTTCCACTTCCGGTGCAATCGATGAGGAAGGCCTTTTCTACCTGCGCTCGCGCGGTATTCCTGAAGGGCCGGCAACGGACTTGATGGTACTGGCCTTTCTGGCGGAAGCGATCGAAGAGATCGATGATCCGGCGATTGCAGAAGACATCACCGGTCGGCTCGAAGACTGGCTGGCCCGACGGCGCCCCTAGGACATGGCGGTCACGACGGAGATTGCGCGCAGCTATAGGGCGCCAAGGACGGTCATGCGTCGATTGCTGAGCGGAGGCCCGCGGGAGGATCGTGCCATCGCATTCGTGATGGCAGCATGCCTGGTGATTTTCATTGCGCAGTGGCCTCTGGCCAGCCGGTTGGCCCATCAGGATCCGACTGTGCCCTTACAGGCCCGCTTGAGCAGTGCCTTGCTGGTCTGGGTCTTCGCGATGCCGATCTTCTTCTACGGGCTCGCGGCCCTCAGTCACCTGATCGCCAAAGCCTTTGGCGGGCAGGGCACATTTTTCGGAGCGCGCATAGCGTTGTTCTGGACGCTTTTGGTCATTTCTCCGCTGATGTTGCTGCGCGGTTTGGTTGCGGGCTTCATTGGCCCCAGTGTTCAATTGACCTTTACCGATTGGGTGGTCACGCTTGCATTCTTCGCCCATTGGTTCATATGCCTCAGCGAAGCTGAACGCGGCACCTAGACAAACACCACGGACAAACCGATGGCAGAGATCGCCCTTTCCATTCCCGAACTCGTCCGCCAATCCTTCACCAATGCGCGGGGCGCTGCGCGGCAAGTGATTGACCTGCAGTTGCCTTTGGGCGTTCTGGTCCAGGCCATGGTTGTTGTGGTGATCGCCAATGTGATGCTGGAACAACTGATCGGGTTCGGTTCTGGCGGGTTGCCCGAGCCCCCGGAAGACACGGATATGTCGACCAGAGTCGGCTACCAACTGGTCGTGACCTTCTTCAACAACCCGCTCTATTGGGCCGCCGTCCAAGGGGCGTTTCTGGCGATGTCCGTGTTTGCGATCCACTTTGTCGGCCGTGCGCTGGACGGACGAGGGCAGTTAGAAGATGCCATGAGCGTGATGATCTGGTTCCAGGTTCTGCTCATCATGATGCAGGTTTTGCAGTTCCTCACATCCGTTATCATGGAGCCGCTGACCGTATTCGTGGGCTTTGCCACCCTCATCCTGTTTTTCTACTGGCTGACGCAGTTCATCATGGAGGTCCATGGTTTTCAGTCTGCCGCTGCGGTGCTGACCATGATCATCGTCACGGCCATCGGGATGTTGATCGTTCTCTCTTTGATCTTAGCCCTTTTGGGTGTGACGATTATTGGACCCCTGCCAGATGTATGATGTACATGCCATTCGCAATGACTTTCCGATCCTGTCGCGGGAGGTTAACGGGCAGCCGTTGACTTATCTCGACAATGGAGCTTCAGCCCAGAAGCCCCAGGTTGTGATCGACGCCGTGACAGAAGCCTATGCGCATGAATATTCGAACGTGCACAGAGGTTTGCATTATCTCAGCAACGTGGCGACCGAGAAATACGAGGCTGTGCGCGGTACGATTGCGCGTTTCCTTGGCGTGGCGGATGAAACAGAGATCGTCTTTACCACCGGCACCACCGAAGGGATCAACCTGGTTGCCTATGGGTGGGCCATGCCGCGCTTAACGGCCGGCGATGAGATCATTCTCAGCGTGATGGAACACCATGCCAATATCGTGCCGTGGCATTTTCTGCGCGAACGCCAGGGCGTGGTGATCAAGTGGGTCGATGTGGACGTGAATGGCGATCTCGATCCCGATGCTGTTCTGGCTGCCATTGGCCCAAAGACCAAGCTGATCGCCGTCACGCATATGTCCAATGTGCTGGGCACGGTAGTCGACATCGCCGCCATCAGCGCTGGCGCGCGCGAACAGGGCGTTCCGGTCCTTGTCGATGGCAGTCAGGCTGCGGTCCACCTGCCGGTCAGTCTTGATGCGCTGGGTGCGGATTTCTACGCGATCACCGGGCACAAACTCTACGGGCCGTCCGGGTCTGGCGCGATCCACATTCGCAAAGAGCGTATGGCCGAAATGCAGCCCTTCATCGGGGGCGGCGACATGATCAAAGAGGTCCACAAGGACACCGTGATCTACAATGACCCGCCGATGAAGTTCGAAGCGGGCACGCCCGGCATTGTCCAGCAGATCGGGCTGGGTGTGGCGCTGGACTATATGATGGGTCACGGGATGGAGGCGATTACCGCCCACGAAAACGATCTTCGGGATTATGCCAAACTGCGTCTGGACGGCCTCAATTGGTTGACGGTGCAGGGAAATTCGGCTGGCAAAGGCGCAATCTTCAGCTTCACATTGGACGGGGCGGCCCATGCCCACGACATTTCGACGGTGCTCGACAAAAAAGGCGTGGCAGTGCGGGCAGGTCAGCATTGCGCTGAGCCGTTGCTCGATCACCTCGGTCTCGCCGCGACCTGTCGCGCGTCGTTTGGCATGTACAATACCCGCGAAGAGGTGGATGTTCTGGTCGATGCGCTGGAGCTGTGCCACGAACTCTTCTCTTGATGACGTCTCCGTTGAAACCGGATTGCGGCTCGCCGTCACAGCGGCTATAGCGATAGCCACGCACCCGTAGCTCAGCTGGATAGAGCGCTGCCCTCCGAAGGCAGAGGCCAGAG
>JBCBGY010000096.1:0-15732 GCA_038526275.1 Pseudomonadota bacterium | reverse complement strand
AGATTTTGGCTCCGGCGGTAGGGATCGAACCTACGACCAATTGATTAACAGTCAACTGCTCTACCGCTGAGCTACGCCGGAACTGGCGTGCCGTATAGCAATCGCTCCGACAGGCGTCCAGTTGTTTTCCCGGAGAACCAATCGTTTTTTTAGACACCTTTGAAACGACTTGCCGCGTGGAGGTCGCCTTCGGTTGTTACAAGCCTGCGGGTGTGCAGATCGATCAGGTGAGCGAAGACATTTCGTTCCGCTGCGGCCAGCAAACCAGGCGCTAAATCACGGTAGACCCGTCGTGTGATCGTGGGCACGTCCAGTTCTGCCTCTGCAATCGCTTCGCGAATTTGGGTTTCGCGGCCTCTTCGGTGCGTAATCAGTTCATCCAGTCGGTCCAGGGGCGCCAATACCAGGTCGCCATGCCCGGGATAATATCGCCCCGCAGGCACGGACTGGAGCTTGGAACAAGAGTCCATGAATGCCGTCAAATCGCCGTCGGGAGGCGAAACAAGAGAAGTGGACCAGCCCATCACATGATCGCCCGTAAAGACCGCATTGCCCCAAACAAAGCAAAGGTGATTGGCTGTGTGGCCGGGAGTCCACATGGCTGTCACGTCCCAGCCTTCGCCCGACACTGTACTGCCGTCCACCAAAATCTCATCCGGTGCGAAGGCGCGATCCATCCCTTCGCCACCACCCAAATCCGACTTGGCGGCCAGGTTGATCATCACTTCACTTCGACCAGCCAGATGGTCGCCAAATGCAAGAATGGGCGCCCCGGTCTGGTGCGCCAATTCGATCGCCAAAGGGGAATGATCCATATGGCTGTGAGTCACCAGAATGTGGCTCACCCTCTGCCCGGGTGTCAGCGCGGCAAGGATCGCGGCAAGATGCTCTTGCTTGGCTGGTCCGGGGTCGATCACCGCGATATCCGTCTCGCCCAATAGATAGGTGTTTGTGCCGTGATACGTCATGGGCGACGGGTTTGGCGCGGTCAGCCGACGCAGGCCAGGCGCCAACTCCACCGGCTCGCCGACTTTGGGATCATAGCTCGCTTGCACCTTTTCGTACTCCCCTGGTCAGGATAAAGGTTGGCCATGTCGTTTGGCTGGCTCAAACATGTGATGCCACGTGGTCTCTATGGCAGGGCCGCTCTCATCCTGATTTTGCCCGTTGCGGTGATGCAATTGGTCATTCTGGTGGTGTTTATTCAACGGCACTTCGAAGATGTCACTCGGCAAATGACCCGCACCGTGCTGGTCGAACTCCAGCACATCATCAGCAAGATAGATGAGGCACCGACACCTGAGGCGGCTCTGACCTCAATCGACACATTCGTCTCGGCCTTGCGCTATGACATCGAACTGCCCGTAGCGCCGGAAACAGGTTTGCGTCGCGCATTCTACGATGTGTCGGGCCTGACCGTTGATGCCACGCTACGGGAGGCGCTGCCGGACGTCAGGTTGGTTGATCTCTCCCAATCTTCGCGCCTTGTTGTGCTGCAGATCGACACGCGACATGGCCCCGTAGCCCTGTCTTTCGATCGACGGAAAGTCTCCGCATCGAACCCCCATCAATTGCTGGTACTGATGGTGTTCACCGGTATCGTCATGACGGGCGTCGCGTTCCTGTATATGCGCAATCAACTCAGGCCAATCACCCGGTTGGCCCACGCCGCAGAGGCCTTTGGCAAGGGAAGGGTCGAACCCTACAAACCCTCTGGCGCGACGGAAGTGCGCGCCGCGGGTCAGTCTTTTCTGGACATGCGCCGCCGGATAGAACGGCAAACCGCCCAACGGACGCTCATGCTGTCTGGGGTAAGCCACGACCTGCGCAGCCCCCTGACCCGCCTGAAGCTTGGTCTTTCCATGATGGATCCCGTCCCGGAAGTGGCGGATATGGAACGCGATGTGACCGATATGGAAGAGTTGATCGACGCGTTTCTGGATTTTGCCCGGGTTGAGACACTTGATGATCTGGAGGAAGTGGACGCCAACACCTTCGCTGCCTCTGCCGTTGAAGCGGCCACACGCGGCGGTGGATCCGTCGAATTTGAACCCTTGGACCAACCCGATACGTTGGTGTCGCTACGCCCTGTCGCAGTGAAACGGGCGCTTGGAAATCTCATCGGCAATGCAGTGCGCTATGCCAGTTCGGCCTTGGTGTCGGTGCAACTGACGGAGAAGACGATTTGCTTTCGCGTGGAAGATGACGGACCCGGGATTCCGAAGGAGCAGCGGGAAGATGCTCTAAAGCCCTTCGCCCGGCTGGATGCGTCGCGCAATCAGAACAAGGGGGCTGGTGTGGGGCTTGGCCTGTCCATCACCGCAGACATTGCGCGCGGCCATGGCGGTTTGCTGAAGTTAGGCGACAGCGAACGTCTGGGTGGCCTGCAAGCAGACCTGATATTGGCGCGATAGCGTTAGCCCCGGATCTCGGCGGACAGGGAATTTGTGCTGGCGCTGATCACACGCACCGGCGCCAGGGTTCCACGCGGAAGATCAGTTGAAACATGCACAGCCTGCAGATGTTCCGACTTTCCAACCATTTGGCCAGGCAATCGCCCGGTTTTCTCCAGCAAGACTGTCGCGTCGCGCCCGACCATGGCTTCCTGTGCAGCCTGCTGCTGGTCGCGCAGCAGCGCCTGCAATCGCTGCAGGCGTTCATCTGCGACCTCGGGCTCAACCGTTTGGCGCTCGGCAGCGGGCGTGCCCGGACGGGCGGAGTATTTGAATGAATAGGCTTGGCCGTAGCCAACCTCCGACACCAGATCCATTGTTGCCTGGAAGTCCGCCTCATTCTCCTCTGGAAAGCCGACAATGAAATCACCGGAAAGTAGGATGTCTGGCCGGGCCGACCTGATCCGCTCGATCAAGCGAATGTAGGCCTCCGCCGTATGTTTACGGTTCATACGCTTCAGGATCTTATCACTGCCCGACTGCACAGGCAGGTGAAGATAGGGCATCAGCTTGGCGCAATCAGCGTGAGCCTCGATCAGATCATCATCCATATCGTTCGGGTGGCTGGTCGTGTAGCGGATGCGTTCCAAACCTTCCACTTCGGCCAAGCCTCGGATCAGCCTGGCGAGCCCCCACGTGCCGTTCTCTCCTTCGCCGTGATAGGCGTTAACGTTCTGCCCCAGCAACGTGATCTCGCGCACACCACGGGCGACCAACCCTTCAGCCTCATTGATGATCCTGGCAACGGGGCGGCTGACTTCGGCTCCCCGTGTGTAGGGCACCACGCAGAAGGCGCAAAACTTGTCGCACCCTTCCTGCACGGTCAAAAAGGCCGTCGGCGCCCTGTTTGGCATCGGACGATCGGGAAGATGGGCGAACTTGTCTTCCTCAGGAAAATCCGTGTCGATGGCCCGATCCCCGGCCCGGATCCGCGCCTCCATCTCGGGCAATCGGTGATAGCTCTGCGGGCCCACAACCAGATCAACCATAGGCTGGCGGCGCACAATTTCCTCGCCTTCGGCCTGGGCCACACAGCCCGCCACCCCGATCTTGAGATCCGGCTTTTCGGCTTTCAGCCCCTTGAACCGTCCGAGTTCCGAATAGACCTTTTCCGCCGCTTTTTCGCGGATATGGCAGGTATTAAGCAGGATCATATCCGCGTCTTCCGGCACATCCGTCGGCTCATATCCGGCAGAGCCCAAAGCCTCGGCCATGCGCTCGCTGTCATAGACGTTCATCTGACAGCCATAGGTCTTGACGTAGAGCTTACGGGTCATCGCATGCAGTCCTGTTCGAAGTCGCTCGCATATAGCGAACTCTGAACGGCCCCACAACGTGGGCCGGCAATAAGATCAGCCCTAGATAAGTTGGAAGCTCTGGCCATTCATGCCCCCATCGCTGGACGCCACCGCGACATGCCCGTAGGTTTGCCTGCGGGACGAACGGATCGGAGGCACCATGAGCGAGACGGCAGACGGATATCAGGTGCTCGCACGGAAGTACCGGCCGCAGACCTTTGCCGATCTGGTGGGGCAAGAGGCGATGGTGCGAACGCTGAAAAATGCGTTCGAGGCGGACCGGATCGCCCAGGCCTTTATGATGACCGGAATACGGGGCACGGGAAAGACAACCACCGCCCGCATCATCGCCAAGGGGATGAATTGCACCGGCATTGATGGTCAGGGCGGCCCGACGACCGAGCCTTGCGGGCAGTGTGATAATTGCGTGGCCATCGCCGAAGGGCGGCATGTAGACGTGCTGGAAATGGATGCGGCCTCGAACACAGGCATCGATGATATCCGCAACCAGGTGCTGGACAGCGTGGCCTATGCGCCCTCTTCCGCGCGCTACAAGGTCTACATCATCGACGAAGTTCACATGCTGTCGAAATCGGCCTTCAACGCGCTGCTGAAGACGCTGGAAGAGCCGCCCGCCCATGTGAAGTTCATCTTTGCCACGACCGAGATCCGCAAAGTGCCCGTAACGGTCCTCAGCCGCTGCCAGCGGTACGATCTGCGGCGGATCGAGCCAGAGGATATGGTCGCTCTCCTGCGCAAGATCGCGGACGCAGAAAGCGGCCAGATCACCGACGATGCGCTGGCCCTGATCGCTCGGGCGGGCGAAGGATCGGCACGGGACGCGGAATCGCTGCTCGACCAGGCCCTGAGCCAAGGCGATGGCGAAACGACAGCAGACGCCGTTCGCGCCATGCTGGGCCTGGCGGATCGGGGCCGCATCCTCGACTTGTTCGAACAGATTATGCGTGGCGATGCTGCAGGCGCCTTGACGGAGCTTGGGGCGCAATATGCTGACGGGGCCGACCCGATGGCGATCCTGCGAGACCTGGCAGAGGTCACCCACTGGCTGTCGGTCACAAAAATCACGCCCGACGCGGCAGATGACCCGGCGATTTCGCCAGATGAGCGGGACCGTGGCCGCACCTTGGCGGACGCACTGCAAATGCGGGTCCTGACCCGGGCCTGGCAGATGTTGCTGAAGGCACTGGAAGAAGTCGCAAGCGCCCCCAATGCTATGATGGCCGCGGAAATGGCGATCATTCGACTGACCCATGTGGCTGATCTGCCAGCACCAGAGGACATCCTGAACCGGCTGAAGGATATGGGCCCGCCGCCTCCACCCGCGCCCGGTGGTGGCGCAAGGTCCTCTGCCCCTGCCCCTGTTGCCTCGGCGGCGCCACCTCCGTCGGCTCCGGCGGGAACACCCCATGGTGCCGGTCCTGCAGCAGCATTGGCCGTGGCGCCCACGGAAGCCCTCGCCCGGTTTGCAAGCTTTGACAGTGTCGTCGATTTGATCCGGGCGAACCGGGACGTGAAGCTGCTGGTCGAGGTGGAAACGACCCTTCGGCTGGCCCGCTACAGCCCGGGCCGGATCGAATTCGAACCCGCGCCAAATGCAGCACGGGATTTCGCCCAGCGCTTGGGCCAGAGGCTGAGCCAAATGACCGGCACCCGCTGGGCGGTGTCAGTGGTCAGCGACGGCGGCGCGCCCACCATCGCCGAGCTTCGCGACGCCAGCGAGGCTGCCCAACTCGCCAAGGCCAAAGAACATCCAATGGTTCAGGCGGTGCTCAAAGCCTTCCCAAACGCGCGGATCACCGACATCCGCACGCCAGACCAGATCGCCGAAGAGGCTGCCAGCGAAGCCCTTCCCGAAGTGGACGAGGATTGGGACCCATTCGACGATGCCTGACGAGGCTCAGGTGGGGTTGCCTGAACGTCGGCTGGCCACGGAACTGGCCCAACTGGTTGCGCAGAAACTGTGGCGGGATCTTGGATCCGAAATCCACAATGGTCGTATCCACAATCTGGGGCAGTCAAACTACGAAGAAGGCTGCTATGCGCTGAATCTGGTCGGTATCTACCGCCAGGACGGTCACTACACACTACACGAAGTGATTGTTGCCGCAGAGGATGTCGCCGCCCACATGGCGGCGCTTTCGGCTATCAGCCAAGTGGCGTTCGACACGCTCCTGTCGGCCTTTCTGGTAAACTACATCGAATATGAGGCGACGCTCAGCGACAGTCGGGAGATCTTCACTGTTCCTGCCGAACTGCAAAAGGTTATGGAGCTTTTCACCCGCTGTGGGTACTGCGACCAACAAGACGGTGGTTACTCATGGACCCTTAAGATTGGGCCCATCATGCGCAAATGGTACCTGTGGGATGAACGTAACCAAAGCTACCGGGAAGCGGAGCATCGGGCCCGCAAGGAGCGGGTTGTTCGGCTGGCACAGGCACTGCCTGACCTTCTGCATCAAAGACTGAAGCAATTGGCACAGGCTGGAAACGAAATCAGCGCTGCCATGGAAATGGCCGATCACTGGGACGGAACTGGATGGACGTTCGCAAAACAGGAAAGTCGGTGGTCCACTCGAAAAGGCGAACTGGATACAGCGACAGTTAAAGCCCTTTGCCAATACTTGGCCAAAGAGCCTTGACCTTTGCCCTGCCCCGACTCTCTTCACAGTTCATTTCGAGGCGGTATCCGCAATCGCCTGAAATATCTCGTCCAACTCCGAGGCCGCCTCAGCTAAGTCCGGTCCCGCCTCTGCCATGTAGGGTGCGAATGCCAAGCTGGGGGTCTTGTAGGACAAGGTCGCTGTGCCGTCCTCATTCTCGGTCACATACATACGGACGGGGGCTTCGATCATGGCTGCGGTGCTCAGACCCAGGATCCGAACGGCATAGATGTTGTTGAACACACCAATGACGCGGTTGCCGGGGATCGTAATCCCGCGGGCCTTGGCAGCGCCTGTCGGGCCAGCCTGGGTTACAACGCCCATCTTGTTCGCTTTGACCGCCGTCTTCACATCATCAACCAATTGATCGAACGCCTTTTCCGTCGGCATCACGACCCAACCCTCCCGAGGGGCCAAATCCTCTGCCCACAATCCCGTGGCCCAAATGGCCAGGATCACTGCAATCGCGTTTCGCATACCACCTCTCCCCTAGATCTCGCTCACCGTGTCTGACGTCATTTTGTCCAGGCGGAACGCCTCTTGCTTACCCTTGCCCTTTACGTCCACCGTGCCCAGCGACCGACCTTCGCCGTCGATCCCATCCCAAACGGCGCGGCTGACGCAAACGGACCCGGGAACAGCCAGGCCCGTCAGCCGAGACGCCGTGTTCACCGTGTCACCCCACAGATCGTAAAGGTGCTGCTGTTGGCCAATCACCCCGGCCACAACTGGGCCCACATGCACGCCAACGCGTACTTGCCAACCGCCCGCCAGATCCGGCGCAGCATCGACCATGGCCAAGGCGCTTTCCGCAGCAAATGGAAGGGGCTGGGCCATTGGTTGCAGCAACCCTGCCGTGGCCATGAACGCGTCGCCCATCGTCTTGATCTTTTCCAGACCGCGCTCCCGGGCGATATCTTCGAACCCCCGGACCAGACGTTCCAAGCGGGTCACCGCCTCCTCCGGCGGGTTCGCATCACAAAAACCCGTGAAATTCACCACGTCGGCGATCAAAACCACCACCTGATCGAACCGCTGAGGTTTGACCCTATTCGTGCGCTTGAGTTCGTCAATCGCGCCCATGGGTAGGGTTGCGGCCAGCAATGCATCAACCTTCTGTTTTTCGGCCTCGATCTGCGCCAGATAGTCGGCCCGCTGATCGTTCAGCCGCTTCGTTTCCAAACACGCCCCGACACGGGCGCGGAACAGGATCTGATCGAAGTTCTTCGGCAAGAAATCCTGCGCGCCCAGTTCGATGGCCCGCACGATATTCGCCATATCATCGGCAGCGGAAATCACGATCACGGGAATGTCGCGCAATTCGCTGGTTTGGCGCAGCTCTGAGAGCACACCGAAGCCATCCATCTCCGGCATCTCAATATCCAGCAGAATCAGATCGACAGGCTGGGCCGCCAGCGATTGCAGAGCCTCCACACCGGTATCCGCAGTGCTCACAGAGTGGCCGAGATGTCGCGCGGCCATGGACAGCTTCATGCGGCTGGTGGCGTTGTCGTCCACAACGAGAACATGGAATCGGTCGTCCAAGTAGCGCTCTCTCCGGTCGACGGCGGTTCGCAAAGAAGGTCAGGTTACGTGGATAGGCAGGCGTGCGCCCCTGTTATTACGGATAGATTACTCAGCGGCAAGCCATTCAGTCCGCCGACTGCGTCCAAATGACGACCTTATGGGCTCCGGTCTTTACGTTTGCTCCGCAAGCCCCTACTTTTCCGAGTAAACTAGTAAGAGGTCAGCCATGGCAAACGACATGCATACCGAAGCCAGCCCGATGGAGGGCGCGCCGCTGATCAAACCGTCGACCACGGATCACCCTTTGTACGACCAAGTTGTCGAGGCGTGCCGGTCGGTCTATGACCCCGAAATTCCCGTGAATATCTACGACCTCGGTCTGGTCTACACGATCGAGATCGACGGCGAGAACGCCGTCAAAGTTCTTATGACTCTGACCGCGCCCGGCTGTCCTGTCGCGGGCGAAATGCCGGGTTGGCTGGCTGATGCCATCGAACCGATCCCTGGCGTCAAACAAGTTGATGTCGAAATCACCTGGGATCCGCCCTGGGGCATGGACATGATGAGCGACGAAGCCCGGTTGGAACTGGGCTTTATGTAGCGCGGCGGGCGGCACGGCGCCCGGCAATCATCAAAGCGAGCCGCAATCTCCATTTGGCCCGTTTTCGGCGACGTGACAGGCGTTGCAGTCTTGCAAAATGTGCCTGTTCCTGGCGATAGATGCTCGTGCGTGGATCGCGATATCCCAATTCGTCATACATTGCGTGTTCCTATGCGTTTGCGGCCAATTTGACGGAGATCGCGGGTGATTGTCAGACGCCATGGCCGCGACTAGACTTGCAAAAATGAAAGACATTGCGTGGAACGATCTGGCCCTGTTCGCAGCCGTTACCCGAGCCGGAACATTGGCCGGAGCCACCCGCGAGACTGGTGTCAGCCAAGCGACTCTCAGCCGCCGCATGACCGCGCTGGAGGCCCAGACCGGGCGGCGGCTGTTCTGTCACGGCAAAGACGGCTACCGCCCGACAGCCGATGGTCGCGCCCTGCTGGCCATTGCCGAACGGATGGAAACCGCCGCAGCCGAGGTCAAAGGGTGGCAAGCAGAAGTCGGACCGGCGCGGGTGCGTATCTCGGCCGGAACCTGGACAGCGCAGGACCTCGCCGACCATGTCAGTGAATTTTGGAGCCCCAAATCTCCGTGGATCCCCGAATTCCTGGAATGCAACAACCCGATGGATATCGCGCGCCGCGAGGTCGATATCGGCATCCGGAACCGCCGCCCCGATCAACCTTGGCTGGCGGCACAGCGCACAGGGCAAGTGGAATATGCCGCCTTCGCGCGTGACGCGCGAGTCACCGGATGGATCGGCGCAAGTGACGATGCGGCGGCGACCCGATCCGCAAAATGGGTCCGCACCCATCACGCCAACGAAATTGTGACAACGGCCAATACGCCACGCATTGCCTTGTCGCTTGCGGAGGCCGGCATAGGCCGGGTCATCCTGCCACTCTTCGCGGCAGCAACTCGCCCTCACCTGGTGCAAATTGGCGACGTGATCGACGAGCTTACCAGCGAAACCTGGCTGGTCAGTCACCATGAGGGCCGATTTGAGCCCCATATCCGGGCGGCGCTTAATGATTTGGCACGCTTCTTGTCACATCAAGGTCGCTCCCCTTGAGCGGTGGCGACCGGAAGACTATTTTGGATGTGATTGAAGGAGTCGTCCGATGTTCGGGATACCTGGAAAACAAGCTGTTACGATAACGTCCCGCGCCGCCGCGCACATAGCGAAATTGATGGCCACCGATGGCCACAAGGGGCTGCGCATTGGCGTAAAAAAAGGCGGCTGCGCGGGCATGGAATATACCATGACCTATGCTGCCGAGGTCGACCCGCATGATGAAGTCGTCGAACAAGACGGCGCCCGCGTGATGATCGCCCCCATGGCCCAGATGTTTCTGTTCGGCACCGAGATCGACTATGAAACCAGCCTTCTGGAATCCGGGTTCAAGTTCAAGAATCCGAATGTCGAAGATGCTTGCGGCTGCGGGGAATCGATCAAGTTCAAGGACATCGAAACCTTGACCGCCGAGCAGAACAACGCCTGACCCGGCATGTCGGTCACCGACAGCGAAATTGCCCGAGCGCTCGAACTTTTCGAAGGCGTTGGCGGCATCACCCATCGGAAAATGTTTGGCGGTCTGGGTCTTTATTCCGAAGGCACGATCTTTGCCATTGTCATGTCGGACGGCACTATTCGACTGAAAGGTGCAGGCGATATGATCAAGCGTTTTGAAGGTCTTGGCATGGATAAATGGACCTACCAACGCCCGGGGCAGAAGGCCTCTTCTATGCCCTACTGGACGCTCTCTGACGAAATGCTGGACGATCCCGAAGCCGCCTCCGCCTTGGCGAAAGAGGCACTGACGCATCTGGCCTAGCCCCCTGCCCGCGCCTTTGCTATGCCCGCTCAAACAGAATTGAGTTGAGGGATAAGATGCGGAAACTGGCTGCCGGAAACTGGAAGATGAACGGCAAGACTGCCGAACTGGACGAAGTCAGATCATTGGCGGCGTCGTTTCCCGATCCCAGCGTCGATATCCTTCTCTGCCTACCTGCGACCCTTATCGCTGCAGCAAGCCCTGTGTCCGGATCGGTCGCGCTTGGGGGTCAGGATTGCCACAACGCAGTGTCGGGCGCCCATACCGGAGACATATCTGCGGCGATGCTCGCCGATGTAGGCGCCAGCGCGGTCATCGTCGGTCATTCGGAGCGGCGCGCGGATCATGGCGAAGATGACGCGACCGTCGCGGCAAAGGCCGCCGCTGGTCTGGCTGCGGGCCTAATCGCCATCGTCTGCGTCGGGGAAACCGAAGCGCAACGCGATGCGGGCCAAACCCTGGACGTGGTGGGGGGGCAACTGTCCGGATCAATCCCGGACGGCAGCACTGCCGATACCCTGGTTGTGGCCTACGAACCGGTTTGGGCCATTGGGACAGGCCGAACACCTACGCTTGAACAAATAGCGGAGGTTCACGATTTCCTCCGCGCCCAACTCACCAGCCGATTTGGCGCCGAAATGGCTGCGGGTGTCCGTCTGCTCTATGGCGGCTCCGTCAAGCCCGGCAATGCGGTAGAAATCTTCGCCGTCAGCAATGTCGATGGTGCATTGGTCGGCGGTGCCAGCCTCAAGGCTTCGGACTTTGGCCAGATCGTTCAGGCGCTTTCGGCCTGATGTCCAAACCCGCCGTCATCGCTTGGGATTTCGATGGGGTCCTCAATCGGTCAATCAAGGACGGCGTGTTTCAGTGGTCAAAGACCTTTGACGCCGACCTGGGCCAATCCCTTGACGACTTCAGCCAGTTCGTCTTTCGCGATCGATTTGACCGGATCATCACCGGGCAAGAAGATTTGCGCGACCGTCTGGCCGCCTGGGCGGACAAGGTCGGTTTTGAAGGCGGAGCCGACCGCATTATGGCCTACTGGTTCGACCGTGATGCGCTCACCGACCCCGAAATGCTGACGCTCATGGACCTCGCCACAGATCAGGGCATTCGGCAAGTCATTGCCACGAATAACGAAAACAGACGCGCAACCTATATCGAGACCACTATGGGCTTCGGTCCACGGATCGAGCACATGTTCGCCTCGGGCCGGATGGGGGTCAAAAAACCCGATCCACAGTTCTTTCATCAGATCACGGATAGATTGAGCGTGTCGCCGGAGAACATGCTGCTGGTCGATGATCACCCACCCAACGTTGCTGCCGCGAAGTCCCTTGGGTGGCGGACCTTTCTCTTCAGCGGTACCGAATATTCCGATCTCCGGGACTTGATCTTCAACAAATAGGATCGGACTGGCACATGGCGGCACCCGTTTTTCGGCAAGACCTCCGCGATCCGGGCTTCGTGCAAGACCCCTATCCCGCCTATGCCCGCGCCCGTGCGCTCAATGACATCGTATGGTGGCCAGAGTTCGGCATGCAGGCCGCGACGACCCATCGCGCTGTTACAGCCATCTTGAAAGATCGCCGGTTCGGTCGCGAAGTACCAGCAGACCAAATGGAACCGCCGCCCGCCCATTTGGCCCCGTTCTACGAGATCGACAGCCATTCGATGCTGGAAGCAGAACCGCCGCGCCACACAAGGCTGCGTGGCCTGGTGCTCCGGTCATTTACGTCGGCTCGCGTCTCCGCCCTTGCCCCGGCCATCACTGAACTGGCCAACGAGTTGATTGATGCCTTTCCGTCCGCACCATTCGACCTGCTCGAGGCATTCGCACAACCTTTTCCCGCCCGTGTCATCGCCAGACTGCTGGGCGTGCCAGAAACCGACGCACCGCAGTTGGTTGCTTGGTCCAATGCGATGGTCGGGATGTACCAGGCCCATCGAACGTCGGATACCGAACAGTCCGCCGTCTCCGCCGCTGAAGAGTTCCGCGCCTATCTGCTCGATCTCTTTTCACGAAAGCGGACCCGACCCGGGGAAGATCTGCTGTCCGATCTCATTGCCGCGGAAGGGGACAAACTCACCCCCGACGAACTGATCTCCAACACTATCTTGCTGCTCAATGCCGGTCACGAAGCCACCGTACATACATTCGGAAATGCTGTTCGACTGGTCATCGCCTGGAACAATCGATCAGCCACCGCTACGCCCGACAGTTGTACGCACCTTGTAGAGGAGGTTCTGCGGTTCGACCCGCCTTTGCACATCTTCACCCGATATGCGTACGAAGATGTCACGCTGTTCGATCAACCTATTGCAAAGGGCAGCAGGATCGCGTGTCTTCTCGCATCGGCGAACCGAGACATCACCGTCTGGGCCGATGCAGATGTCTTCGCGCCAGAGCGGCCATCGCAGACCAATACAAGTTTTGGGGCTGGGCTCCACTTCTGCGTCGGCGCCCCCTTGGCCCGATTGGAATTGCGCATTGGTCTGCAAACCCTTTTCTGCCGATGGCCCGACTTGGCGCTGCAGACCCAACCGCAATACGCCGACATCTACCACTTTCACGGGCTGGAACAACTGATCGTCAAACGCCAGAGCTGAGGAAACGGTCAGGCGCGGCGACGTCCGCGCACATTTCCGCAAAGGCGACAGCGTCGCCCGCGCGGGAATGTTCCCCCATATCAAAGAGGCAAGGAAAGCGTCGCCTTGATTTCTTCCATGCTCAACAAGGCGGTCACGTTGTAAATGCGCACTTCCGCGATCAAAGCCTGATAAAAGGTGTCATAGGCCCGCGCATTGGGCACCCGCACTTTCAGGATATAATCGATTTCACCGGCCAAACGATGCGCTTCCAGCACCTCTGGACGGGCCAGCAACGCGTCCAGAAACTTGCTCTGCCATTCTGCCTCATGCTCTGACGTACGGATCAATACGAAAAAACAGGTCTCCAACCCCAGCGCTTCGGGATCCAACTCGACGGTGTTGCGCCGAATGACGCCGGCATCCCGCATCTTGCGCACCCGGTTCCAGACGGGGGTCTTTGATGAACCCACTTTGCGCGCAATCTCGTCCAGCGATTGGCTCGCATCCTCCTGCAGTTCCGCAAGGATATTCCGGTCCATCGCATCCAGCCGGACTGACATTTCGAAACTCCCCTTCCACCAAGGATTACCCAACGTCTTTCGAGTTAATCTGGAACATTTTTCCTTATCTGTCCAGAGATCTATAAATTTTTGGAACGTTGTTCTACATTATTGACGAACTCCGAGGCCAGCCATGCAACATTTTCCCATCTTTGTCGCTCTTGCGGGCCGCCGGGTCGTCTTGTCCGGTGGGGCAGATGCCGCCTTGGCGAAGTTGCGACTGCTCTTAAAGACCGAAGCCCATATCACCGTGTTCGCCACCGAACCGGCACCAGAGATCTGCGAATGGGCCGCCAAAGGCCGGCTGCGGTTGGTCAGGCGTTCCATGGAACCGGGTGATGCGCTCTGCGCGGTCCTGGCCTACGGCGCCAATGAAGACGCAGTAGAGGATGCAAGGATCGCGGACTTGGCCCGTGCCGACGGCGCCATGGTGAACATCGTCGACAATCTGGCCGACAGCCAATTCATCACCCCGGCCATTGTGGACCGGGACCCTGTGACCGTCGCTATCGGCACCGAAGGGGCAGCTCCGGTTTTGGCCCGCGCCCTAAAGAAAGACCTCGAAGCGCGTTTGCCCCAAACCCTGGGCACGCTCGCGAGGATGGCCAAGGGTTTGCGCAAGGTTGTCGAAGCGCTGCCCATGGGCCGCAGACGGCGTGATTTCTGGTCGGACTTTTACTTTAAAAATGGTCCGAAGGATCTGGAAAAAGGTGGAGAACGCGCCGCCCTCTCCGGGTTTTACGCGCTGTTCAACCAACATCTGACCAAGGAAAGCAAACCAGGGTCTGTGGCGTTTGTTGGGGCAGGCCCCGGTGACCCGGATCTGCTGACGCTCAAGGCCCGCAAGCTGCTAGACGAAGCCGATGTTGTAATCCATGACCGGCTTGTCCCTGACACGATCCTGGAACTGGCCCGTCGTGAAGCCACGCTGATCGCAATGGGAAAAACAGGGTTCGGACCCTCTGCCAAGCAGGACGACATCAATGCGGCGCTTGTGGCCCACGCCAAAGAGGGTGCCCAGGTCGTTCGTTTGAAATCCGGCGATCCCGGTATTTTTGGCCGGCTCGATGAAGAGGTTGATGCCTGCATCGCCGCAGGGGTGGACTGGCACGTGGTGCCCGGCATTACGGCAGCCTCTGCCGCCGCAGCGAACCTGGGGCAAAGCCTGACCCGCCGGGGCCGAAATTCCGACCTGCGTCTGCTCACAGGTCACGACATGGACGGTTTCGCCGAACAAGATTGGCGCGCCCTTTCTCGCTCTGGCACCGTTGCGGGCATCTACATGGCCAAGCGGGGCGCGCGTTTTGTCCAGGGCCGCCTGCTTATGCATGGGGCCGACCCGGACACTCCGGTGACGCTGGTGGAAAATGCCTCGCAACCCAATCAGCGCATCTTGCCTGCTCGGCTGGCAACTCTCGCCGATGATCTGGTTGCCGCTGACCTGACCGGACCGGTTGTCATGCTGTACGGCCTCGCCCCTCGGGATACCGAAGCCGCTCTACAAATCTCGCCTCTCCCCCGCCCTACCGAACAGGAGCTTGCCACATGGCCAGAACGTTCACCCCAAAGGTCGTGACCGCAAACGCCCTGATCGAGGGCGATGTGGTGTATCTGACAGCCGACGACCGCTGGACCCGCCTGCATTCGGAAGCCGAACTGCTGGATGATGAAGCCCATGCTGCGGTGCGTCTACTCGACGGGCAGGCCCGGCAGGATGAAATCGTAGGCGCCTATCTGGCCGATGCAAAGCTGGGCCCGAATGGCCCGGAACCTATTCATTTCCGAGAAGAATTCCGCACCAAAGGGCCGTCGAACTACGCCCATGGCAAACAGGTGGAGCAGTACTGATGTATACCTACTCTGAATTCGACCATGCGTTCCTGGCCGAGCGCAATGCGCAGTTCCGGGCCCAAGTTGAGCGCCGGATCGACGGTTCTCTGACCGAGGATGAGTTCAAGCCGCTGCGCCTGATGAACGGCCTTTACCTGCAGCTTCATGCCTACATGCTGCGCGTGGCCATCCCCTATGGCACGCTGAACAGCCGCCAAATGCGCCAGCTTGCAATGATTGCCGACCGTTGGGACAAGGGCTACGGCCATTTCACCACGCGTCAGAACATCCAGTATAACTGGCCCAAATTGCGCGACGTGCCCGACATGCTCGACGCGCTGGCCGAGGT
>JBCBGY010000095.1:12289-15996 GCA_038526275.1 Pseudomonadota bacterium | reverse complement strand
GTTGAACCGAGACGGCGCGCGTTCATTGCAGAACAGCCATTGGGGATTTGTGCTGCCGCAAAAGTCCAAGCGGACCGGCCAACCGATCCAGCCTAAAGCGGTCAATAATGCCCGGGCGGACAAGTTGCGAAACAGCCCTTTCTGGCGGAAGAGCTTTGAAACACGCCGGTGTCTTGTCCCCGCCACCAGTTTTTGTGAGGCGAAAGGGCGCAATCCTGCAATCTACTACTGGTTTGGAATGAAAGGGCCCGAGAAACGCCCGTGTTTCGCTTTTGCCGGGATTTGGATGTTTTACAAAGGCGCCTACGGGGCGGAGGAGCGTTCTCTCGTTACGTCTTCGATCGTGACGACCACGCCGAACGGCCTGGTGGCGGATATTCACCCGGACCGAATGCCCGCGATCCTGGAGCCTGAGGACTATGAGACCTGGCTCACAGGATCGCCGGATGCGGCGTTTGATCTGATCAAACCTTACCCGGCTGACAAGATGGTGATCTTTCAGTCGGGCGAGGGGCTCAAGGCCGATCCCGGCGGATTGGATCTTTGAATCCAGATGCGCCGCGGATGCTGGTGGCGCATGAGGTTTACTCCATACGCATGGCTTCGGCTTCGATGATCAGATCAACCTCATCACCGACCAGACCGTTTTCCACACCATAGCTCATGCCGAAGTCAGACCGTTTCACGGTGCCACGGGCGGTCAGGCCCAGCACGAAACGCTTGTGGCCGAACGGATAGGCGTCGGCCTTGTTCAGGGTAACGTCCAGCGTCAGGGGAAGTGTCTTTCCGAGCAGGGTCAACTCACCTTCCACCGTGCCGGAAGTATCGTTGGTGGGGGTGCCGCCCGTTGCCGTGAAGGTCATGGTCGGGTGGGCGTCGACGGCGAGGAAGTCCTTGTTACGAACATGCCCATCGCGTGCCTCGTTGAACGTGTTCACGCTGGCGGTGCTGACGGTCACGGACACGTCGCTCAATTCCTGTGTTTCCATGTCATAGGTGAATGTGCCCTCCATTTCGGTGAACATTCCCAGGGTTTTGGCAAATCCGATATGATCAATCAGGAAGGCAACGGTCGTGTGGGTTGGGTCCAGTTCGTACTGAAACGACTCGGCATTGGCGATGGTTCCAGCAGTCGTCAGGGCGATAGCTGCGGCAGCGATGGATCTAATCATTGAAACGTCCTTAATAGAGCAACTCAAGGTCTAAGCGGCAAGATAGGGCTGTGCCGCTGGGTGCAACATGCCTACGCAGACGCTCGGGCATTTATTCGTAATTCTTGCCCGAATTTTTATTTTGGGACGCCCATAGAGACCGATGCAGACGGTTGAATAAGCTGTGATCCTTTTGTCTAGCTTTGTTTTGCTGCCGGAACCGGCAAGAACTAGCCGACACAGTTGGCCGTCAGCGGCATGTCTTGATCGGAAAGCGATGCACCGCGCTGCAGATCGAAATAAAAGGAGCTAACCCGCTCAAATCTGCGTTAACCGCTGCTATATACTGCCGGTTGCAACCGTATCAGGGCCGGTTGCACCGAAAAAAGAGACAAGAACAAGAAGAGATTGGCCAAGGTGGAGACCAAAATACCACAGAAACGGGGTGCTGAACCTGGCCAAATGCCCGCTTGTCTGCCGGAGGCCCGGTGAAGGCGTTTTACAAATACGGCCTGCGCATTTTGGTGTCTGTTGGCTTGATCGGTTTTCTGCTGATCATCACCGATGGGGCCAACGCGCTGACCCGGCTGGCGTCGGCAGATTGGCGGTGGCTTGGCACAGCGCTGGCGCTGCTGACGGTGCAGACCGTGTTGATGGCGGTCCGTTGGAAGATCACCGCCGCGCCACTGGGGTTGTCGATTAGGTTCTTTTGGGCCATTCGGGAATACTATCTCGCCCAGTTGATCAATCAGATTGTGCCTGGCGGAGTCGTTGGCGACGCGGCCCGGGCAGTGCGAGCCCGCCATCGGGCGAACCTTGCCAGTGCGGCCATGTCAGTGATGCTCGAGCGTCTGGCCGGGCAATCGGCCCTCTTTTTCATTGGCTTCTGCGGCTTCATCATAGCGCTCTTGTGGCCGGGTGGCATTCTCTGGCCGGCCTGGTTGTGGCAGCCGGTGCTGCTTACTTTGGCCGGTCTTTCGATCACGGTGGGCATCTTGTGGAAGTTTCGGGAAGCCCGCCTTTTGACACCTTTACGTGGCTTCTTTCAGGCAGTGGGCAAGGCGCTTGAAACCAGAAGCCGAAGGATTGCCCAAGCCGGATTGAGCCTAACCATTGCCGCCCTTAACCTTGTCGCCTTCTATGCCTGCGCGCGTGCTACGGGCACGGAACTGACGGTGGAAGCAGTGTTCACCCTGATCCCGCTTGTTCTGTCGGCAATGCTGATCCCGGCCTCCGTTGGGGGGTGGGGTTGGCGGGAAGGGGCTGCTGCGGCGCTGTTTCCCTTGGCTGGGGCAACAGGCAGTGCGGGCATTGCCGCAGCCATGGCCTATGGGTTCATCTTGTTGGCCACCAGCATGCCAGGGCTGATCTGGATGTTAACGTCCCTGCAGGGCCCAACTGGCACGCGGACGGCGCTCGCTCAGGCGTTCAAAGGCTCGGTGGGATGGGGCACGTCAAGTCGGCCCTAGCCATGGGTTGCGGTTGATTGGGCGCTCGCATAGGTCGCGGGGGCAGCTTTCCCGAGGCACCCATGGCATTCTTCGCGATCCCCGGCGACATTACCCGCAAGACGGGCGGCTTTATCTATGATCGCAAGGTTCTGGACCTATTGCAGGCCAAGGGCCGCAACATGCACCACTTGCCCATGCCCGCGGGCTTTCCTGACCCGACCGATGACGACATGGCCAAGGCCTTGGCTGATCTCGAAGCGGTGCCGGACGGTGTGCCGGTTCTTGTGGATGGGTTGGTGCTGGGCGCGATTGATCCCGAGGGGCTCCGCAAAGTATCCGCGCCCATCGTTGGTATGATCCACCATCCGCTTGGGTTGGAATCGGGTTTGCCACCGCACCGCGCGGAATTCCTGTTGCGGAACGAGGCTGCCGCCTTGGCGCATACGGCTCATGTGGTCGTGCCGAGCCCGCATACGGCGGAGATTCTGGTGGAGCGCTTTGCGGTGCCATCCGGCAAGATCACCGTGGCACCGCCCGGACTGACCAAGGCCATTGGCGCGTCCACGCGAGCGACGCCGCCGCTGATCCTGGCGGTCGGATCGCTGGTCGAGCGCAAGGGCCACGATGTTTTGCTGAAGGCTTTGGCGCAGATTGCCGACTTGCCGTGGCAGGCCGAGATTGTCGGGGGTGCCGAGGATGCGCCAGTCGTGGCGCGGCTCAAGGACTTGCGGCACGATCTGGCTTTGGACAATCAGGTGACATTCGTGGGAACCTTGGACGAGGCGGCATTGGGCGAAAGATACGCTGCGGCCAGCGTTTTTGCCCTCGCCACCCGGTACGAAGGCTATGGGATGGTGTTTGCCGAAGCCATGATCCACGGACTGCCGATCGTCGCCTGTTCTGGCGGGGCGGTACCTGACACCGTGGCACCGGGGGCAGGGATATTGGTTGCGGTAGATGACACTGATGCATTCGCCGATGCACTGCGACGGGTTCTCAGCGATGAGCCCTTGCGGGCCCAAATGGCTACAGCCTCAAGCGAAGCCGGATCAGCCCTCCCTACCTGGGACGCAACGGCGAAGACCATAGCTCAGGTGCTCGACGC
>JBCBGY010000095.1:0-12189 GCA_038526275.1 Pseudomonadota bacterium | reverse complement strand
CAGCCCTCCCTACCTGGGACGCAACGGCGAAGACCATAGCTCAGGTGCTCGACGCTGTGGCGAAAGCTTAGATCTCCAAAGCTGCCGTTTCGGCAATTGCGCCCAAGTCCTGCGTCCCGCCTGGGCCGATCACCACGTAGCGGGCGCCGTTGTTCCGCCAGGACACAAAGTCGAATCCCCGCCGGGTGCTTTCGTTAAACGCGATTGCATCAGAAGGCTCGGTTTCCGCTGCCTGGAAGCACAAGGCTATGACTTCCCCGTCCTCCCGGCGATACATCAACTGCGCGACCGGTTCGCCGCCCGCGACCAACAAGCGACCGCCCTCAAATGTCAGGCCATACCCTTCGAGATTTGGAATTGCGAACTCAGTGCCGATCGTGTTGCCGAGCCACGTTTTCAGATGATCTGACTCACTTGCCGGGACCTCCACCAGATGACGTACTTGTTGGGCGTAAACCTCGTGATAGTCCGCAATGTCGTCCAGCCAGCCGCGCTCCGCTACAATTGTAGGCGGGGTCAGCTGTGTGCTGGCCAGGAAACCACCGCCTGCTCCGATGGCGACAAAGGCCAGGGCCGCGGCGATCCGGGCTGGCCAGCCCCAACCGGTCTCGATCGGGCTTTCCTCTATGCCGACGGGCATGTCACGGATCGCTCTGGCCAGGTTCATGGGAACAGGCTCCGACAATACAGCGTCGAAGGTCTGGATTGCGGCCTCGTTCGCGGCCATCAGCCGTTCGAGTTCCGCCTGCAAATCGGCGTCATGCTCCAGCAAAGCCTCGATCTGTTGGGCTTCCTTATCGGGCAACTCGCCATCGAGCCACGCGCTTAGTCGGACAGATAGATCGGTCATGCGCGAGCGTCCTCCCCACCATTAAGATAAGCGGAAAGCTCTTTTCGTGCGCGGTGGATCCGGCTCATGACGGTGCCAATCGGTACATCAAGCAATTCGGAAACTTCGCGATAACTGTAACCTTCCGCACAAACCAGCATCAACGGTTCAGACAGTTCGATGGGCAGGGCGTCGGCTTTGGCGCGCACTTCCCGGACCATCAATTTGGTGACCGACTGATCCTCTTCGACCAACTCTGTCGTCTCATCCGCCGGAACCTGACCTTGGCCCATGCGCACTTTGCGCTTGCGGGTTTCACTGATCCATTGGTTCCGTACAATGCGGAACATCCAGCGATCCATCGGTTGGCTCGGATCATAGTAGGTCCATTTGGTCAGAGCAGTCGCACAGGCATCCTGGACCAAATCGTCGGCTTCGGTTGCGGACCGGGTAAGCGTAATAGCAAACCGGCGCAACCGTGGCAGCATTTGTATCAAGTCAGACTTAAATCGTTCTGGGCTGTTCAAATCGTTCTCAAACGTTGATGGAAAGGTGGCCGGTTGTCCACATAGGGAACCTTGCACCACAGTCCACTGTGCTGCAGGTGTCATCGGTGCTAACCCGCTTACCTCCGGAACACCATCCATTTTTGAAACAGCGTAAGCGATTGTCGCCTCCTATGCCCATTGCACAGAATACGCGTTGGTTGGTACTTTTATTCTCGACACGCTTATGGCGGATCGAACAAACTTTTTTCGAACTACAGAGAATAACTTCAAGCCTAGCGGCGTAACCAACACGTGCCTCGGTTGAAAAGGATCGAGGAGGCGACAAACTAGAAACATGAGAGGATTGTCCCATGCGTTCGTTGATTTTGATTTTGGCTTTGATTGCACCCGTTGCCGCGATGGCGGCTGGCAGTGATGACGATAGCCCACCCAAGTCCACAAAGACGACAACGGTGTGCAAGACCGGATTTGTTTATGACGACAAGATTAAGAAATGTGTGGCTCCGAAAGAGAGCAGCTTGAACGATGATCAGCTGTATCAGGCTGCGCGCGAGCTTGCTTATGCCGGTCGCTTTGAGGATGCGCTGCTGACCCTGGCGGCAATGTCGGATCAGACTGAAAGCCGGGTTCTGACATATTACGGTTTTGCTCACCGCAAGGCCGGTCGGATTGCCACGGGCATGTCCTATTACCGGTCCGCATTGCGCGCCGACCCCGACAATCTGCTGGCTCGGTCCTATATGGGGCAAGGTTTGCTGGCCTCAGGCAATGTGAAAGCCGCCCGGGCACAGTTGCAAGAAATTCGGGCCCGCGGTGGTCGCGAAACTTGGGCCGAGGTCTCTCTCCGCCAAGCCATTCGCACAGGCAAAGGCTTTTCCTACTAGGCTGTACGTCCTAAACGACCGACGCTCTCCAGCGGTCGTCCTGCCGATCAGATTGGTACGCTCCGGGTACGATCTGGTCGGCATTTTCGCTGTTTTTCCCCCAAAAATGCACAATTACCGTTGCCGTAAGGGCACCCATCCGCCGAAGCCATGGCGGGATTCTGGATATTAGTTGACTTAACCAAAGAAAAGGTGTGCCCAAATAGTTAACAAAAAAGAAGGCACCACTCGTATGATGGATGTTTGGGGCAATCCGTCCCACTCGGAACAGACCGACACTGGCGCAAGCTGCCTGCTTGCCGCAGAACTGTTAGCTCTTGAACCTCGCATTGTTTTTGACGCGGCCGCAGGTGCGGCGATTGCGGATGAAGTGGCCGATGAAGCTGCCGCGACGACCGCCCAAACCGGCGAAGACAGGACCCCGCTGACAGACGATTTGGCGGAAGGACTCGCCGCGCCCGGAACCGAAACCAGCGTCGATATCGTGTTCCTTTCGTCGGATTTGGCGTCAGATCAAACGCTATTGGAGGGGTTTTCCGACGCGACCGAGATTCATGTTATCGGGGCGGATCAGGATGCGCTGACCTATATCGCCAATGCGCTGGACGGTCGTAGCAACATAGACAGCATTCATCTGGTGGCCCATGGTGACGCTGGTCGATTGGATCTGGGCTCCGCCGCACTGACCAGCGAAAGCATCGGGGAACAAAGCGCTGTGCTGGCGCAGATCGGTCGCGCGCTGACCCCGTCTGGCGACATCCTTGTCTATGGGTGTAATTTTGGTGCCGATGCCGCGGCGGTTGCAGCCTTGGCGCAGGCAACAGACGCCGATATTGCGGCCTCGACCGATCCCACCGGGGCGGATGCCCTGGGCGGAGACTGGGTGCTGGAAGCGGAAAGTGGCGTCATCGAGACCGAGGCTTTCCAGGCTAACAACTTCGCTGGGCTCTTGATGGACTCAGATGGGGATGGGGTAGATGACGGTTTTGATATCGACAGTGACGGCGATGGCATCCTCGATATCAATGAATTCGGGGATCCAGTTACTCTGACCCCACCGCTGTTTGGCCTCAGTTCGGGCGACCGCAATGTCAATGTTGCGCCAACAGACATTAGCAGTGAGTTTGGCTTACCCGCCGGTAGCGTCATCGTTGAGATTGTCGGGTCCGATGTTGGAAATGTGCGGTTCACCACGGGCGGGAATGCTGCCAACGGCGGTCCGGAATTTCTGATTAGTGGAACCGCAGACATCGTTGTCGAGATTGCGCACCGTCCGTCTATCACCGGCCGCAATACTGATGGCTTCGAAAGCCTGGACGGGACGGTTTTCAACTTTGTCTCGTCGCTCGATTCCGGCTTTGTCGAAAATCAGGTCGGAGATGTCTACGGTGTCACGCGCACAAGCAACGTCACCAGCAACTCGGAAGACTTCGTTTGGCAGGCGATTTCCGAAGGGTCGAGCAATTTCCAGGTTACAAGCACCACACCGCAGTTGGATTCCGCGTTCGAGATCCGTTTGCGTCCGATAGTTGACAGTGACAGCGATGGCATCAGCGATCACCTTGACCTCGATAGCGATGATGATGGGATTACCGACAATCTGGAGGCGCAAACGACCGCTGGCTACATTCCACCAGCCGGGAATGACGCCGATGGCGACGGTTTGGACGATGCCTACGACGATGATGATGTAAGTCCGGCGCGCGATGTCAGCGGAGGGCTGTCTCCGGTAGACACAGATCGCGATGATGTACCGGACTTTCGCGATACCGATAGTGATGAAGACGGGCTGACCGACCAACAGGAATCTGGTCGCCCCGCCGCCACCACGACCGATGATGCCGATATGGATGGCCTTCTCGATGATTACGAGGAAGGCACGATCAATGATGGCTTCAACGTCAATGACGGAGTCGTCCCTTTGGACGGCACATTGCCTGATACGGATGGCGACGCCGTTCTTGGAAACATATTGCCACTGGCACGGGATTTGGACTTTCGCGATTCCGATACGCCGATTGGTGCCAACAACCCGCCCATAGCCAATCCGGACACGCTGACTGTCGTGGAAAACCAAACCACGCCGGGTGTCGTTGATTTGCTGGACGATGACATTGACCCCGACGGCGGGCCAGTGACGATCATCAGTGCTGCGGTCGATATTGATGGGGACGGCGTTCAGGATCGCTTAACCCTCGACACCGATACGCCGCTGACCGATGGCGGAACTCCGATTGGCACAATCCGCATAAACTCTGACGGAACGGCGGAATTTACTCCTGCTCCGGGCTTTTCCGGGCCTGTTCCGCAAGTTGAGTATGCAATTGAAGATATCGAGATGCTGATCAGCAGTTCCACTTTGGATATCACAATTGTGCCGTCCAATGACCCGCCCACGCTGACGGGTGTCAGTATTCCTGATCAGATAAACGACGACTCAGACACGATCACGCCTATCGATGCCAGCGCGGTCTTTACGGACCCGGATGGGGACGCATTGACTTTCAGTGCGACCAACCTGCCGCCAGGTCTGTCCATTGATCCGACGACGGGAGAAATCTCTGGCACGCTCGACTCTTCGGCCTCGGTCGATGGCCCCTACGCCGTGACGCTTACGGCAACCGACCCGCTGGGCGCTCAGGTCTCCACAACGTTCACGTGGACGGTGAACAACCCTCCGCCTGTTGCTGTGGACGATCTGAACATTCCAGTTACCGAAGACACGCCGGAAGTACTGACACTTCTTGATGATGACAGCGATCCGGATGGCGATACGTTTACCATTACGCAGATTGCGGGTGAGCCGGTCGAGGCGGGCGATACGGTGACTTTACCCTCAGGCGCGACGGTGACGCTCAACGCCAACGGCACCGTAACTTACACGCCTGCGCTAAACGATGACACAACCGATACGTTCACCTATCAGATCACGGACGCGGATGGTGCAGTATCGAATGTCGCGACCGTCAGCGTCGTAATTGCGCCGGTCAATGATGATCCGGAGGCACAGCCCGATACCTTTACCACAACCGGGACCGACCCTGTCACAGGCAATGTCTTGGAAGATAACGGGTCGGGGCCCGATAGCGACCCGGACGGCGACCCAATCGAAGTGCAAGCGGTGAATGGCCAGGCAATCACCCCCGGTGTGCCGATCACACTACCCTCTGGAGTGCTCCTGACGATCAACCCGGATGGCAGCTTCACCTATGATCCGAATGGTCAAGAACTGGATTTTGACACGGACACCTTTACTTACACCATCGTCGACAATGCAGGTGGTCAAGGCACTGCTACGGTGACAATTCAGGTCGTGGATGATGCGCCGTTTACGGAAGATGATCCGGAAATCTTCCTGGGTGATAGTCTGCTCGATAATCACGACCCGGACGGTTTGCCAGAGACCCCAGATCTGGAACGGCCTGAATTGCTGGTCGAGGATGTGGTCCACGAGACCGCCGACGATATTCGGTCCTTGTCCGCCATTCCTTCACTAGCAGCCGAAGGCCCTGTGACCATTGCGGTCAACGGGGTTGGGAACCTCAACGGCTTTGGCGGGCGTTTGTTGGCGGCTGAGCCGGAAGTGTTTGTTGGGTTGGCACCCACCTTGTCGCGATTGCCGGTCACACAAACGCTCGACACAATTGATCAACTCCCTGGAATTGGTGGTGTCGATACGTTTGACACGAAAGTGAATCTTGAACCGTTTCGCGAATTCGACGCAACCGAGGTCGAGACGACTGTGGTTTTGCGCGAAACCGGCTCCAATGACTCCGCCGCGCTGACGATCCAGACGAGCCAGTCAGGATCAGCGGCCATAGTGGCGTTCGGCTTGCCAAACGGTACCGTTGCGCTGGCTGAGGGGCAGGCGCTGCCCGCTGGGATAACTGCGCTGGACTTAGATAGGGTACAAATCGACCGTTCGACCTTTGAGGGTCCTTCGCAAATTTATCTGCGACTCCAAGAAGGAACAGGTGAAGATGTTGGCCTCGTTGCCACACTCGACCGGACAGAAGAGGGCCGGATCCGCACGATCGTGTCGGAGCCCGTTGACTACGGCGAGACCTTTGCCGAGAGCGTGGACCGAATAGCAAACAACCAAGAACTACAGACCGCCGCTTTGCGAGACGCTCTGTAAACATGTTGGGACATGGGGTAAAATCATGAAAGAGCCAAAGGCCACCAAACCACTACAATTCATACGCAGCGGGAAACGCGTATCGGCCGGTGCTTTGGTGCTGGCCTTGGGGGCATGCGGCACCATCATGCCGGAACCGCTCACCAAGGAAGAGCTGCAACTGATCGCCGACGGGCGCTTGTCTTCTTACGTGCAAGAGGACCAAGAACCGGTTTCGGGCGCAATCGGGCTTTATGATGCGATGGCGCGGGCCATCAAATACAACCTCGATCGTGAGGTGGAGCTGAAAGAACAGGCTCTGCGCAGCCGCGAACTGCGTCTGTCTGAGTTTGATATGCTGCCCAACCTGATCGCGAGCGCCGAATACACATCGCGCAACAACGATCCCGGTGGGCGCAGCGTGCCGCTGCCCGATGGCCCAGATCCGGGCGGGCTTGGGACACGTTCGACCGAACGCGATGTCACCACCGGAGATCTGACGCTCAGCTGGGACATTCTGGATTTCGGCATCTCCTATGTCCGGTCGCAGCAACAGGCTGATGAGGTGTTGATCGCGCTGGAACAGCGCCGCGCGGCCACCAACCGGATTATCGAAGATGTGCGCACGTCCTACTGGCGTGCCGTCAGCGCTCAGCGCCTGCTCGGCCAGATTGATGCGTTGAAAGCCGAAGGCGAACGCGCGCTGGCGCAGTCGCGCCGGCTTGTTGCGAGCGGGGAAGCAGACCAGACAGAACAGCTTCGGTTCCAGCGCGATATTCTGGAAGATCTGCAGGACATGGAAGCCATCCGCCGCGACCTGTCCGTGGCGAAGCGACAGCTTGCAGCGCTGATGAACCTGCCGATCGGGTCGCATTTCCACGTGGAATTGCCCAAGCGGGGGCGCCATAACTCGCAGCTGGAGATGAGCGCGGAAGAGATGATCCGCTCGGCCATGCTCAACCGTCCAGAATTGCGCGAGATCACCTACCGCCAGCGGATCAACAAGCGCGAAGATCAGGTGGCGACGCTGGAAGTCCTGCCCAATCTGGAACTGTTTCTGGGCGCCAATTTTTCCACCAACGATCTGCTCGCCAATGAAGACTGGGTGACCACGGGGGCGCGCAGTACCTGGAACCTGCTGCGCCTTGCGCGGTTGCCGGAACGACGCCGGACGGTAGAGGCGGGGGGGCAGTTGCTCGATGCCCGCGCTTTGGCGCTGACACAGGCCGTTGCGACGCAGGTTTTGGTCAGCCGCGAGCGGTTCAAGTCGATCCACGGAGAATATCATACCTCCGAACGGGTTTTGGCGGCACAGCGTCGTCTGACCGCACAAATCGACCGAGAATTCAACGCAGGTGCGGCGTCGCAGCAGCAGCGGGTGCGCGAACGGTATCGGCTTTTGCTTGCGGAATTGCGGTCGGACGTTGCTTTCGCTGACATGCAAAACGCCTATGCCAACCTTTATGCCTCGATCGGGCTCGACAGCTACGATGGCGACCTGACGGGCTCGGAAAGCGTTGACGAAATGTCCCATGTTCTGCGCAAATGGTGGCAGCGGCGGGGTGACCGCTCAGCAAGTTGAGGGCGGCGCATCTATCAGCGCCGCACTGAGACCGGTGTGATTGTCGGAGGGTAAGCATGGTCGCACGCGCGGGCACGGTGATAGGTCTGGCGATGGGTGTCGCGGCCAGTGCTTTGAGCGCGCAGGACTTTCTCGCCGATGGGCTGGTCGTGTCGCGCCACCAGGTCCTGCTCTCCAGCCAGATCAGTGGCCAGGTGGTGACCTTTCCGCTGCGCCCGGGCGAGGCCTTTGCGGAAGGCGATCTGTTGGCCGAGATTGATTGCGCCGTGCTGCGCGCCGAGATCACCGCAGCCGAGAAAAGCCAGGCCGCCGCACAGGCCCGGTTCGACACCATTGCCCGGCTGGACCGTGCGGGTGCTGCGCCCAAGGGTGAACTGCGGGTGACCCAAGCCCAGGCCGAAGGGGCAGAAGCCGAAGCCGAAGCGCTGCGCCAGCAGGAACGGCATTGCACCATAACGGCCCCATTCGACGGGCGCGTGGTCGACCTGGAAAGTGCGGCCTATGCCAGCGTCCGCAGCGGAGACGGATTGCTGACCGTTCTGGACGACCGAAACCTAGAGATCGAGTTGATCGTGCCATCAATCTGGCTGAAATGGCTGGAACCCGGCTCAGCCTTCCGGTTCCAGATTTTTGAGACGGAACAAGTGATGGATCTGACCGTGTCGCGGGTAGGCGCGGCCATTGATCCCGTCAGCCGGACCATCAAGATCCGCGCGTCGATCCCTGAGGTTCCAGCCGGCGTGTTGGCCGGGATGACCGGTCGCGCGGCCTTTTCGGGCCCATGAACGATCAGACCAACATACGCGGACGTTCCAATGCCGACGCCGAGACCAAGCTACAAAACGCTTTAGCGTTGCTGCAACTTGATGCGGAAATCCGACAGATCTCCAGTGTCCCGGAGCTGGAATTCCACATGGTCAACGCAGCCCAACGGCTGTTGGGGTTCGACCAGGCCTTCTTGTTTTACCGCGCCGGACGGCGGCTGAAGCTGCAGGCGGCCTCCTCGGTTGTTACGGTCGAAAAGAACGCGCCGCTCATTGTGTGGCTTGAGAAAACGCTCAACCGGGCAATCGCTGAAGAAGCGGGGGCGGATGCTTTGATGTGGCTCCTGCCCAAACATGCGGACGGACCAGAAGCCAGCACGTTTCCCTTCAAAGGCTTCTACTGGCACCCTTTTCCGGCCCGCCGAGGCCAAGCAGCACCAGGCGGCCTATTGTTTGTGCGGCGTGCGCCCTGGTCGGCCCGGCAAAGCAGCGTGGCCGAACATCTGATCGGGGCCTACGATCACGCCCTGCGTGCACTCACTGGCAAACGCCATCCCGGCAGCCGCGGCATCGTACGGAAGCTGGTTACGGGTGCGGTGGCTCTTTCTGTTCTGGTGTTGGCGTTTGTGCCAGTCCCGTTAACCGCTTTGGCGCCCGCGACGATCGTCGGGCGGGATCCGGTGATTGTGGCGGCTCCCTTGGACGGTGTGATCGCTGAAGTTGCGGTTCGGCCCAATCAGATGGTGCAACAAGGCGATCTGCTGTTTCGGTTTGAGGATACGGAACTGCGCAACGCGTTCCAGATCGCGCAACAAGAAGTTGCAGTGGCCGAGGCAGAGCTGACCAAGTTGCGCAGCGGATCCTTCCTGGATCAGTCTGCCGCGCGCGACATCGCCGTGGCAGAGGCCGATGCTGCCGTCGCCAAGGCGCGCGCTGATCTGGCCCGCCAGCGGCTCGACCGAGCGTCGGTTCTCAGCACCGGCGCCGGCGTGGTGATCTTCGACAATGCGAGCGACCTGATCGCTCAACCCGTCGCGATCGGTGAAGAGATTATGGAACTGGTCGATCCAGCACAGTTGGAAGTGGCCTTGACCATCGCGCTGTCGGATCAGGCTGTCATGACGATGGACGCTCCTGTGCGCATTTTCCTGGACGCCAACCCATTGCAGCCCGTGGCGGCGGAAATATCGGACCTCAGCTATCGTGGAACGCTGCAGGAAGACGGGACGGTGGCCCACAATGTCAGCGCCGAACTCATTGATCCGCCAGAGGGATTAGCCCTTGGCGCGCGTGGCATGGCTAGCGTGTCAGGTGAACAGGTGCCGCTATGGTACGCCGTGCTGCGCCGCCCGATCTCTTGGCTGCGGCAAACCACCGGCCTTTGATGGACGCGTCGGCCCAATCGCTGCCCGCCCTCCGCACGGACCTGCGGATCAGCGAGGGCGCACCGGGGCAGGATGGTGGTGCGCGATGGGTCGTCTATGATCCCTTGCGGCATCGCTATTTCCAGGTGGGGCATCAGACACTTCAGATCCTTGGGCTCTGGGGCTCTAGGACCGTCGCCGCGCTAAAGACCGCCTACTGGCAAAAGCACAAAGCCTCTCTCGATGACGCGTCGATTGAAACGGTGCAACGGTTTCTGACCCGCAATCATCTGACCCAGGACCAGGCGCCAGCCATCTTGGCGGCGGAGCGCGCGCGAACCAGACGCACCCTCGTCCAGTGGCTGACCCGCAATTACCTGTTTTTTCGTATTCCCCTGGTTCGTCCTGACCCGTTTCTAAAGGCCACCTGGCCCTGGATTGCCCCTTTATTCAGCCGGGGCGCAACGTTTCTGTTCATGGCACTGGCCTTGCTGGGCCTTTGGATGGTCAGCCGGCAAAGCCAAGCCTTCTGGGCCTATGCCGGATCGCTGGCGAGCCTGGGTTCCCTGGCGGGGATCGCAGTTACGCTGGCCGTGACCAAATCGCTGCACGAACTCGGGCATGCCTACCAGGCCCATCGCCGGGGATGTCAGGTGCCAGAGATGGGCATCGCCTTCATGGTTCTCTTCCCGATCCTTTACACGGACGTGTCTGAAGCCTGGCGACTGAAACGACGCCGCGACCGCGTAATGGTTGATGCGGGCGGGGTCTGCGTGGAACTGGCGCTGGCTGCGCTGGCAACTGTTCTCTGGGTCTTTCTGCCAGATGGCCCGGTGCGGATGGCGGCCTTCATGGTTGCGACAACCGGATGGGTCCTGAGCCTGTTGATCAACCTCAATCCGTTCATGCGGTTCGATGGATACTACCTTTTGTCCGATCTCTGGGGGATCCAGAACCTGCAGCCTCGTGCCTTTGCGCTAGGTCGTTGGTATCTGCGCCGGGCACTTTTTGGTGTGACCGATCCGGTGCCGGAACCCCTGCCGCGGCCATTGCGCCGCCGGATGATCCTTTACGCCTATGCGACCTGGATCTACCGGTTCTTCTTGCTTCTGGGAATTGCACTGATTGTCTACCACATGTTCTTCAAGGCCCTCGGCGTTCTTCTGTTCGTCGTGGAACTTTACTTTTTCATCGCCAGGCCCATTCTGCGCGAGATGGGCGAATGGTGGGACCGTCGAGGCCAGATCATGCGGGCACCACGCTTCTTCCTGACCATCACCATCTTTGGCACAGTGGTAGGGCTGTTGGCCTGGCCGTTTCCCCAAACGGTGCATTTGCCGGCCCTCTACTTCGCCGGGACCCATCAGGACATTTATCCACAGCACAATGCCCAACTTGTTGAGATCCACGTGGTCGAAGGACAGGATGTTTCGGCAGGCATGCCGACCTTCACCTTCGCCTTGCCAAGCATTACTGCTGAGCGCGCCGCGTTGCAGGCGGAACTAAACCGCATCGAAACGCAAAGTCGGCGTCAAACGTCAGTGGCCGAGGATCTGGCGAACACGATCACGCTCAAAAGCCAGCGGGCACTTCAGCAGGATCGCCTGGCCGCACTCGCTGCGACAGAAGCTCAACTCAGCCTCTCGGCCAGTGCGCCGGGCATCGTGATGGATTTGAACCCGCGTCTGAGCCCCGGACAATGGGTGGCCAGCACCACGCTCCTGGGTCGGGTGGTGGATCCGAGCTCGGCCCGACTTACCGCCTACATTACGGAAACGGACCGAACTTTGTTGGGCGATAACCGGGCCGGGCAATTTATCCCTGACGATCCGGGCATAGCACAGATCACTGTCACCCTGACCGACATGGCCGTGGCGCGATCCGAGCGGATTGAGCCCCAGGAGCTGCTGGCGGCATCGGGTGGCCCCATCCAAACATTGTCGGGCGGTGCCACCGATACGATACCCGTGGAGAACTGGTTCCGTGTGACGGCGGTTCCAGACTCTCTCAACCAGGGCCAGATCGGCCTGATCCGTGGAACCATCCGGGCGAAAGGCGAGCGCGTGTCCCAGTTTGGTCTGGCGCTGCGCCAGATCGCTCGTGTTCTGGTCCGGGAAGCGGGCCTTTAGGCTGCCTAGGA
>JBCBGY010000094.1:0-16086 GCA_038526275.1 Pseudomonadota bacterium | reverse complement strand
TCCGACAGCCGGGACAGCGCCCATGGTCGCCCCAACCACAGGCTCCGCAACAAAGGCCATGACTGTCTCTGGGTCCAACCTGTCAATCTCCTGCTCAAGCTCGCCAACCAGTCGGTCGACGTAAGCCTCGGCAGTTTCACCTTCGGATTTGTCCCGATAAGCGTAACAGGGACTCACATGTGACACAGTCAGAAGTAAGGGTTCAAATGGCTGCCGTCGCCACTGGTTGCCACCAGTTGCCAATGCCCCAAGCGTGTTGCCGTGGTAGCTTTGCCGCCGGGCGATGATCTTGTGCCGTTGCGGTTGACCACTTTCCAACATGTACTGGCGTGCGAGTTTAAGCGCCGCCTCCATCGCCTCCGATCCGCCGGATACAAAGTAAACGTGGTTTAGGTCCCCAGGGGCCTGTTCTGCCAACCTTCGTGCCAAAGTCTCAGCAGGTGCCGATGTATAAAAGCCGGTATGGGCAAAGGCGACTTCATCCAACTGCGCCTTGATCGCTGCAGTGACATGGGGATCGCCGTGGCCAAGACAAGACACCGCGGCACCGCCTGACCCATCAAGATAGGCTTTGCCGGACCGATCATAGAGATACACACCATCGCCACGAGCCACTTCTGGCAGGCGAGCATGGGAGTGACGTGGGAAAACGTGAGACATCTTTTGGCCTCCAAGATGGCGGCTCCACCTAAGTGAAATTGACGAAGAAGAGCAAGACCGACCGCTCTGTTTTTCGGCGTTTGCCGAAGAAGGTCGCCTGGTTTCCGTATGGGCAATTTGCCCTACTTGCCATGGTCTGATTCGCTGTCTCTACTGAGGCATCAGCATTGCCGTTCAAAGGCAAGCAAAACAGGGAGTAACGCGATGAAGACGTTTGTTCTGGGCACGTTGGCGGCGGTGGGGATCGCCTTCGGTGGTTCTGCTGGCGCCCAGGAGTTTATCTCCATCGGGACCGGTGGAGTTACAGGTGTCTACTACCCAACGGGTGGCGCCATCTGCCGTCTGGTGAACAAAAGCCGGAAAGAGCACGGTATCCGTTGTGCGGTCGAGTCCACTGGTGGCTCGGTCTATAACATCAACACGATCAAGGCTGGAGAGCTTGAATTCGGTGTGGCCCAGTCCGACTGGCAATACCATGCGTATAACGGCACATCGAAGTTCGCCGAAAACCCGTTCCCCGAAGTTCGCGCGGTCTTTTCTGTGCATCCGGAACCCTTCACCCTCGTTGTTCGGGGTGACAGCGGGATCGAAAGCTTTGAGGACATCAAAGGCAAAAGCGTGAATGTCGGCAACCCCGGTTCTGGTCAGCGCGCTACGATGGAAGTCGTGATGGAAGCCTTCGGCATCGGCATGGGTGATTTGGCCCTGGCGACCGAATACAAGGGCTCCGAAATGGCCAAGCAACTGTGCGATGGCAATATCGATGCGATGATCTACACCATTGGTCACCCTGCAGCGGCGATCAAGGAAGCCACAACCACCTGCGACGCACGTCTGGTCAGCGTAACAGGTGCTCCGGTTGACAAATTGGTCGGTGATAATCCGTTCTACCGCAAAGCCACTATTCCTGGCGGCATGTATGCAGGGACTGACGGCGATACCGAGACCTTTGGCGTTGGTGCAACTTTTGTCACCTCTGCAGAGATCCCGGAAGACACTGTTTATGTGGTGGCCAAGGCCGTGATGGAAAATCTGGAAGATTTCCGCAGCCTGCATCCGGCCTTTGCTAACCTGAAAGCTGAGGAAATGGTGGTAGATGGTCTTTCAGCACCGCTCCATCCCGGCGCCGAAAAAGCCTATAAAGAGCTGGGTTTGGTGGAGTAATCCCTCTTTCGTCGCGCTCCTGTTTCGGGGGCGCGACAGTTTGAACATCTAAAATGCAGGAGGGGTACCATGAACACAGGGACCCAGGAGCGCTCCGCCGATGATATGGTGGCAGAGGCCGATACCGGTGCGCGTAATCCAACCGCCGCTTGGCAAGCTCGACTGATCATTGGAACCTGCATTGTCTGGTCACTTTTCCAGCTTTACATCGCCTCCCAACTGCCGGGTATTATCGCTCAGGCCACCGGGATCGGTATTTTCGCGAATATTGTAGCCCAAGCCCGCTTCGTGCATTTGGCCTTTGCGATCATGCTCGCAACCCTCGCATTTCCACTAACCAAGTCCGCACCCCGCGATAGAATTCCCGCCTATGACTGGGTCTTGCTGATCCTCGGCGTTGGAGCTTGTCTCTACTTGGTGATCTTCCGCTTCCAGATCGCGGACAGACCGGGCCTATGGTCACCCACCGATGTCGCCGTTTCGGCAACTGGCATGGTTGTCCTGATGATCGCCGTTTATCGCTCGCTGGGGCTTCCTCTGGTGATCATCGCCGGTGCGTTCATCGCGTTCGCCTTCTTCGGCGGTTACTCCGAATGGGCGCGCAACATCACGAATTACGGTGGATCTTCCTTCACCAAGGCGCTCGGCCATTACTGGATGCAAACCGAGGGCGTCTTTGGCGTGGCGCTTGGCGTGTCAACGACGATGATCTTTTTGTTCGTCCTGTTCGGCGCATTGCTCGACAGGGCAGGGGGCGGCAACTGGTTCATTAAGGTGGCCATTGCCATGCTCGGGGCGTTGCGGGGCGGGCCGGCCAAGGCGTCTGTCCTCAGCTCCATGATGACCGGAATGATCTCGGGCAGCTCTATCGCCAACACAGTTACAACCGGTACATTCACAATCCCACTGATGAAGCGGATCGGGTTTCCGGCAGAGAAAGCAGGCGCGGTCGAGGTCGCATCTTCGACAAATGGCCAGCTCACACCGCCTGTTATGGGCGCCGCCGCGTTCCTGATGGTGGAATATGTCAATATTCCCTACATCGACGTGGTTAAACACGCCTTCCTTCCCGCTGTGATCAGCTACATCGCGCTGCTTTACATTGTGCATCTGGAAAGCCTGAAGATGGGGCTGAAAGGTCTCGAAAAACCCGGACGGCAGATCAACGTGGCTATGATCATGCTTCTGTTCCTGTCGGGCTTTATCTTCCTGGGCCTGTGCACCTTTGCAATGATTGGCATTCGCTCATTGCTTGATCCGATCATGCCAGAAAGCGTCTACGGATCAGTGGCTATTGCCGGGGTGATCTACCTGATCTTGCTTTATGTTTCGGCGCAGTTACCCGACATCCAAATGGATGATCCTAATGCACCGGTTCCTGCTGCGCCTCGCCTGACCCCGACCCTGCTCGGCGGCGCTTACTTCGCACTGCCAATCTTCATCCTGATCTGGAACCTGATGGTTCGAACAGATTCACTCGAACGCCTCTCCCCAGCACTTTCGGCCTTCTGGGCGACAATCTTCATGGTCATCATCGCGCTGACCCATCGTCCGCTAAAGGCTATTTTCCGAGGCCAGGATGTCGGCGGCCAAACCTTGCAGGGATGGCGGGATTTTGTGGAAGGCCTGATCCTGGGTGCGCGAAACATGATCGGGATCGGTGTTGCTACGGGTGCCGCTGGCATCATTGTGGGCACGATCAGCCTGACAGGCGCGCACCAGGTTATTGGCCAGGTTATCGAGGTGATCTCTGGTGGACACCTTATGATCCTCCTGTTCCTTGTTGCAGTCTTATCGCTAATCCTGGGCATGGGGTTGCCGACCACCGCGAACTATATCGTGGTCTCGTCCCTGATGGCCCCGGTCATTGTCAGCGTCGGCGCACAGTCCGGCCTGATCGTTCCGCTGATCGCCGTGCACATGTTCGTCTTCTACTTCGGGATCTTGGCCGACGATACGCCACCTGTTGGCTTGGCGGCCTACGCGGCGGCAGCGATCAGTCGCGGCGATCCGATTCAAACCGGGGTCCAGGGCTTTGCCTATGACATCCGAACCGCGCTTCTGCCGTTCCTCTTCATCTTCAACACTGACCTGTTGCTGATAGATGTGGGTTTGGCCAAAGCGGTGCTCGTGTTCATCATAGCCTTGATCGCGATGTTGCTCTTTGCCGCGGCGACGCAGGGCTACTTCATCGCAAAGTCGCGATGGTACGAGACGGTCGCGTTGCTTTTCATCGCGTTCATGCTTTTCCGACCGGATTTCTTCCTCGATCAAGTGAGCGAGAAATACACCACGGTCGAAGGGCCAGCGGCAATAGAGACGCTGACAGCGTTAGAGGCTGACAAAGACATCCGCTTGACGATCGAAGGGCCAGACTTCGACACCGGCGATGTCCGACCGGTGACCATCTCGGTGCCAGCAAAGCCAGGCGATGTCTTGGGTGCACTCAGCGATCAGGGTCTCGCCACGCTTGTTGAGGAAGACAAGCTGCTGTTGGAGGAGCCGTTCCCCGGAACACCGCATTTCGAGGCACTGGGCAATGAGTACGACTTCTATGGCGATAGCCCCGTGATTATCACCCAAATGCAGGTCGAGAATGATCGGTTCCCGAAGGAGCTGTTCTTCATCCCGGCTTTGCTGCTTCTGGCTGGTGTCGTGATGCTCCAACGGCCTCGCGCAACGCAGCCCGCCTTCTAGGAACCAAGAGATGTTCAAAACAGCCCTCGTTGCCATCGACATAAATCAGCCAGATGGCGCAAATCGGGTCGCCAAAGCAGCAATGGAGCTTCTGACCGCTCCCGACGCTTCGTTTCATTTGCTCAATGTCGTCCCGGACAGCGGGATGGCCATTGTCAGCAACATGCTTGGCCCGGATCATTCGCGCCAGATGCTGTCAAATGCGCAGGAGATGATAAAAAGCTGGGCCGCCGAGACGCTGCCAGCAGATCGGGTTACGCAACTTCATGTGGTGGAAGGCACGATCTACGACTGCATCCTGAAGGTTTCGACCGAGGTCGCAGCCGATGTCATCGTCATGGGTGCGCATAGGCCAGAGCTGAAAGATTACTTGCTCGGCCCCAATGCGGCCCGCGTCGCGCGGCACGCGACGCAGTCTGTTTTTGTGATCCGTTAGGAAGGCTGGGTTTCGGCCTTCTGAGCCTCGGCACGGCGGGTCAATTCCTGGCGGTACAGCGCCATGAAATCCACGTTTTCCATGTTGAGCGGAGGGAAGCCGCCATCCCGGGTCACATCACTGACGATCCGGCGTACGAACGGGAAAAGCATCCGGGGGCATTCGATCAGCAAGAATGGGTGAAGCTGTTCGTCTGGCACGTTCTGCACCAGGAAGATGCCACCATATTCCAGTTCCATCAGGAACAGCGTCGCCTGGTCTTCCTTGTTCTTCGATTCGATGTTGAACTTCAGAACAATCTCGTACTGGTCATCAACTGGCCGCTTCTTGGCGTCCAAGTTGACCTGGACAGAGACATCGGGTTTGACCTCGCCCTGAATGCCCTTCTGGGCCACAATATTCTCGAAAGACATATCCCGAATGAACTGCCCCAGAACCTGCATGTTCACTTGGGGGGTCGGGGCTGCGGCGCCATTCTCGTTGGCCTCGGCCATGAAAAACTCCTGATTTATCGTCTCTGCGTCGCGGGGTCGTTATCAGGTCAGATGATTGGCATCAATGGCGCGTCCACCCTGACGGCGTGTCAGATGGGCCTCGTTTGGGTTCCAATTCCTCGAACTCTCCATCGATGACAGGTCCGGCGCCTGGACGAGGTTGCTGGGGCTGGGCGGTGTTGTGGGTCGAAAAACCCGCCACATGAACATTTCTCCGGATGAGCTGAAACGCTTTCATGCGCACGGCTGGAACAAGCATCAGAAAGCCGAGCGCATCGGTGAAAAAGCCAGGGGTCAGCAACAATGCACCGGAAAACAGGATCATTGCGCCATGGGCCAGGGGTTCCACCGGGTCAGTTAGCTCATTAAATGAGCGTTGAACCTGTCCCAACACCTGCAAACCCTGCTGTCGCACCAAGAAAGTCCCTAAAAAAGCTGTGATCACGACAATCAGGAGCGTCGGCCACAGCCCAATCCGGGTCCCAACTTGGATGAACAAGGCGATTTCGATCAACGGAATCGCAATAAACAGCAGTAATAGTCTCAAGGTAATGTCCCCAAAGTCGCGATTGGGCAGTTTAGTGGACTTGCCCTCCCCACTCGCCTACATATGTGCGGTGAGTTAAAAAAACCAACCCAGCCGCTTCGAGAGGTTTCTCATGAACTCTGCCGTCATTCAGCTACTGGTCCTGGCCGGGATTGCGATCTTTTTGATCTTGCGCCTACGGTCTGTGCTGGGCACGCGCGAGGGGTATGAAAAACCGCGCACCAGCGTTTCTGGTCCTGCAGACGCCCGATCCAGCGCCCGTCGTGACTTCGAGGTGATCGAAGGTGGGGTGGATCGCGATATCACCGACCATGTCGAAGAGGGGTCCGACGCGGCCAAGGCGCTTGCCGCGATGAAGCTGACGGACCCTTCGTTCCAGGTTTCGGACTTCCTGCATGGCGCCCGTGGTGCTTACGAGATGATTCTGATGGCGTTCGAAAGCGGGCAGCTGGATGAGGTGAAGGATTTCCTGGGCGAGGACGTGTTCCAGACCTTCGTCGATGTTGTCGCAGCCCGCGAAGATCAGGGCGTACAGGTCGAAGCGAACTTTGTCGGAATTCGCGAGATCAGCTTACAGGATTCGACCTTTGACCGGGCCACAAATACCGGCGAAGTGACAGTCAAGTTCGTCGGCGAACTGACGTCTGTTGTTCGCAACAGCGAGGGCGAGATCATCGAAGGTGATCCGAATCAGATCAAGCGGCAGCGCGATGTCTGGACATTCTCACGGCAAATGACCGGGAACGACCCGAACTGGGTGCTGATCGCTACCGGCGAATAATGCGATCCGACATCATTGGGGAAGAAAAAAGCGAGAGGTCTGCGCCCTGATGAACGGGCGTTGTGGGAGCAGGTTGCGCAAAGCGCCAAGCCACTAAAAAAGCAGGTGAAAGCACCAGTGCTGGAACAAAAGCCTGCGCCTCTGCCTCCAAAGCCCGCAACCGGTGACCATGGCCAACCTGTTAAATCCACGGGTGGCGCAGAACTGGCCTATGCCGCAACGGTGAAGACAGCTCCGCAAATGGATGCCAAGATGCTGGGCAAGATGAAACGGGGCAAGATCCAGCCGGATGCGCGGATCGACCTGCACGGGATGACAGTCAATCAGGCTCACCCGGCTTTGAGCAGTTTCATAATATCGGCCCATGCGAGCGGCAAACGTTTGTTGCTTGTCATTACGGGCCAAGGCCAGAGGCAGCCGGATCATGATTTCTTTTCGCCCGGCCGTGGTGTTCTTCGGCGGCAAGTTCCGCAGTGGCTCCGACTTCCGCCAGTATCTTCTTTGGTTTTAGAAGTCACGCCGGCCCATCGGCGCCATGGCGGCGAAGGTGCCTACTACGTCTATCTAAGGCGATTGCGAACCGGCTAGACGTTTGTCTCAACAGAGTTGGATCACCTGACGCGTGTGGAACGGAGCGTTCTAGGCATCAAACGACGAATGGCTTGCGAAACGCACTTGGCCCGCTCGCCGAACTCCAAGTCCCAGAATAGCAGAGGCGGCCAGGAAATAGACCCCAAACCACCAGAGTTGTCGCTCAAAACCGACGCCAAAATCAATCAGGACGCCTGACAAACCGGGCCCCACAGCGGAACCCAATACCATGATTGCTGCGGCCAGCGCCTTGATCGACCCAATGTGGCGTGTACCAAAAAATTCGGCCCAGAAGGCAGACGGCAATGTCGAATTGCATCCGGTTGTCATCCCCATCAGGACCAAGGCCAGCGCGGCCCCAGCCAAGCTTTCGCTATAGCTCATTGCGATGAAGGCTGCAGCCAGGGGAAGCTGGAACAAACCCATCATCGGTGCGGTGCCCCACCGATCGGTTGCCAAACCGGCCAGAACCACCGTTAGAACTGCCGTGCCAGTGTAAACAGGAAACAGGGCGACCAGATCGATGTGCTGCCACCCTTTGATCTCCACGATGTGGGTCTGTTGGAAGAAAAAAGCCGTCACAAAGGCTGAGATTCCTATGATGCAGGGCACAGCGGACCAGAAGAGCCAGTGCCGCATAACTTCGGCCCGTGACCAATGCCTGTTATCCATGCCCGTGGCGCTTAGGGTCTCCCTGGCGCTTTGCGGTGTTCGCTCCTGGCGCAGCAAGATCCAGACCAGCGGCAAGATTGTCACCGCGATCAGGGCAGCGACCCCCCAAAGAACCTGCCAGTCCACCACGCGCATCAGCGCAACGAACAGCAACGGCAACAAAGCTTCGCCGATCGAAAAGCCCAAACTGGCAAGAGACAATGCCTTTCCGCGGTTCTTGTCGAACCAGCGGGCCATTGCGACCATTGCGATTTGGCTCGTCATGCCTTGGCCGAAGAGCCGCAACGCAAAGACAACAATCGGCAAGGCCCAGACAGCCGGCAAAAATGCCATGGCTAGGCAAGCCAGCGCCAGCGCGGGCAAGACCACAGACGCGAGATGTCTGACCCGAAAACGGTCCGTCAAGCTACCCGCCCAGATCATGACGATGGCCGATGCTGCCGTGCCGGTCGTGTAAATCAGGCCCCAGGAGCCATCGCTGAGCCCGAAATCCGTTTGAATATGTTGCGCATAGATGGCGATGAAGAAGGTCTGACCGAAGCTCGAACAAAAGGTCAGGAGCATGCCGGCAGCAAGCCACCGGATATTTTCGCGAAGGAAAGACAGCATTGCATCGCCAGGGCCAGGGAACGTGCCATCCTAGGCCGCCGCATCGCGCAGCGACACCCGAAAATTTTATCGGGCCCCCGCACCTCCAAGCGCTGCAACAGGGGACAGTATGATCTGTGTCGCGTTCTGCACGGTCAGCACCGTCCCAGGCAAAAGACCTGTTCGACCCGTGGCTCCACGTTGGAAAGCCCCGTCAATTTCCTGCAGTCGCGACAAGATCCGCAACAGGCTTGGCGAAGTGGCAGCCGCAAAGTGCGCCTGTTCGGGGTCGCGGAACTGGCTGACATCAAGCAAAGTCACTCGCAAATCGGCCACGGCATCGGGGTTGGAGAGCGTTCCCAACCGATCACGACGCCCGGTCAGCCGCGCGGACAGGCGCAGGGCCCGATCCCGGCTGGACGTAAAGATCACAAAGGGTTCTGGCAAAGGGCCGATCCGTTCGGCCTGAGCGCGAAAGACCTCTACATCCAAGTCCGGTGAGATCAAGACCACGCCAGAGATCTTTCCCAGCACCTGTTGATTGCCCGCGATGGCCAACTGCCGCAAGGTTTCCATCAGAACCAGTGCGCCCATTGAATGCGCAACCAGGATGACATCCTGCGCGCCCGCCTGGACGACCTGTTCCATCATTTCTTCCAGACCGTCCCGCGCATACAAAGCGCTGTCACGGTCATGGATATAGCCGAGTGGATTGCCTGCGGACGGCCAGGCATAGTTCATCGGCAAGGCATCACCATCCAGGTCATGGTTTAGCTGCGCAATCCGAAAGACCCCATCAGCCATCGTGTTGTTGAAACCGTGGACATAGATGACCGCCTCATTGCTGTGGGCCCGCAAGGCCGGTCGCAGTAGGTTTCGGAATTCCTGGTCGTTGCGATAGCGCTGCACATTGGTCGCGACAATATGTTCCGCCGGATCGGCGCCAGAAGCTTTCGGCAAATCGATATGCCCGGGTTGGTGCGTTGGCGGGATCGAGACATCCACTTGCGCGAAACTAACGGCACCACGCTGGAACGGTGCAAATTCGCCCGCCTGTTCAATGTAATCGCGACTGGTTGCCACGAAAATGCGTTGCAGGGTGCCCACGCCAGCTTCGTCGGGCACAATCATGAGATTTGCCCGTGGTGTGCAGGCCATCACTGCCACTGTTAGAACTGCGGCGGCAAAGAAACGAATGGGGCTACAAGACATATCTGCTGATATCTGTGGACCGGGCGAGTTCCCCGACATTCTCATCCACAAAAGCAGCGTCAACTTCAATAGCGTCACCACTCCGATCCGGCGCGCTGAAGCTCAGCTCTTCGAACACCCGTTCCATAATGGTGTAAAGCCTTCGGGCCCCGATATTCTCGACGCTTTGGTTCACCTCTGCCGCAATCCGGGCCAGAGCGTTGATCCCGTCCGGAGAGAACGTCACCTCAACCTCTTCGGTCTGCATCAAGGCGCTGTATTGTCGGGTCAGCGCATTATCCGTTTCGGTCAGGATACGCACAAAGTCTTCTTCAGTCAGTGCTCTCAGCTCGACCCGGATCGGCAAACGACCCTGAAGTTCGGGCAAAAGGTCAGACGGTTTGGCGATGTGAAAGGCGCCGGATGCGATGAACAGGATATGGTCGGTTTTGATAGGGCCGTGTTTTGTAGAAACGGTCGTGCCCTCGATCAAAGGCAACAGATCCCTCTGCACGCCTTCACGGCTAACATCGGCGCCGCGCGTATCAGACCGGGCGCAGACCTTGTCAATCTCGTCAATGAACACGATCCCGCTTTCCTGCACGGACTCAAGTGCCGCCTTGATGACGGTTTCATCATCCAGCAATTTGTCCGCCTCTTCGGCGATGAGCATGTCGTAAGATTCAGCAACCGACAGTTTGCGCCGAACAGTACGTCCGCCGAATGCCTTGCCGAAAATGTCGCCCAAATTGACGCCAGCCATCGGTGGCATTCCGGGTTGCCCGGGGATCTCCAGGCCCTGAAGCGGGTTCGACGTATCCGCCACATCAAGCTCAATTATGGTATCGTCGAGTTCACCATTTCGCAGTTTGTCGCGAAACATGTTCAGGGTCTGCTCACGGGCACCTTCGCCTGCAATCGCGCGCAGCACCCTGTCTTCGGCGGCCTGGTGGGCCTTGGCCTTCACGGCGTCCCGCTTTTCCTCGCGGGTTTGTACGATCGCGGCATCCGTCAGGTCGCGGATGATCTGTTCCACGTCGCGCCCGACATAACCCACTTCGGTGAACTTCGTGGCCTCGACCTTCAGAAACGGTGCTTTGGCCAGCTTTGCTAGGCGTCGGCTGATCTCGGTCTTACCCACGCCGGTCGGACCTATCATCAAGATGTTCTTGGGATAGACCTCATCGCGCAAATCCGCGCTCAGCTGTTTGCGGCGCCATCGGTTGCGCAAGGCGACGGCGACGGCGCGCTTTGCATCCTTTTGACCGATGATGAACCGGTCGAGTTCGGACACAATTTCGCGGGGCGTCAGGTCAGTCATAGGGTCTCTTTCTTTCCGGGCGGGCACAGCATAGGCGCAATGCTTGAGCGGTGCACGTAACTTCCCTATCCCAGAACACAAGTGCTCAGGGCAAGATCCCCATTGAACATACGATGTGACACTGGCCTTGGCGAAAGGCCAAGACCGCACGGTTACTCTTCGCGGCGGCCTGTTTCGTTCAGGTCTGAATCCAGTGCAATGTCGAACTGTTTGCCGCCTTCGCAGATCACGTCATCCAGTTCGTAGCCATCATCCTCAACTTCGATGTCAGCAGGATCCATTTGGCACTTCATCTCTGCCAGCATGGCCTCAATCTTGGCGACCGTGTCGGCATCCACGTGACCATCGGCCAATGCCGGAGATGCTAGAACGAATGCTATTGCCAGATACTTTTTCATGTCTCTGCCCTCCTATTGGATGCTGATCGTGATCTTTTGCGCATCACCCGTAGAGCCCGGAATACGTAAGACGTGGCTGCCGGGTTTGATCGCGATGAAGGAAAGCTCTGCCACACCGGCCTTGTCGAACTCGATCGAGTCGATGGCCATCGGGCGGATCTCGATCTTGTTGATGACAATCTCGTTCATCCAGATCGCCCGGAAGAAATCGTTGCCTTCCACCGCTAGTTCCGCCGATCCGTCCGCCGTGATCTCAAGCTTGTAGTAAGCGCCGGATTGCAGAACCACATCTTCGCCCAGTGGTTGGCCCGAAGCCAGGGTCAACTTGATCGTGTCACCGCGGTTGCAGGCGGCCAAGAGCCCGGCAAAGCCGAGATCGTCACAGAGGGGCGCGGCCATAACCGGCCCGCCCAACACCGTGGCCAGTGCCGCAGCCATTAGTTTTTTCATGTCATCCTCCCTTGCGCTGGGTGACAACGCCCCATGGCTGTTCACCCACCTGCACCGATTTGATCGCCTTTTCAGCCGCCACATCGATGATTGTGATGTCGTTGGAATTGCCGTTCGTGGTCAGCAAGAACGTTTCGTCGGGCGTGAAGTCGAGCTGCCAGACCCGTTGGCCGACAATGATATAGTCCAGGACTTCCAGACTTTCGCCGTCGATCACGGCAACGCGGTTGGCCGGGCCAAGCGCAACAAAAACGCGGCTGCCGTCACTGGTGACTTTCACCCCTACCGGCTGCAGCCATTCGGGCAAAACGCCCGGCACCTCGAATTCGATTTTCTTCACCATCGTGGGTGTGCCGTCGGGCGCGATATCCATCACGCTGACAGTCCCGCCGATTTCCGATGACACATAAAGACGTGTCCCATCGGCGGTGTATTGGGCATATCGGGGCCGTTGGTCCACCAGCACGTTATGTTTGATCTTGTAGTCATCGGTTGAAATGAAGTGGGCCATATTGGTCGTCTCGGATGTGTTGACCACCCATTTCGCATCCGGGCTCATGCCCATACCTTCGGGTTCCACACCCACCGGGACCTCCGCCAGGATCGTCCGGGTTTCGGTGTCTGTCACGGTGACAAGATTGTCGTCCTCATTGGCGATGTAGAGCCGCTTGCCCGAGGGCTCGATGATGAAAAGCTCCGGGTCTGGCCCAGACGGAAGTGACGGAAGTTCTTCGTAGGTTTCCGCGTCAAAGACGCGGACCAGATTGTCATCGGATGCGCAGACGTAAAGGATGCTGCCATCGGGGCTCATGGTGATGCCGCGCGGACGGTTGCCACCGAAGAATTCGCCAATAACTTCCCAGCTTTCCATATCCAGAACGGTGATCGTGTTGCTGCGCTCGTTCGACACAAAGGCTTTGTCAGCGAAAACGGGAAGGGCGAAGAGGGCCAAAGCTGAACTCATCACTAGGGATTTCATTGGGGAGATCCTCACTTGAAGGCGGTACATTCAGATTCCGGTTCATCCAGGCCCAGCGTGTCCTGAGGCGAGCGCTGGTGCAGAAAACCGTCTTGGGGGCTGACGCTGACCGTGATGCGACCGTCATGCAGTATGACTTGCTGGCGCATCTGCCCATTCCAGGAACGGAAACTGACCTCCTGTCCCTTGAACCCTGCAAGTTCGAACGCATCGGACAGAAGGTAGTCTTTAACGCCATCCGGCTCGGCGGTTGAGGCTCTGGTCACGGCCTCTCCGACAGCACGCAAAGCGGCCCACACATTGTAATCCGCATCGCGAATGTGTCGTCCGGCGAGCTTTTCGAACCGGTTCTGGAATTGCGTTGCCCCGTATGCTTCGTGCCCGCCATGCATTTGCACTGGCACGAGCCCACCAGACCCCAAAACGGGGCGGGGGGTCCATAAGTGATAGGGCAGATACGCCGCAAAATAGTCTGAGGCATCCGCTGTGATCACCACGTCATGGTCGCGCGTATCTTGCATGAAGACTGGCAACTGCCGTTGGACCAGTACATGACCGGAATCTGTGCGCCTCGATCCGCCCGTATCTTCAAAGATCCGTTCTTCGACGATCCGGGCACCAAACTTCTTGGCGGCCTTCCGGTAGGCGTCGGCTAGGGCGACATCTTCAGGGTTGGATCCAGCGACAAAGAACCAGTTTGTCCACTTTTTCCAGATCGCGAATTGGGCCACGGCATCGGCTTTCTGACCATTACTCAGCGCCGTATGCAGCAGGTTGCCGCGACAGGCTGAGCTGCGAAGGGCCATATCAGGGGCTTGAGCATTGAAGATGAGTGCTCCCGCTTCGGCGGCTTTGTCGGTCAGTCGGAGCAGATCATCTTGGCTGGCCAAAATGACGATCAGTTTGATGCCATCGCTCAGGATACTTTCCAGGGCCGCATCCGCTTCCTCTGGCGCGACGGCCTGTGTGCTTGTTTCGTACGTGTGGCCGAGGAAAGACCCCGTGGTGGTGTTGTCCTGATCGGCCAACGCGGCGCCGGCAAAGCCCAAATCGTCTGTGGGATAGTCGAAGCGGGAGATCGGCAAAACAGATTGATAGTCCACACGCAAGACCGCCGCGCGCACATCAATTGCCATAGCTGGGCCAGCCAACAGATAGACTAACCCGGCTGCGATCCACGACCAAAGAACCTTTTGCAAGGCATCCTCCCTTCGTCCGGCATTCCGGCACCCAAACCCAAACGCCGCCCCTTATTGTTTGTTCTCCGAGGCTTGCAGTTTTGGCTGTGCGGAAAAGGCTAACAGGTCGGTTGGGCCACTGGACTCTTATTTCCTAAGAAAGTTGTGCGACTAAAGTCGGCTGCCCGGCTCTCGGTGCCACTGTGTTATACATGTCCAATTGTCGGACAGTTGGAGGAGGCACCCATGATCCGAAGCATGGCTTTCGCCGTTGGCCTGAGCGTTACAGCATCGTCTGCAATGGCAGGGGAGGCTTGGGACGCCGTCAAAGCTCAGCTTTTTGACGATCGTGCTTTGAGGGATGGTAGCCAGCATATCTCCATCGACGCCCCCTACCGCACCTTCGACGATGCACGTACCCAGATTGCGGCCTTCGTGAATGCGCCGACCGGTTTGAATTTGGGCCGTGTTTACCTGGTGCTTGATGAAAACCCGATGCCCGTATCGGCGGTTTTCGAAATGGACCAACCGCAGCCCCGGTTCTTTTTCGATGTCACCATGCGGGTGAATGGCCCTACGCCGCTACATGTGGTTGCCGAGATGACGGACGGCCAGCTTTTTGTTACGGAAACCTTCGTGAAGACTTCGGGGCAGGGCGCCTGTGCGGCGCCGCCCGGAACCGACCCGGAACTGGCCCTTGCCACCTTGGGCGACATGGAACTCGTCGTTGGAGGGTTGGTGCCCGTTGCGGGAGGCGCTGGACTGAGCACGGGTTCGTTGCGACAGCAGGTTATGGATCTGGATATCCAGCATCCGTCTCATTCCGGCATGCAAAAGGATCAGCTTTCGCTTTTGTTCATTCCGATGCGCTATGTCGAAGACGTAGATATTGATCTTGATGGGCAGGGTTATGTTGGCCTGACGGGTTCGATTTCGCTGTCCGAGAATCCGCGCGTCAGTCTTTCGGTGCCCGGGGATGCCCAATCGGTTGATGTTACCATGACCGACACGAGCGGAACGGTAAGGCATCTGCACAAAAGGCTCGCTGGATATTGAGTATCGCTTTGGTCAAGAGGTGGTGCTCCCGCCCCCTTCGTACGGCCTTGCGGCCTACTCAGGCGTTGGGCATGGCCGCGCGTACCGCGCGGCGCCTCCGGCGGAAGTATTTGGGCCAATAAGAATGGGGCTTCACGGCTCAACGGAATGATCATCGAACCGCGAAATGTTTTGACCGGGATTTCTAGCCTTCGCAGTCAAAGCTGAAGCTTGCAGCGCCATTGGTGACATCTTCGACCGTGACGGCACATGTATCATCCACAGCGACACTGTCACCTGATGCACCGGTGTTTTGGGTCAGACCGTTCACTGCAAATCGCACCGTGTCATTCCCCACAGCGCCCACAAATACCCGGGTCGCCCCATCTGCAAGCAAAATTGTTGAACCAGGTTTCACCAGATCCGAGACGGTTACGTCATCTCCGCAAATGGCGCTTACACTGACATGGCCTCTGTCAACCGAGTCGACCCCCACCCGGCACCGGGCATCACCGACCTCAACGGGGGATGAACGGCCGACGGCCAGGGTCACTTGTTCGCCATTGATCGCCAGACGGGCCTTTCCGTCCGCGATGCGGGAGGCAAAGACCCGCAACTCACCGTCGTGCAGCATTGCTGTCTCGCCAGCCTTGATGCCTTCCGGCGCGGGCAGGGCGTCGCCGCATTCCGCGGAAAAGAGAGCGCCATTGTCCGAGACATTATCCACCCTGAGCAGGCATGGCTCTTGCGCGGATTGGACCATCGTCCCGCTGCCCGCCACGAGAGTAGAGAGTTCACCGCTTATTGACACGACCACCTCTCCCGCTGGCGGGATCAGGCGAGAGACGAAGACCTTGAGGTTACCGTCGGCCAACGAAGCCGTTTGCCCGGGCATATAGCCGTC